>CADAAS010000182.1:2333-9524 GCA_902785885.1 Pseudoselenomonas ruminantium
CAGTGCCATATCATCAGTAAAAGGCAGTACCTCATCATAACCAGTCGGCACGATTTCCTTCCCCTGCCGATTGATAAATCCTCGTTTTTCGTTACTCTTCAACGCATTTTTAGGTGGCAAGCCTATACCGCCCAAAGCGATGCTTGCCCCATAGGCCAATGAGCTCCACACATTCAGTTTCTTCTTTACTTCACGAATTTCCGCCACGCCATTTTTAAATGGCCCAATATAGCGCGAGTCACGCGGTATCAGCAAATTCCCATGCTTATCGATATAGCCTTTACCGTTAGACGACAGCACTGCGGCCAAGCCTTCAGAAAAGCCGGAATATACCTCAGCAAATTGCGGTGTTATTTTAACAATGCCATGCTCATCAATAAAGCCCCACTTGCCCTGCTGCTTTACAGCAGCCAGTCCACCGGAAAAATTCTGCGCACCTTCAAACTGTGGACTGATTGCAATTTTCCCCGGCAATGCTGCATAACCCCATTTATCTTTCTGTCTTACGACAGCCAAACCGTCTTCACTAAATTCTCCAATATAGTCAAATTCTTCATTACTGGCTGCCGAGCCATCGCTATGGATAAATTTCCATACCGTCCCCTGACGGACTGCAAAGCATGTATTCCCCTTGTCAACCGCTGTTACTTCATCATAAACAGTGGGCAAAAGCATCTTTCCATCCGCACTGTATACGCCCCAATGCGCTTCATTATTTTCAACTAGATAGGTATTTCCATGACTGGGGATTAGGATATTCAGATATTCTATTGGCACAATTACTTTCCCGTCTGCCCCCAGGACACCACAATTATCCCCTTTCTTCACCATCAACGCTCCATTTGACCATGGCACTATTCGGTCATACCCCAATGGTACGATAAAATTTCCCTGATTATCGATCACACCACATAGATTGCTTTCCTGAACTACAGCCAAAGGCTTAGCATACAGACTGCTTGTCCAGCATATAAACATAACCACTGCTGTTAGCAAGCTCTTTTTTAACAAACGCATTTCTAACCTCCTGTCTTCAATAAGAATCTTCATACTTCATTATACACGAAAATAGACACTGTGGAGAACTTGCATTTGTCACAGTGCCTATTTTTTACGGTAACGCCTTAGGATTTTATGAAATTTGTTAAAATGGTCTTGCCATTTGGCGTCATAATGGACTCTGGGTGAAACTGCACACCGTAAACAGGATAATCCTTATGCTGCACCGCCATCACTTCTCCATCTGCGGTTCTTGCGGTAACCTGCAGACAATCCGGCAATGTGTCCGCCTCTGCCGCCAACGAATGATAGCGGGCTACCGGCATATCCTGCGGGCAATCCTTAAAAAGAGGACAATCTTCTGTAAAATGAACAGCGGACTGCTTGCCGTGCATAAGTTCCTTAGCATAAGTCACGACACCGCCAAAAGCCGCGCAAATCGCCTGATGCCCCAGGCATACACCTAAAGTAGGAATTTTTGGCCCTAATATCGTAGCGATTTCCATAATATTGCCAGCGTCTTCCGGCCGTCCCGGTCCTGGGGACAGGATAATGCGCTCAGGCTGCAGGGCTTCAATCTCTGCCACGGTCAATTCGTCATTACGGATAACGCGAATATCCGGCTCAATGCTGCCGATAAGCTGATAAAGGTTGTAGGAAAAACTATCGTAATTATCCACCAGTAAAATCATAGCTCACCATCCTCCGCATATTCCAGGGAACGCACAACAGCCTTGGCCTTGTTGATGCATTCTTGATACTCCTTCTCTGGGTTGGAATCGGCCACAATTCCCGCACCGCTCCGGACGAAGACCTGCCCGTTTTTCTTGTAGGCAATGCGGATAGCAATGCAGGTATCCATATTGCCGGTAAAGTCAATATAACCGATGGCCCCGCCATAAATGCCCCGCTTATTATTCTCCAGTTCACCAATCAGCTGGCAGGCACGAATTTTTGGTGCCCCGGACAGCGTCCCCGCGGGCAAAACTGCGGCAATGGCATCGAGAGCATCTTTATCCGGACGGATTTTGCCCCGCACGGTGGAGCCAATATGCATGACATGAGAATAA
Source organism: Pseudoselenomonas ruminantium (assembly GCA_902785885.1). Lineage (GTDB taxonomy): Bacteria > Bacillota > Negativicutes > Selenomonadales > Selenomonadaceae > Selenomonas_A > Selenomonas_A ruminantium_M. The sequence goes on from CADAAS010000182.1 coordinate 4,403, forward strand.
CGCTCAATGGAATGCAGTTTTTCCACCTCTACTGAACCGAATTCGCTGATTTTGCCCAAATCGTTGCGCCCCAAGTCCACCAGCATATTGTGTTCGGCCAGTTCCTTTTCATCCGCTAAAAGTTCCTGCTCCAAAGCCTTGTCTTCAGCAGCATTTTTTCCTCGCGGGCGGGTACCGGCCAGAGGGAAGGTATGCAGAATGCCGTCCTCTAGTTTGACCAAGGTTTCCGGCGACGCGCCGGCTACCTCCACATCCAAGCCAGAAAAATAGAACATATAAGGTGACGGATTAACCGTCCGCAGCACCCGATAAGTATTGAGCAAACTCCCCTTAAACGGTGCCGCCAGCCGATTGGAAAGCACAATCTGGAAAATGTCGCCCTCATGGATATGATGTTTGGCCTTCTCGACCATAGCACAAAATTGTTCTTTAGAGAAAAGCGGCTGAACTTCACCCAACAACCTTCCGGCCAAATTCTTCGCCTTTTGCCCGCAGCGCAGCAATTTTGCCATGCGGCGCAATTCAGCGGCAGCCTGCTGATACCCATGCTCACCATCTTTTAAGAACATATTGACCATCAGCACAATCTTTTGGCGCACATGGTCAAAGGCAATGACCTTATCAAAGAGCATCAGGTCAACATCGCGGAATTTTTCCGTGTCGTCTACATGCACTTTCGCCTTAGGCTCGCTGTAATCGATAAAATCATAGGCAAAGTAACCGACCAGACCGCCAGTAAACGGAGGCAATTGGGAAAAGCGCGGGCTGCGGTATTCTGCCAGGATTTTGCGGATTTCCTTTGCTGGGTCAGCTCCCGGCAGCGATTTTTCACCTGCTTTGAACTCCCCATCAAGACAGGTGATTTCCAACCGCGGCTCAAAGCCCAAAAATGTATAGCGTCCCCATTTTTCACTAGCCTGAGCTGATTCAAGCAGATAACAATGCTCGCTCGTATTCTTCAAAATGCGCAAAGCCTCAATGGGGGTGATAAAATCCGCCAACAGTTCACAGCTGACTGGCACAATATCATATTCACCGGTCAACTGCAATTTCTCGACATCACCATAACACGGAAAAAATTCCATACAAAAAGCCTCCTTTGTTAACATTCTCACCTAAAAGTTAACATTTAAGAGGCTTTATGTCAAGAAATATATACACAATTGTAAAATTATGTGTATAATTTTACAATCATTTTTTATTTTTGAACTACAATATTCACATAGCTCGGCTCAGCAGATATTCAATATGTACATTGGCATCTAACGTCAACACGCCCGGTTCAAAGCTCGTATCAACTGCCTTGGCTGCAGCCAGCATATTCATGTTATAGGAGCGGGATTCGATAGAACCTGTGCTTTCCGACACACTCTTAATGCCGATAATCCGGCAGCCCAGCCCTTGGGCAATAATATCCGCTTTGTTGCGGGCATCATTTATCGCCTTGCCCAAGGCTTCCTTGCGGACAGCACTTTGATTGCTGACGGAAAAACGCAGGGAATGGACTTCGTTGGCACCGGACTGCAAGGCCGTATCGACGATTTTTCCCGCCTTGGCAATGTCGCGGACATTAATCTGCAGATAGTGGCTGGCCGTATAACCGCTTATCGTATGACTGCGGTCATCCGTGCGATAATCCGGCTGGAAGGAAAAGTTCTGGCTCTTGATATCACTGCCAGCCACCCCCAACTGCTTCAACGCCTGTGTAATCGCAATGCTTTTCTGCGCATTTTCCGCCTGCGCCTGCGAGGCACTGCGGGCACGGGATACCACTCCCACCGTTACTACTGCCTGGTCAGGGGCAATCGACGCACTGCCCCGGCCATCAACAGCCAAAACCGGTTCTTCGGCGGCAAAAGCCGCAGAGGAACACACGAGCATTACAGCCAAAAGCGGCATAAACAGCTTAGCAATTCTCATGGAAAAACCTCCCCATTGTACTTTACTTACCGCACACCAAGTTCAATAAGTTCTTTTGGAGCCTTGGTCAGCGGTTCACACCCCGTTTCCGTCACGAGCACCGTATCTTCGATGCGCAAGCCGCCCCAGCCCGGCAGATATACGCCCGGTTCATCCGTCACCAACATCCCGGGCTGCAAAGCTTCACAGGTGCTCTTCAAGGACAGGCGCGGTTCTTCATGGATTTCCAAACCAAGGCTGTGCCCTAAACCATGGCCAAAATACTGCGCTAAATCGTATTTCGCCAAATTTGCCTGCACCGCTTCGTGGACGGATTTGCCCGATACGCCCGGCTTAATCTTGTTCAAGCCCAGGAGCTGGGATTCCAAAACAGCCTTATAAATCTTGCGCTGTTTTTCATCAGCCTTGCCCATACAGATAGTACGGGTGATATCCGAAGCATAACCGCCAAAGAACGCACCAAAGTCCATGGTGACAAACTCGCCTTCATTGATGACCTTGTCCGTGGCAATGCCATGCGGCAGACTGCCACGCACCACGCACGCCGGATGCCATAATCGTGGTGAAGGACGGGCCTTCCGAGCCGTTTTCGCGCATGCAGTTTTCCAAATGCGCCGCCGCCTGCACTTCCGTCATGCCCGGACGGATATAGGTCAGCATGTCGGCGAAAGCAACATCCACAATCTCGCACGCCTTGCGGATATTGGCAATTTCCTCGGCATCCTTAATCTGGCGCAGGGTATCCAGCTTCAACGGCGTATTGAATTCACAGCCATCCAGCAATTCGCCGAGTTTCGCGTAATAATCATAAATGATGGCATTGCCTTCAAAGCCAACCTTCTTGGCACCAATCTTCTTCACGCACTCGGCAGTCTTTGCCAGCAGACCATCTTTCTGTTCCACAATCTCAAAAAGCGGCGCCTGCTGACCGGCCTGCTCCGTATAACGGCTGTCTGTAATCAGCATGGCATCATTCATACCAATAACCAACGTGGTGTCATCACCGCGGAAACCACTGAAATAATGCAGGTTCACATACTTCGTAATGATTACTGCATCCAAACCTTTTTCAGCTAATACAGCGCGTAACGCCTGCAAACGACTTTCCTTCATAAATGGGTCAACTCCTGATAAACTTATTTCTTCAATTTATAGATAATGGCTTCGAGCGCTGCCAAGTAACTCTCCACGCCCAAGCCGCAAATCTGTCCCATAGCCACCGGCGCCAGCACCGAATTATGCCGGAATTCCTCCCGCTTGTGGATATTCGAGATATGCACCTCGATAAGCGGCACTTCCACCGCCGCAATGGCATCCCGCAGGGCAATACTGTAATGGGTAAACGCCGCCGCATTGAAGATGATATAGTCATACACGCCGCGCGCCGCCTGAATCTTGGCCACCAGCACGCCCTCGTGATTGGACTGGAAACAGTCAACTTCGATGCCTGCCTCCTGCCCTCGCTTTTGCAGCATCTCTTCAATGTCCTGCAAAGTGGTGCTGCCGTAAATCTCCGGCTCGCGCGTTCCCAAAAGATTAAGATTCGGCCCATTTAATACCAATACTTTGTGCATCTGTCCGCCTCCTTAATAGTGAATTTCAAAACGCTGTTCCGCAGCCACAACATCACGAACTTCCAAGCCAAAACTCTGCACCTTGATAAAGTAATTACCCTCGCGGATAATAGCCTCCAAACGGTCAATGGCTGCCTGCGTCCCCTGTAACTCCATGGTCACTGTGCCGTCAGACATATTCTTCACCCAGCCGGTAATGCCCAGTTCCATTGCATTCTGCTGTACAAACATCCGAAAGCCCACGCCCTGCACCCTGCCTGTAGCCGTGCCAAAATAACGAACCAAATCTGCCATGATAATTACCTCCTCCAAGTTGCAACATTACAAATATCAAGCTATATTGTACTATTTTCGCAGACTAATGTAAACCGTTAGAACTTGTTTTTTTCCATACCGCTATCCTATCGTGAAAAGCATACTGTTTGAGCAACACGAGTTTTTGCTTTTCACGATACGTAATTAAGGGAAAAAACAAGTTTAGCTCCCTGCCTTAGCGGGCGATGGCGACTGCCCCCGCCGCGCGCCTTCAACGGTACAACATCACTTCACAACATCCCGCCGCAAGATTGTATATTCCTCCACCGGCTGTTCCATCTTCATGCGAATAATCTGCTGCGGATGCGGTGCCACCGAGATTTCCTCATTGGTCTCATTGTCAATCATCGAAGTAATCTTCTGCCGGTAAAGCGACCCTGTGGGCTGGAAGACTTCAATCTCCTGCCCCACTTTCATATTGTTACGCTGTTCCACGACAGCGTAACCAGTTGCCGCATCATACGAACGCACCAGCCCCACGAAATCGGAGGTCTGGTCATAGGACGTCTTGCCGTAAATCTGGTCATCCGCATCAGGCTGATGATAGTAGAATCCCGTGGTATAAGCCCGATGGGAAACCTTTTCGAGCTCGTCCATCCATTCCTTTTTAACCATGAAATTCTCCGGGTCGGCAAAGTAGCTGTCAATAGCCAGCCGGTAAGCCTTCGTGACACTGGCAGCGTAGTGAACACTTTTCATGCGGCCTTCGATTTTCAGGCTGTCCACGCCGCTTTCGATAACGTCTTTGATATGCGGCATCAGGCACATATCCTTGGAGTTCATGATATACGTGCCCCGGTCATCTTCCTCAATGGGAAAGTATTTGCCCGGACGGGTTTCCTCAACCAGCGCATACTTCCAGCGGCAGGACTGCGCACAGCTGCCGCGGTTGGAATCACGTCCCGTAAAGTAATTGGACAGCAGGCAGCGGCCGGAATAGGAAATGCACATGGCCCCATGCATAAACATTTCCAAGTCCACATCACATTTCTCACGGATTTCACGGATTTCCTTGAGGCTCATTTCGCGGGCCAGCACCACGCGCTTGGCCCCCAACTCCTTCCAGGCATTGACCGTCGCCCAGTTGGTGTTATTCGCCTGCGTGCTGATGTGGAGTTCCATATTGGGAATCAGCTTGCGGCAGAGCATAAATACGCCCAAATCAGCCACGAGCAGGGCATCTACGTTAATTTCCTGCAAGTAGCGCAGATAATCCGGCAGTTTTTCCATATCGCTGTTATGCGGGAAGATATTGACCGTCACATAGACCTTTTTGGCGCGCGCATGGGCAAATTCCACAGCTTCCTTTAATT
>CADAAS010000183.1 GCA_902785885.1 Pseudoselenomonas ruminantium
AATCAGCTGCAGGACACCATCCTTGACGCTTTCCTTGTCCTCCTTTTTCAGCGGATAGTTGCCCACGAGAATATCAAGGCTTTCGCCTTCGATAACCTTGGCGGCATTTTTCTTCATCTGTTCCTGCGAAAGGTGGATAAGCAAATCCGTAACGCAGAACACGGGGTCGCTTTCATCCTCACCGATGCAGATTTCCACCACGGAGCCGTCTTTTTTCGCCACGACACCATGCATAGCCAGCGGAATCGTCACCCACTGATACTTCTTGATGCCGCCATAGTAATGCGTATCCAAGTAAGCCAGGCCGCCATCTTCATAAAGGGGATTCTGCTTGACATCGAGACGGCAGGTGTCGATATGGGCACCTAAGATATTCATGCCCTGTTCCAGCGGTTCCGTACCAATATTAAAGAGCACCAGTGCTTTTTCCATATTGACGGCATAGACCTTGGCACCTGCCGTGAGTTTTTCGCCACTCTTGATGATGTCCGTCAAATTGCGATAGCCGGCAGCTTCCGCCTGTTTTACCGCTTCCTTGACGCTTTCCCGCTCAGTCTTGCAGGTGGTCAAAAATTCCCGATAGCCTTTATTCAGGGCTTCCAGTTCCTGTTTTTCTGCATCGCTGTACTGGCTCCAGAGGGAGTCTTTTTTTTCTTCACTCATGGATAAACCTCCTCAAAATTCCACCTCATCCGCCCCTTACGGGGCTACTACCCGGGGAGCCCCCCGGACTCCCGCGACTTCGTCGCCCCCTCAAAGGGACGACTTTAACAAATATTTGTCGATTATGTCGATAAAATCCTCACGTTTTTCGGCCTTGTTGAATTTATCGCGGAGAATGGCGCCATGGGTTATGCCGCGCGTATACCAGGTGGCATGCTTGCGCATTTCCCGCGGACCGATATAATCGCCCTTGTATTTTAAGAGCAAATCCAAATGACGGATAATGACCTCCGCCCGCTCCTGCATGGTCGGCTTGGGCAGGACTTCGCCCGTGCGCAGGAAATGGGTTAGCTGCTTGAAAATCCAGGGATTTCCCTGGGCGCCGCGGCCAATCATCACGCCGTCCGCGCCGGTAACGTCAAGAATCTTTTGCAGGTCCTGACAGGTGCGCACATCACCATTGGCAATGACCGGTACCTTGACCGTCTTTTTGACCTCAGCGATGATATCCCAATCCGCCTTGCCGCTGTAAAACTGCTCGCGGGTGCGACCATGGACGGCAATGGCATCAACGCCTGCCGCCTCGGCGATTTTGGCGATTTCCAATACATTTACATGGTCGTCATCCCAACCCTTGCGCATTTTCACCGTAAAGGGCATCTTCACGACCTTGCGGATAGCCGAAAGAATGGCATACGCCTTGTCCGGGTCACGCATCAGCGCCGAGCCTTCGCCGTTCTTAACGATTTTCGGCGCGGGACAGCCCATATTGAAGTCCAGAATATCCGCCGTGCCCAAATCTTCCACGTATTTTGCCGCTTCCGCCGCCATTTCCGGCGTATTGGCAAAAATCTGCATGGCCAAAGGGCGTTCGCCCGGCTCCGATTCCAGCATGGTCAGCGTGCGCTCATTGCGGAAGTGAATGCCCTGCGAGCTCACCATTTCCGCATAGCAGAGCGGACAGCCCATATCGTGGGCGATAATGCGGTAGGCCGTGTCCGTAACACCGGCCATGGGCGCCAAAAATACCGGCTCGTTGAATGTAAACTTTCCTATCTGCATGTTTTAAGCGTTCCTCTCAGCCGGTTCGCGCTTGTCGGCATTGCGCTCGTAGAGTGCCTGCAGGCCCGTGAGTGTCAGGAAGTGGTCAACCTTGTCGATGGTCGAGGATTCCTTGGCAATCATGCGGGCCAGGCCGCCCGTGGCGATAACCTTCATGTCCTTGCCGAACTCGGCCTTGATGCGGCGCACAATTTCGTCAATCTGGCCTACATAGCCGAAGATAATCCCTGCCTGCATGCCCTGAATGGTATTGCGGCAGATAATCTGTCGGGGCGGAACCAGCTCGATACGCGGCAGCTGCGCCGCCGTCTGGAACAGGGCATCGGCGCTCGTGCCGATACCGGGCGCAATCACGCCGCCCATAAAGTCGCCGTCATCGCCCACCACATCATAGGTGGTCGCCGTACCGATATCAATGACAATCAGCGGGCCGCCATACTGCTCATAAGCGCCAACCACGTTCACGATACGGTCAGCACCAATGGAACGGGGATTTTCGTAGTGCAGCTTAATGCCCGTCTTAATGCCGGGGCCTACGACCAGCGGCTTTAAGTGGAAGTAACGCTCACACATCTTGACCATCGGCACCACGAGCGGCGGCACAACCGAGGAAATGATAATCGCATGAATATCGCTCATGCTGATGCCCTGATAGCGGAACAAATCATTCATCAACATGCCATATTCATCCCCGGTCTTCTGCCTGTCCGTGGAAATACGCCAGTGCTTCATCAACTTCTTGCCTTCATAGGTGCCCATGACAATATTGCTATTGCCGATATCCAAAACTAATAACAAAGGATTTCCTCCTAATAAAATTCATTTACCACTTGCCACTGCGGGGACGAATGGATACGTCACCGGCCAACACTTTTTTCCGGCCTTCTTCCGTATCCACGAGCAAAGCGCCGTCTTCATCAATATCGGCCGCCTTGCCGAAATAAACCTCGCCGTCCCGCACGCCGATAACCTTGACTTCCTGCCCGAGCGTGATGCTGTACTTGCGCCATTCCTGCAGAACCGGCGCAAAGCCCTGCGCCTGCACCTGCGCATATAAATCATCCATAGCCCTGAGCACAGCCTGAAAGAACTTCACACGGGACAAAGGTTCGCCTTTCATCATGCACAGCGATGCTGCCACGTCGCGAATATCCTCGGGAAATTCTGACTGGTCAATATTGACGTTGATACCCGTGCCGATGACGATGTAATTGATGCCGTCCATCTCAGCACTCATTTCCGTCAAGATGCCCACGAGTTTTTTATTCTCATAAAGCAGGTCATTGGGCCATTTGATGCCCGGCTCAAGACCAAACACCTCCATGGCTCTGGCCACGGCCACCGCTGCCATCAGCGTGCATTTCGGCGCTTCCTGCGGCAAAAACTTTGGCCGCAGAATGACGGAAAACCAAATGCCCTTGCCCTTGGGCGAAAAGAACTGGCGTTCGAGCCGGCCCTTGCCCCCGGTCTGACATTCGGCCACCACAACTGTCCCCTCTGCTGCGCCCTCACGCGCCAGCCGTTTGGCTTCGTTGTTGGTGGAGTCAATTTCCTCATGACAGATGATGTTCTGCCCGATAACGCTTGTCTGCAAATCGTGAGCGATTTCTCCAGACAGCAGCGCATCCGGCGTTTCTTTCAGCACATAGCCTTTGCGGGCATGACTTTCGATATCGTAGCCCTGCGCCCGCATTTCCTTGATATGCTTCCAGACCGCCGTCCGGGAAACGCCCAATCGGTCTGCCATTTCCTCGCCGGATATATAGTTATCCCTGCTTTCCCGCAGGATTTGCAAAATCTTATTCCGCATGACATCCTCCTTATGGATTGGTCATTTTTTCACACTATACGATTATACCGCCAATAGGCAAATTTTGCCATAGGCAAAAAAAGCGGAAAGCACAGAATCTCACGCCCGCATGACGCGAAATTCTGTGCTTTCCACTTTATCGTTTTTCCTTATTTATTTTTGCAAATGCCGGTTTACAAAATCACGGATTTCCCCAACAGAACAGTACGCCTTTTTTCAATACATTCTTCATTCCTGTGTCCGGAAAATATTCCATGCGCTTACTTGGCCTCGTAAACTTCCTTTGCCATACGGAAAGCCGCCCAAGCCTTCGGCCAGCCTGCATAGAAGCCCAACTGCGTGATAGCTTCGACCATTTCCGCCTGTGTCACGCCATTGGCTTTTGCGGTCTGGATATGGTACTTCAACGAACTGTCAATAATGCCGCTGGCCACTAATGCGGAAATCGTAATCAGGCTGCGGTCATGCAGGGAAAGAATATCATTTCGCGACCACACCTCACCAAATAAAATATCATCATTGTAACGGGCAAAATCCGGTGCAAATTCCCCCAACGCATCCCGTCCTGCTGTCTGTACGATTTTCTTTGCCATATTTTTTTCTCCTTCCTGATTTGCTGCCATCACCGGCATCATATTCGCTGCCAAAAACGCTGCTCCGCAAACTGCGGCGACAAGTTTCCTGCCCATGTTTTTCATGCCATTTTCTCCTTCGATGTAAACAACTGCTTGACTTGCTTATAGTATAGCTTTAGGACATTTACCTGTCTAATACCTATTTTACATTTTTATTCATGCTTTTTGAGCATTGTTGACACTCCCCATGCCTAAAGGCAGGGGATTCTTGGTTCGCTGAACACTGCGGCCTAGCCGTAACCAGTTCGACTTACACGTTCTCCCTCCCACAAG
>CADAAS010000184.1 GCA_902785885.1 Pseudoselenomonas ruminantium
TCATTCAGTGCAACGGCGAAAAGTATTACCACCTCCGCCCCCACTGAGCTGTAACAACTAAAATCAATCTCGCAATAACATCGATAAACTGCAATTTATAAGAGGCTGGTCTTGGAATATATTCATTCCCTTCAAGAGATATCGGATGAGGTGGAAATAAATGGAAAAAGCAATGATGATTATCGTCGTGCTGGTCGGTGTCGGTCTGTTCTTCGGCATCGTACTGGCATTGGCGGATAAGAAATTCTATATGGCGGTGAATCCGCTGATTAACGAGGTGGAGGAAATTCTTCCCAAAGGGCAGTGCGGCGCCTGTGGTTTTGCGGGCTGTGCAAAATACGCGGAAGCTGTGGTCGAAGACCCGACCGTTGCCCCGAATCTTTGCGTGCCGGGCAAGGCGGCGGTGGCGGCTAAAGTTGCCGAACTTACCGGCAAAAAAGCCGAAGTGACCGAGCCGAAGTATGCCACGCTCAAATGTCGCGGCACGAAAACCGCTGCCGCTATGGCGGCCCATTACGAGGGCGTGCCGGACTGTGCGGCGGCCAAACTCATTCAGGGTGGACCAAAGGGTTGCAAGTTCGGCTGTATCGGCTTTGGAAACTGCGTCAAGGCCTGCCCCTTTGGTGCCATGAGCATGGGTGCTGACGGCCTGCCTGTGGTGGACAAGGATATCTGTACCGGCTGTGGCAAGTGCGTGGCAACCTGCCCGCAGGCGATTTTGACCCTGAAAGGTTTTAACGACCCTGTGGAGGTCCTGTGCAGCTCCCACGATAAAGGCCCGGCAGCCAAGAAACTCTGCAAGAATGCCTGCATTGGCTGCGGCCTGTGTATGCGCAATTGCAGCCAGGGTGCCATTAAGATTGATAACTTTGTCGCGGTAGTGGACAGCAGCAAGTGCAAGGATTGTCCCGAAGCAACCTGCCTTGCCAAATGTCCTACGGGCGCGATTAAGTCCGTTTTAACAGAACAGGCAGCTAAGACTGCTTAGGAGGATCATGATGGTTTGGCGAAAACTATTTTTATTGCTGGCGGCATTGTGGCTTGCGGCTGCCGGCCAGTTGGTGGAAGCTGTGCCGCAGGATGCGTTTCACAGCAAATATCATTTGGCACAGGTTATCGTCCTGTCCCGGCACAATATCCGGGCACCGCTGGCTAATGCGGAGAAACTAGGCAAGATTACTGAGCACCAATGGCACGATTTTGGCGTGAAGGGCGGTGAGCTTACTGCCCATGGCGCACAAATCGAGGAAAAGATGGGCGCCTATTGCCGCCTGTACTTCCAAAAGGAAGAATTATTCCCCGCTGGTTATCAGCCCGGGGCAAGGGATATTCTCTTTTATGCAAATGCCTTCCAGCGTACCATTGCTACGGCGCGCAGCTTTGAAACGGGTATGTTTCCCGATGTGGATGTGCCGGTCAGGTACAACGGCAATGTAAATGACGCTGACCCGGTATTTTTGCCGGGGCAGGGCGGACACCGGGCGCCCTTTGACGAAAAACTGACGGAAGAACTGGCGGCACTGGGCGGTGAGTCCGCGTTGACGCAAAGTGTGGCTGCCGGTGTTAAAACTGCGGCAGCTGTTTTGGACAATGCGGAAAATGGCGCTGGAGAATTTAAGGTGACTGTCCAGAATGGCGTTCATTTCGGTGGCAGTATTCGCCCCCTGATGGCGGCCTGTGATGCGCTGACTTTGCAGTATTATGAACTGGGAGACAACCGGGCAAGCTTCGGGCATGAGCTCTCGTTTAATGAATGGAGGGATATTGCGGCGGTAAAGGACTTGGGGATTCATGTCTATCGGCATATGCCGACCCTTTCCCGGGCGTTGTCGCGGCCGCTGCTCTCCATCTTGCAGGAAGAATTGAACCTGCAGCGGCGCAAGTTCACCTTCCTGTGTGGTCATGATACCAATATTGCTTCGGCAATGGGGGCAATGGAGGTCAAGGATACTGTACTGCCCGAAACCATCGAGCAGGAAGCGCCTATCGGCTGCAAGCTGGTGGTGGAAGAATGGCAGGACCAGGAGGGTGAGAGCTACGTTGCCTTGAAGCTGGTTTATCCCTCAACAAATCAGTTGTGCAGCAAAACGCCTATTGATGCAGATAATCCACCACAGGTGGTGCCCCTGCATTTGCAAAATATCCATCCCAATGTGGATGGGCTTATCGCCATGCAGGAGTTTCAGCAGAGGCTCACGGATGCCATTACCAGTGATGCTGAACTCATGGGGATACGTTATTAATCATTTTGAATACAAAGAACCGGACGCATGAGCAGTACGTCCGGTTCTTTGCTGTGTATTATATTTTAGGAGAGCTTTAACGAAAGCCTGAATATAATATAGCATAATTGAGAATGAAAATCAATAGTTTATACTGCGAAAAGTCATTGATTTTTCGGCAGGAGAGAGGTGTTCAGCTGTCGAATAATAAGGGACAATAAGTGTGGCTGCAATAGATGGAAAGGGAGTTGGACATGAGCAAGAGGGAAATGAAAGGCAGTGCGGGCTTCAATCGGCGTGATTTTCTGAAAATGGCTGCGGTTGCCGCGGCGGGGGCAGTTACGGGTTTTTCGGGAAGTATGGCCTGTGCGGGCGATAGTGGCTCGGCAGCCAATGCGCCTGAGCGGAATCGGGCAGAAGCGACGGATCGTAAGATCAAAATCCAGCCGCCGAAGGAGAAAATCCGCTACGATATTCTTGACGCACATCTTCATTTTACGGATTTTCTGGAGCAGACCGATGGTTTTCCGGCACTTTGCGCCGCCATGGATATGGCAGGTGTTTCCAAGGCTGTGATTTTCGGCATGGGCATTGCCAAACAGTGGGATGACACCATGGCGGAACCGCCGTCTTATTACCTGTCCAATGACAGCCGCTGCTATTACTATTCGGCAACGGATTTCCTCGTGGCGGAAGAGCTTTTGGCACAGCCACAGGAGATACGGCAGCGCTTCTTCCCCTTCTGTTGTGGCTTTAACTGCAATGACCGCTTTGCGGCAGACCATGTGGAGCAGCTTCTGCGCCTGTATCCAAAATTTTGGCAGGGAATTGGCGAAATCATGAGCCGCCATGACGACCTTACGGCATTGACTTATGGCGAGGCTCCGCATGTGGACGGCCCGGGATTCCGCGGCATCTACGATTTGGCAGCCGCCAAGGGGCTTCCCGTGCTGGTGCATCATAATGTGACCGCCCAGAACACGGAAAAGGTGCTGTATCTGGATGAGCTGAAACGCGCACTGACCTACAATCGGAACTGCAACATCATCTGGGCACATGTTGGTATTTCCCGGCGGGTGGAAATCAAGGGGCTGACTCAAATTGCCGATGCGCTCCTGCGCGAAAACAAGAACCTGTGGGTAGATATCTCCTGGGTGGTTTATGATTATTACTTCCTTAACCAATTCCCAACCCACTACTTTGACGGGGACAGCCTCGATGATTGGGTGGCCCTCATCGAGCGACACCCTGACCGTTTCCTGCTTGGAACGGACAAGGTCGGGCACTGGTCAACCTATCCGGCGGAAGCCGTGAAATATTACACGCTGCTGGATAAGCTCCGCCCCACTACCGTGGATAAGATTTGCCGGGAAAATGCACTGGCACTGATTAAGACGTATTGAAGCATAGTAGATAGTCCTAAGTAGTTATGGGAGCTGCAGGATGGTCTTCATTGAACTTACTGAATAGGAATATCGAACATGAAAAACGGCTGACGAGTCAAATGACTGGTCAGCCGTACGACTATGGCTTAAAACTTTGCAATTAGGCAACGACAGCAAAAAAGACCCGCACAAAAACGCGCGAGTCCTTTAATCTCAATGGCAGAGAGGGTGGGATTCGAACCCACGGTGGCTATTAACCACACTTGATTTCGAGTCTTAGAGGGGGGCTATGAAAACAGATTTTATGGAATGTCTGTGGAGCGTGTACTGGCGGGGAATGACGGAACCATTGACAGGATTGGGGCGGTGGAGTCGTTGATTAGGAAACTGGTTGTTTCGTGACGTTTAGTTTCTTTTAGAGGTTGATTGACTTCTTCATGGTAGCCCGCAAATTGCCCGCAGTTTTTGCAGGCCGAGGGGCGAATTTATGAGGTACATCAAAACTCTGAAATGGAGAATGTTTGAAAAGGGAAATTTGTGAGATTTATTTTTTAGAGATTGATGGATTATCATACTGGAAAAACTGACAAGCTCTATGCGGATAGCGTGGAGCTTATTTTTTTGTCATAAGTCAAATGTTTATTTATTCGTTTCTTTGGGATTTTATGCAGAGATTGGCAATATTTTTGGCTTATGTCTATATTAGCGAGTTGACCGGTCAAAGGCAATGCGTATTTTTATTGGTCAAAAGTTTTCCCCGCCCTGCGGCATCCCCGCTTTGGTGGACGCTGGCACC
>CADAAS010000185.1 GCA_902785885.1 Pseudoselenomonas ruminantium
TTTTTTCTTGCCTTGAAGTGCACTTCAAGTGGTAAAATTAATGATGAAAATAAGTTTAGCTGCAGGAGAATGTGATGAACAGAAGAACGTTTATTTTGGGAGGCTTGGGTGCTGTGGGCTTATTAACTGGCGGAGGCATGCTTTTTACCCGGCGTCCGGAATTTGGCCAGCTGCCACAAGGGGCGCGTTTGGCACGGATGCAGGCTTCGCCGCATTATGTAAATGGCAAGTTTCAAAACCTCGTGCCCGTACAGGTCATGAATGAGCAAAATGGTGAAAATCGTTTTGTGGCTATGGCAAAATTTCTCTTTGGGGATAAGTCGCACTTGTCACCAAAACAGGTCATGCTATCGAAAAAAACGGATTTGCAACATCTGAAGCCAGAGGAAGATGTGGTGGTTTGGCTGGGACATTCCAGCTTTTTTATGCAGTTGGGCGGTTATCGTATCCTAATAGACCCTGTGTTCAGCATGTATGCTTCGCCAATCTTTTTTATCAACAAGGCGTTTCCGGGCAGTAATGTCTACACCGCAGAGGATATGCCGGAGATAGATGTGCTGGCCATTTCCCATGACCATTGGGACCACTTGGACTATCCCACGGTCATGGCGCTAAAGTCGAAAGTGAAACATATTGTCTGTCCGTTAGGCGTAGGCGAATACTTTGAAGGCTGGGGCTTTGCTAAAGAACTTTTGCATGAAGACGATTGGGACACGGAAATCAAATTGGCAGATGATTTATCCGTCCATATCCTGCCCTCGCAGCATTTTTCCGGACGGTTTCTGACATCCAATCCCACTCTTTGGTGTGGTTTTGCCTTTGTGACGCCGAAGCGCAAGGTGTATTATACGGGCGATGGCGGCTATGGCGAACATTTTAAGGCTATCGGCCAGAAATTTGGCGGTTTTGATCTGATGCTCGGTGAAAACGGCCAGTACAATATGGCCTGGCATGCCATTCACATGCTGCCGGAGGAAACGGCACAGGCGGCATTGGATGTGGGCGCAAAGCAATTATTGCCTGCTCATGGCGGCAAGTTTGCCCTGTCCCGGCATCCTTGGCAGGAACCCTATCGGGAACTGGCAAAAGCCAGTCGTGGCAAAGGTTATCAGCTGGTGACGCCCGAGATAGGGGAACTGGCGTATATTGACAGCCATAAAAATACGCTATTTGCTCCTTGGTGGGAGAATATGGAATAATGATGGATAGATGATGATAAATTAAGAGTTTAGTGTTTGGAATTCTAAGTTGAGTAGAGATTTTTTCATATCCAGCCCAAACGCATAGCCGGTCAGTTCTCCATTGCTGCCGACAACGCGGTGGCAGGGAATGAGGATAGCCAGTGGATTAGCCCCTACGGCCCGACCTGTTGCCTGAAAGGTGCGCGGTTTATCAATAGCCTGTGCGATGTCCTTGTAGGTAACGGTCTGGCCGTAGGGGATTTTTGAGATTTGCGTCCAAACTGCTTGTTGGAAGCTGGTTCCGTTGAGGGCATAAGGCACGGTAAACACTGTGCGCTTGCCGGCGAAGTATTCCTGCAGCTGGCGATAGACTTCCGCGCTAAGGTGCGTAGGCTGATTTGGCTCGTCCTGTTTGGATACAATACCGACAAGGATAACTTTTCCATCAGCAGCGCCGATTTTCAGCAGGCCGAAGGGGCTTTTGTAAAAGGCGTAGGTAGTCATAAAATGGTCCTTTCAATAGAGAGTTTAACAAATCAATACAAAAGTATTATAATATAGCAGTGGGAAAAGATAAATATTATGTATGTGGGAGGTTATTAAATGAAAGGGTCTATGCGAAAAATGCTTTGTTTAGGGCTTACGGCGCTGTCCATGGGCGTAATGGTGCCGGGAGCAATGGCTGCAGAAAAGGCGGCGATTACCCTGCCGCAAAAGATGGACAATGGTGAAACGGTCGAGGTCTATTATCGTAAGGGACTGCCGCTTACGGCGGCGCGCGCCCGTGCTGCGGAACTAAAACAGGAAAAGATGGTGCTTAAGGCAGGCTCCATCCGCCGTGAAGGTTCCAAGCCGCTTACCTGCGACATTCTGTTTGAAAAGGATGTGCCCGTAACTTTGCGTGACGGCACGGTTATCTATACGGATATTTTCCGTCCGGTAGACGAGGAAAAACATCCGGCGATTATGGCGTGGAGTCCCTATGGCAAGGAAATCGGCGGCCAGTGGCTCGATGATGTGCCAGGAAGGGCGGGAGTTCCGCAGGCGGCGACTTCCGGGCTGGAAAAATTTGAAGCACCGGACCCCGCATATTGGGTGGCACAGGGCTATGTCATCATCAATCCCGACAGTCGCGGGGCTTATCATTCGGAGGGCAACTTAAACTATTGGGGCAGCCAAAATTCCAAGGATGGCTATGATACGATTGAGTGGGCGGCCAAGCAGCCCTGGTCAAATGGCAAAATCGGCATGTCCGGCAATTCCTGGCTGACGGTTTCGCAGTGGTTTATTGCCGGCGAACAGCCGCCGCATTTAGCGGCCATTGCGCCCTGGGAAGGTTTTGTCGACCATTTCCGCGAAACGGCCAATCGTGGCGGCATTCCCAATCCCGTATTCCCGGAGGGGATTTTTGAAACCTTTGCGAGCAAGAATTATATTGAAGACCAGCCGCGCATGGTGGTGACGCATACGCTCTTGGACGCCTACTGGCAGGATAAGATTGCCAAGCTGCAAAACATCCACATTCCGGCTTATGTCGTGGCCAGCTTCACCAATCCGGTGCATACGCATGGCACCTTCGCTGGTTTCCGTCAGATTCCCAGCAAAGATAAATGGCTGCGCGTCCACAATACCAATGAATGGGCCGATTACTACCAGCCCGAACATGTGGAGGACTTGCGCAAGTTCTTTGACCATTACTTAAAAGGCGTGGCCAATGACTGGGAGAAGACACCGCGCGTACGCCTGTCGGTTCTTGACCCCGGCCATAAAGACGTAGTGGACAGAGTCGAGCAGGAATTTCCGTTGGCCAGGACTCAGTATAAAAAGCTGTATCTGACCAGTCAAAAGACATTGGCTGGGGCAAAAGAGGCGCAGGAACAGACCATCAGCTACGATACGCAGGCAGAACAGCCGGCGGTCAACTTTGTGCTGAACTTTGATAAAGATACGGAACTCACCGGCTATATGAACCTGCATACCTATGTGGAAACTGACGGCGCTGATGATATGGAACTGCAGGTTACGGTGCAAAAGCTCGATAAGGATGGCAAGGTTATCACTGACCCCATGACGCATATGCCGGTCTTTTCTGAGGGCTATCTGCGCGTATCCCAGCGGGCGTTGGATCAGGAAAAATCCACGCCTGCTGAACCGGTCTTAAAACATACGCATGAGGATTTACTGAAAAAAGGCGAGATTGTGCCTGTGGATATTGGCATCTGGCCGATGGGCATGAAATACCATGCCGGCGAAAAAATGCAGCTGACCATAGCCGCCTACCGGTCGCCCAAGGCTGACAGCGTACCGCCCTTTGGCATAGCGAAGATTGCCGTCCCCGCCGAGGGTTATACCTTTATGCCGGGCGAAAAAACGGCCATGAAAACTTTAGGCGGCAACCATACCGAAGTCGCCTATCCGGAATTGGCTGTCAAGGCATCGGCTACCCGCAACAAGGGAAAACACATTATCCATGTTGGCGGCAAATATGACAGCTATTTGCTAGTACCGGTAGTGCCGGAAAAATAAATATTTTATTGGGAAAAGCCGCTTGCATCGTTTGGTCATGCAGGCGGCTTTTCTCAAGTATTACATCTTGGAAAATACGCAAAGATAATGGAAAGAGATAATGTGATTAATTGTATAAAATAATAATTAAGACGTATAGGGGGGCGGCGTATGAGAAATGAAAAAGTAAATATAAAAAAATAAAGAAATTTCTAAATATAAGCAGGGGATTATCTTCGTTATGTCGTAAAAACGCAATTAGGGGAGATTTAATGTTTTGAACATTGGAAAGGAGATATAGCGAATGAACAGTTTTTTTTTCAGGAAAGCTCTTTTGACGTTCATGGCAGGCGTGCTGATTACGCTCTTTGCATCAGGCGCAAATGCAGTTTTTGCCAAGTCGAAGTTTTCACAGGAAGAGCTGGCATACATGCCCGCCGTACAGCTCATAGAACTGTTCCAAAAAGGTGAAACAACGCCTAGTGAAGTTTTGGAAGCACAGATTAGCCGTGTGAAGAAGTACAATGGCGAATACAACGTATCGCGCCGGGACTTGGTAAACGAGCTGGACACGTTCAATGCCGGCAAGGTCAATGCTATCACCTTTGACACCTTTGACGAGGCCAGGAAGCTGGCAAAGGCGGCAGATGAGCGCTACCGGAATGGCACTGCACGCAG
>CADAAS010000186.1 GCA_902785885.1 Pseudoselenomonas ruminantium
CGCAGTCATGACCCAACTGCCCTGTCACCCCGGTGACTAACACCTTCATTAAAGAACATCCTCTCCATTTATATCAAAAAACTATTTTCTCAATGTTAGTCATAATTCTACACAAAATCCCAAACTCCTGCAAGGTTTACAACTTTACTCTTACAACATCACGCATAAAAAAGGCGGAGGGAAGGGGCGGCAATAACTTTCGACTGCTTAGACAGGCTTGTCAAACGCTGCCGAAAGCCATTGCCGCCCCTCCCCTCCTTACTGCCAGCCTAACCTAAACACCAGGATATGACACACCACTATACGCAGTAAGCCCGTGGGGACTGGTGATGTTTTCCGCAGCGTTTGACAAGCCTGTCTATGGCGAAGGAAAATATTACCAGTTCCCACGGGCGCCTTAACATATCATTGTAACGTACGCACTAAGCCCGGTGGCTGATAATGCTTTTCCGTCGCGTTAGGCAAGCCTGCATAAGCAGAGGAAAAGTATTATCAGCCATCGGGCGTCTTAGCACATATTTGTAATGCAATCATTAAGCGAAGGAAATGTATTGCCGGTCACCGCGCGCCTTATCACAGCGATGTCAACTTGCCCCAAACACCATCTTTATACAGCTTCAAGAGCTCAACGGTATAAATCTCCCCGCAGACCACTTCATCGTCTGTATAAACGCGAATATAGTTATCCGTGAGCCCATCGGTAACACCGTCGGTATTGGTTTCAAACAGCACCCGCATGCTCTTGCCCAAAAAGCTCTTATGGAACTCCTCGGTCTTGCGGGCTGCCAGTTCCTGCATGCGGTGCGCGCGCTCTTTCTTCACCGTCTCCTGAATCTGGTCCTTGCGCTCCGCCGCGGGCGTACCGCTGCGCTTGGAATACGGGAACACATGCATGCGGGAGAAGTTCATCTTCTCCACAAATTCCAGCCCGCGGGCAAACTGTTCTTCCGTTTCTCCCGGAAAGCCCACGATAATATCCGTGGACACCGCTACGCCCGGCACTTCCCGTTCCACCTGCTCAATCAGGCGGCCAAACTCTGCCGTGTCATAATGGCGGTTCATGTCCTTGAGCACTTCATCAGAACCTGCCTGCAAGGGCAGATGCAGATGCGCACAGAAACGCTCGTCCTCGCGAATAAGGGCAAATAAATCCGGCGAAAGTTCAATGGACTCCAAAGAGCCCAGACGCAGGCGCTTTAAGCCCTCCACCTTGAGCACTTCCCGGCAGGCATCGGCCAGCGTCACTTCGCCACCCAAGTCCTTGCCATAAGCGCCCAGATGAATGCCCGTCAGCACGATTTCCTTAAAGCCGGCATCCACGAGTTTCTTGGCTTCGCTGTGAATCTTGTCCAAATGCCGCGACTTCACCGGACCACGGGCATAGGGAATAATGCAGTAGGAGCAGAAATTCTGGCAGCCGTCCTCAATTTTAAGGAATGCACGCGTACGCTGGGGCATATCGTAGATGGGAATATCCTCGAACTCATGGGCATCCATGATATTGCCCACTTCGTCTAAGATACCATCTTCGCGTGCCGCCTGTTCCACATATTCCACAATCTTGCTGCGTTCCTTCGTGCCCAAGACCACGCGCACACCTTCAATAGCCTTGATTTCTTCCGGGTGAACCTGCGAATAGCAGCCGCATACGGCGATAATTGCCTTATCGTTGGTACGCTGTGCCCGGCGGATAATCTGCCGGGATTTCCGATCTCCCAAGCTCGTCACCGAGCAGGTATTAATTACATAGAAATCCGCCTTTTCCTCAAAGGGCACGATGTCGTAACCGCTTTTCTTGAACAGGCCTTCCATGGTTTCCGTTTCAAACTGATTGACCTTGCAGCCCAAGGTCGTAAGTGCCACCTTTGGCAATATACTTCTTCCTTTCTTAACCTAAGGAACTGCATCCTATCTTAAAATTTATTTATTGCCAGTTCCTAAGTCGCCATTTTCATACTGGGCAACCGTTACGGCCGCTACTGCCGCCGTCTCTGCTCGCAAAATCCGTGGACCAAGGGTTACAGCCTTTCCGCCTGCTTCCTGCACCACTTGAGCCTCGTCGAGCGTAAAGCCGCCCTCCGGGCCGATAAGCAGAATAAGCCGTTTGCCCTTCGCCGCCTGCAAACATGATTTTACCGTAGTTTCGTCTTCATTTTCGTAACAAAAGACAATTTCCGTATCTTCCGTACCACTATTTTCCTTGATCAGGCCGGACAAATCCGTAATGGGCGTTACTTCCGTCAATGCCGTACGCCCACACTGCTTGGCTGCTTCTTCGGCAATCTTCTGCCAGCGTTGCTGGCGGGTCGCCGCTTTTTTCGCATCATAGCGCACCACGCAGTTATGGCTCTTTACGGGGACGATTTCCGTTACGCCGAGTTCCACAGCCTTCTGCACCACATAGTCCATCTTGTCGGCCTTTAAGAGACAATGCGCCAGCACTAGTTCCAACGGAGATTCGGTATTGGCCGCCAAGCGCTCCTTCAAGACCAAGGTTACTGCATCTTCCCGAAAAGCCGTCATTTCCATGCGAGCTACGCTGCCTTCATCATCCACCACTGTGACTTCCTGCCCAGCCTTGGCCCGCATCACATGCATGAGGTGGTGGGCATCACTGCCGGTGATTTCGATGGTATCGGCAAGCATCCCTTTATAAAACAGCCTTCTCATTTATTTTCTCCACGGCTGATGGTCATGGCCACCCAGCCTTTTTCTTCCGTCACCTTGTCCACGACAAAGCCATGGGCCAAGCAGGCTTCCGTCACATCCGCCAGGCGCTCGGAGATAATGCCCGATGCCAGCAGATGACCGCCTTCAGCCAAATGTTCATCGAGTTCGTCAAAGAGCATGATGATGATATCGGCAATAATGTTGGCTACGATTAAGTCCGCCTTGCCGTCAAAGGATTTCAAGATATCGCTGACGCCGGTCTTGACCACATCTTCCACGCCGTTCTGGCGGATATTTTCTGCCGCCACTTCCACGGCTACCTTGTCGTAGTCCATCGCCGTAACGTCCGTAGCGCCAAGTTTGGCAGCAGCCACAGACAGTACGCCGGAGCCGGTGCCCACATCAAAGACCCGCATGCCGCCCTTGACGAGCGTTTCGAGTTCCCGAATGCACATGGCCGTGGTAGGATGGGTACCCGTGCCAAAGGCCGAGCCAGGGTCGAGTTCAATCACGATATCATCGGGGCTGGCTTCGTAATCTTCCCAGGTCGGCTTAATGACAATCATGCCGCCGACCTTTTCCGGGTGGAAGTAGGCCTTCCAGTTATCCGCCCAATCTTC
The DNA here is from genome assembly GCA_902785885.1 of Pseudoselenomonas ruminantium. Classification (GTDB taxonomy): domain Bacteria; phylum Bacillota; class Negativicutes; order Selenomonadales; family Selenomonadaceae; genus Selenomonas_A; species Selenomonas_A ruminantium_M. Next base: position 3,291 of record CADAAS010000186.1, read on the forward strand.
ATCACGGACGGTATTCCAGGAAATCGTGCAGGGACCTTTTTCGATTTCATCATCTTTAAGCGCCTTGAATTCCTGAATGCGCAACTCAAAGGCACGCAATTTGTCGTCCAAGTCCTCGTCCACCGGCAGGTATGCCTTGACCGTGACCACGCTGGTATCCTCTGCCCGCTCAATGCCGGAAAAATCCCACTGTCCGGCATCAATATAATTATTGAGCATTTCCGGGTCTTCAATCACGACCCCGGATGCGCCTAAATCATGGTAAATCTCTGCCACGACATCGGTGGCTTCATGGGTTGTCTGAATGCTGACTTCCGCCCACTGCACGATACATCTCTCCTTTAATCCAAAAACCTTACGTTATTCCTGCAAAGTACCGGCATAGTACCTTGCCAAATTTTGCATCTTTTCAATCGCATCGCTGCGACCTGCCTTGCCGTTGCTCAATACCACCAGGACAAAGTCTTCCTTCTGCCCAAAGAATATGCCTCCATCAACATAGACGTCGTTGACTTCGCCGGTCTTATGGGCAATCTCATAATCCGGCAATGCCGCCGGGAAGCATTCCTTATCGTGCTGCTGGCGAAGGATATCAAGCATCAGCATGTCCTCCTGTTCGCCCACCAACTGATGATAGTAAAGGCGCGACAACAGGCGGCCAATATCGCGCACGGAGGACAGGTTCTTTTTTTTGCCCTTCCTGCCCATCATCATCTTGTACACCAGCACCGTATCGTCAAATCCCTGCTGCTGCAAATACTGATTGATGTTCTGCATGCCCAGCCGGTCAATGAGGATGTTGGTGGCGGTATTATCGCTGTCGGTTATCATCACCGTCATCAGCTGCTCAACGGTGCGCTGCTCCCCGGCATTGTACCAAGTGGTAACGCCAGCACCGCCCACCGCATCATTTTTCTTGATGGTAAGCCTTTCGTCCAGGGACAGCTTCCCATCATGGACATCCTGCATGGCCTTGGCCATCACAAACAGCTTAATCATGCTGGCTGGAGCCATCTGCTGCGAATGATAAATAAACGGCTCGATTTCCCTGTCCGGACGCAGGAAGTACA
>CADAAS010000187.1 GCA_902785885.1 Pseudoselenomonas ruminantium
TGTTTGCAGGACTGATTCTTGTTGTTAGGGAAAGGATTGATTATGATGATTGATACTGGCGATACCGCATGGGTACTCATTAGCGCCGCTTTGGTCTTTATCATGACGCCCGGCCTAGCCTTCTTCTATGGCGGCATGGTGCGGAGCAAGAATGTACTCACGACGATTATGCAGAGTTTCTTTGTCCTCGCGCTTATCTCGGTTGAATTTATCCTTGTCGGCTACACGATGGCCTTTGGCCCGGATGTAAACGGCTTTATCGGCAATCTCGACAAAATTGGCCTGACGGGCATTGGCCTGAAAGTTTTGGAGGGCAGCACCATCCCCGAACTGGCGTTTGTCGCCTTCCAGTGCATGTTTGCTGCACTGACCCCGGCGCTCATCACGGGTGCTTTTGCCGAACGCATGAAATTTGCCGCATTTACGGTATTTATCCTCTTGTGGGCAATCTTCATCTACAATCCCATGGCCCATTGGGTATGGGGCGGCGGTTTCCTCGCCGAACTCGGTGCCCTTGACTTTGCCGGCGGGCTCGTTATCCATATCCTTTCCGGCGTATCCGGTCTGACCATCTGCCTGCTCTTGGGCAAGCGTCATGGCTATCAGCACACGGCCATGCTGCCGCATAACCTGCCCATGACCGTTCTTGGGGCAACGCTTCTTTGGTTCGGCTGGTTCGGCTTTAATGCCGGCAGTGCCCTTGGCGCTAACGCCCTTGCGGCCAATGCCTTTATCACCAGCCAGGCAGCCGCAGCAGCTGCCGCCGTTTCCTGGGTACTCGCGGAATGGAAGTTCAATGGCAAGCCCACCATTTTGGGTGCGGTATCCGGCTGTGTGGCAGGCCTTGTGGCCATCACTCCTGCCGCAGGGTTCGTAACGCCCATGCCCGCTGTGCTCATTGGCCTCATTGGCGGCGTAATCTGCTACTTTGCCGTAGCGGTTCTCAAGGAAAAACTCGGCTATGATGATTCCCTTGACGCTTTCGGCGTCCATGGCATCGGCGGCACCTGGGGCGCGATTGCCACGGGGCTTTGGGCCACCACGGAAGTCAATCCAGCTGGTGCCAACGGCCTGTTCTATGGTGACACGCACCTCTTCACGGCGCAGCTCATTTCCATTGTCGTCGCTTATGCACTGGCTATCGGCGGCTCCTTTGTCCTCTATCAGCTGGTACACAGCTTTATGGAAACCCGCGCCGACGAAGCCGAAGAACTCACCGGCCTCGATATCATCGAGCACGGCGAGCGCGGCTATACCCGCGGGGTGCTGACCTCCAGCCCGCTTTTAGGCTCCTTTGAAACCTCCAGTGAAATGCTGGCCAATACCGTCATGCAGATGAATATGGCTGAGAAAGGATGATTGCCATGCTGACCAAAATCGAAATCATCACCCGTTCCTCCAAACTCGATGAACTTTTGCGCGCCCTCAACCGCATCGGCGTCATGGGCATCACCGTGAGCCAGGTCTTTGGCTGCGGCCTCTCGAAAGGTCATCAGGAAATCTACCGCGGCAAGAAATACGATGTCAAACTCGTGCCAAAAATCAAAGTCGAAACCGTGGTTTCCGAAATTCCCGTGCCCACAGTGCTCTCCACCTGTGAAAGCGTCCTGCGCACCGGCAAATTCGGTGACGGCAAGATTTTCGTCACCGAGCTAAAGGATGCCGTTCGCATCCGCACCGGCCAGCACGGCGACGATGCCATCCGGGATATTCCGGGGGAGAAAAAAGAAAGCATCAGTGCCTAAACAGCCTGTGCTCCATACATAAGACCATACGCCAAAAGGCTCGCTGTTTTTATCCAGCGAGCCTTTTGGCATTTTTATTTTGTTACCGTCCAGACAATATCCTTAGCCCCTGCAGGCATTTTTACCTGCTTGTTGTAAGCAATGCTCTTGACCGTAGCATCGGCCACTTCCTCAGGGGTAGCGTCGGGATTTCTGCGGATTTCGTATACGCCATGGGATGCCTGCTTAATTGCATAGGACTGCGGCGTATGGAACTGCAATTCCGTCTTGACGCCCGTGGGGCTTAACAGCTGCACATTGATGCCCTGATAGAATTTACCGCCCCAGGCATTGTGGAACTTCAGGACTTCATACCCGCTGTCGGTGAGTTTCTTCATCGCCTGCGGCACCCGGCGGCTGTAATCCTCGTCCTTGATGACGAGGGTATAGCGCAGTACATCACTGATACCATCAGCGGCCTGTCCCAGATTCACATTATCCTTCACCGCATCAGCCAAAATCTTCTGCATCAGGCTGTCCTCAGCCTTGATGCGATGTTTCAGGCCGGTGAGATACACACCCTTCTGCTCTAACGCGCGCATATCCCTGGTTATGTCCGGTTCCGCCTCCTGCGCTTCGGCAATCAGGCCCTGTGCCAGCACCGTCATGGTCACCACCATTACGGCAGTGATTTTGGACAGGGATGCCTTAACCTGCTGCAGACGCATTTTGTTCATCATATTACTGCTAATGTTCTTGCTAATCTTCTTCATCTGATTCATTGTCTTGTTTCCTCCAGTCTTGCAAACTTGCAAACCTTTGAACAAGACAAAGTATAACAAAGTTACATGAAAATATGATGATTGACTATGAAAACAAAATGAAGATTAGCGATAGGACACCAATTCTTCCATCGATTTTGTCTTTTCATGGTTCGGCAAAGGACGCACACCCTCTGCACCATAGCCCACATCCAAAAGCATCACAAGCGTTTCCTCTGCAGGCAATTCCAAGGCCTCTGCTGCCTTATCGGGGTCAAAATAATTCAACCAGCAGCTGTCCAAGCCCGTCTCTGCGGCCGCCAGCATCATATGCGTAGCCACAATGGCGGCATCTTCCGCGCCGGAATCGTATTTATCGCCAGGATAATTGAAGCACTGCGTCCTGTTGTAGGTCACCGCCAACACCACCGGCGCACCATAACGGCAAGGAGTCAGCCCGTCCACAAGCTGCAAAGCTTCTTCAGACTTCAACACATAGACATGCTGCGGCTGGCTGTTCTTGGCCGTAGGCGCCAGCTGGCCGGCCAGCAAAATCCTGTCCAACTTCTCCTGCTCCACGGCCTTGTCCGGCTGGAACTTCTTGCAGGAATAACGCTTTTTCGCCAATTCAATAAAATCCATTCGTATAAACCTCCTTGCAATTGTAACCAATATGAACAAACATTACTTCGCGAACCAGACAACAAAATCCTGCCCATATTACAGTTTCCCCCAATTATAATTTACAATATTAAAAAGTACGCAGATTAGCCACCGCTCCGAGCAGGTTGGCATCATTGCCATGCTGGCAGGGCAGCAACTTTGGCTTTACATGAGCCACGCCTACGCTCATGAGGATTTTCTGCAAGTGCTCATTTATGCTCGGGATGAAGTCCGGGCGGGAGCTGATGGCACCGCCAAAGAGAATAACCTCGGGATCAAAGGTATACTGGATGATATAGGCAGCCCTGGCCAGATACTCATGCATCTGGTCAATCAAGCGGGCTACATCGGCATCCCCCTGCTCTTTGAGCGCAAAAACCTTGCGACCATCATAGGTATCCGCTGGCACATTACGGATTTTGGCCAACTGGCGACAAAGACCGCCCGTAGAGCCCACCTCACTCAGGATATCGTAGTCATCATTCATGACCATATAGCCAAATTCACCGCCATGCTGATGTGGGCCATGTATTATTTTCCCATCATGCACCAAAGCGCCACCAACGCCCGTACCAATCACGAAATACGCCAGGTTCCGATACGCACGGCCAGCGCCAGTCCATGCTTCGCCCAAAGCCGCACAGTTGGCATCATTTTCAATCGTGACCATCATGCCCAGCCGCTCCGACAACGCCTGCCGGATGGGGAATTCATGGATGTAGTCCAAGGCGCTGCTGCCGCCGATAATCCCCGTCTGATTATTGACCGCCCCTGGCATGCTAAAACCAGCCCCAGAGATTTCCCTGCCCTTGCCCAGCTGCTGCCGTACCTGCACAACTTCCTGATAGAACTGTTCCAAAGTTGCCGGCGTTGCAAAGCTTCCCTTTTCCTGCAAATTTCCACTTGCATCGACCAAAGCATACTTCACACTACTGCCGCCCACATCATAAGCCAGATAATTCAATTCTGTCACACTCCTTCTTGATTCTTATTGTATCAAAAACCAGTTCAGGCAGGCAGTAGATTGTCAGAACTCTGATACATTGTTACAAAATTGGGCATGAATTCCAACGCAAATTGAAACCATGCCACAGAAATAAATAAATTGCAGTTTATCGATGTTATTGCGAGATTGATTTTAGTTGTTACAGCTCAGTGGGGGCGGAGGTGGTAATACTTTTCGCCGTTGCACTGAATGA
>CADAAS010000188.1 GCA_902785885.1 Pseudoselenomonas ruminantium
CCTTCATGGCCTTTTCCCGCGCCTCGCCCTTGGCCTTGCGAATCTGGCCATGCTTTTCCTGTACATATGCCTCATGCGGAATCTGCGGACTATAGGAATACTCAATCGCCCGCTTGAGCCAGGCTGCCGGATAGCGGATTTCCTGATTGAACATCTCATACCAGAGCACCGCCAGCTCCCGGTCCACCATGTAAAGGCCATACCGCTTGACCAGTTCCCGGATGGTATCCGGCGTAATATGACATCTTGACCCATGAAAAATACAGCTTTCCAGCGTTATATCACCCATTTATCCGCACCTTCCTCTCCCTCATCAACACCAAACACAGCCGTAAACGGCCTGTCCCACGGGTCAGCCGATTCCCGCGCCGACAGCGAACGCCGCCCCGCCGAAAAGCCCATTTCCCGCAGCCTTTCATAACAAATGGTATAACTGAGCGTCCGGTCATAAGGCGCACGCGCCAGATGACGCCGCAGAATAAGCCCCTGCTTTTCCAGGCTCTGCGCCGCCCGCTTGATGGCCGACCCCGACACGCCCAGCTGCCGCGCCCACTCATCCAGCGTATTATAGACCCAGAAATGCCCATCCACAAAATGGCCCGACCGCTCCAGCCAATAATCAATCTGTGCGAGCAGCATAGACTCCATCCGCCCGATTTGTGCGGCCATCTCCACATGAACCACCACCACACGGCCGTTTCCCCTGATCATAAGTCTTCCCCCATAAACCGGTGCAGGCGCCGCAGCGTCACACGCATATAATGCAGCTCCTCCGAACGGACAAACATATTCTCATACAAGAGCTCCCGTCCGGCCACCAGCTTTGCCCGCACCGAAGAAGCCGACTCCCGCAGCTGCAGCTTTTCCCCCGAAATGAAGGTCACCACGGCCTGTTCCTTTCCCTCAACCTTGCAGATACGCGCAACATTCAGAAAAGCCATGGCCCCGTGATTGCTGTTGACTGCCCGCCGATGACGCACCGGCATCAAAATGAGCGGTAAACCGATTTCATAGAAATCCACATGCAGATTTTTCTTCTTCAACTTCCTTCCTCGCAAGAGACGCAATCGGGCCAGGCTCTTGCCCCGCTCGGCCGCCAGCTTGTCGAGCACCATATCCACCTTGCAATTCGGATACAGTTCCTCGGTGCCATCACTGCGCTTAATCACCGCAGCAAAACTGCCACAGGCGGTATCCACCTCATAAAGCGCATCAATCCCCTTACTTGAGAGCAACAATTTTCTTTGATTAATCTGCATGTCTTACACCTCTCATTCTTTTTCTGTGGAAAGTTGTCTCCTCCACACACCCCAAATGATAAACTATGCCTTTTTCCGTGTCAATAGTTTTTTATTATTTCATGTTACACTGTTGCACGTTTTATATTTATTCATATCGGTTTTTCCTTTTCAAAACATTTGTCCACGTTCAAAACACAGGCAAATGCGCTCTCCCTTTGCATAAATATACAGTTTTCCCTGAGGTTTACCTTTTCTTTTAACAGTCTATGGTATCATCTTATGTTATAGGTGAGGTCAAAACGGCAAATCGATTGTCTCTGTTCGCACTTTTGGAACAGGTCAAAAAAAACTTCAGCCCGGCGGTTGATTTTCCCCGGGCTGAAGTTATGTATAGGAGTGCAAGGGCAAGGCGCCGCCCCAAAGCCAAAAGTTTCCAAGGACAAAGGAGGAGTTTCATTATGACACAGCGTACAAATACCGCCACCAAGCTGCAGTTAAAGGTCATCACCAGCACGAACAGCCAGGGCAAGGAGACCATTGCCACCCGTTCCTTTACCATGAACCCGGAACTTGCCGATGAGGATATCCTGTCCATCGGCCGCAAGCTTGCCCGCCTGCAGGTCCTGCCCGTGCAGGACATCTGCCGCCAGGACAACGCCGGCCTTGCCGAAGTGCACTAAATTAGCCCCGTCTAATGAAAAAGGAGGAACCCACCATGAAATCGACGTTAAAAATGATTCTTTCCCTGGAAAACGGCAAAAGCACGACCCTTTCCCTGGCCAATCCCCGTCCCGATTTGACGGAGGCCGAAGTCACTGAAGCCCTCGACGAAATCATCACCAAAAAGGCCCTGCTTGTTGGCGGCAGCTTCGTAGCAGCCATCAAGCGCATCTACATTCAGGATGTGGATGACAAGGCACTGGCCTAAGCCCATGGAGCAGCCCATCCTGACCGCCGTCTCCGCCGTAGGCTTCCCCATCGTGGTGACGTTCTATCTCCTGACCACCTTCCAGCGGTCAATGGACAGACTCACCAGCCAGCTGGGGGAACTTACCCGGGAACTGCAGCGGATAAAATAGTAAAAAATGCGCTAAGCCCGCCGGCTGATGATGCTTTCCCGACGCGTTTGACAAGCCTGTCTAAGCAAAGGGAAAGTATTATCAGCCGGCGGGCGTCTTTGCACCTCGATTTTAACTTAGAACATTTTCCCCGCAATAAACCACATCCGCTGCTTGCTGTTGGCATCCTGTGACAGCCCATCCGCAAACCCGATGCGTCTTGCATAGTCGAACCGTGCAAACCAGTCATTGGACCTGCTGTAGGTCAGCCCTATGCCCCAGCCTTTCAGCGTGGTGCTGCCGGCTACAGACTTCTGTATCTTGACCGAACCGGCATCGAAATAGGTCGAAAGCGTAAGCCCCGGAACCTTGGTATGGTAACGCAGTTCGAGCGTGCCCAGCAGCCCTTCATCCCCGGATGCTTCGCCCTGCGGATAAGCTCTTACCCCGCGGGCGCCGCCCAGGTAGATATGCTCGCTGCTGTCCAGATTGCTGGCCGCTTTCTGTCCCGACAGTTTCAGCAGGACATCGAACGGGCCGCCCAGTTTCTGCACCGCCGTGGCATCCATTGTTCCCTTGGTAAAGCGGCCCTTGGTGCCGCCTGCCTTGGCCAGCGTTTCCGCCGTATCCGAATCCGTTCCCAACGTGCCCGTATGCAGAGTTACATTGTACTGCAGCGCATTTACGGCCGTACGGTTCCGGCCATTTAACCCCAGGCTGAAACTATGGGAATGACGGTCACCGAAGTTGACGCCGTTGAATTCATCCGTCAGCTTGCGGTAATTATACGCATAGATGAGGTTCAGCCCGTTCGCGCCGCTGTTTTGCAGCGGCGTTTTTCCATACAGGCTGACGGTATGAGAATACCCCTTCACGCCCCATCTGCGATAGTCATTGCCCAGTTCATAGTTGGAGTAGCTGTAGCCGATGCCCACCGTCGTGGCACTATGGCCGACCGGTGTTTCAAAGCCAACGTTATAGCCATGCTGGTTGGCATTGGAGATAAGCCCGCCTACGTTCAGGCGGCTGCCGGAACCTTCCAGATTGCGCCACTCAGCCTGTGCGCCATAGCGATAACGGCCAGCAGAACGGCTGCCGTAGTTTTCGGCATAGACCACATAGGAGTCGATATCGTGGTGCCGCAGTTTCACGGTCAGATTACTCGTGCCCTGCTGCGAACCCGGAGCAAGGGTGGCATCTACCGCAATCCCCGGCAAATCACGGAGATTGCGCAGCGCTTTTTCCAGCTTGCTCGTGCGGATGATATCGCCCTTTTTCAGTCCGGCAAGATACCCCTTGGCCAGTCTTTCCTGCAATACACCATTGGTTTCCACCGTGATGGTGTCAAACCGCCCCGGCTCAATGTTCAGCGTAAGGTTGCCCTCTACCGCCGTCTGTTCCGGAATGTAGGCAATCGCTGCCGGATAGCCATGGCTGCGGGCATAGACCGTAATCTTATCCACCACGGCATTGAGCTCACCGGAGAAAATTTCCCTGCCCGTAATCCCTGCCGTCAGTTTGTTCAGCTCTGCGTCCTTCAGTTTCATGTCTGCATGGTTTACGGCAACGCTGTTCAGATGGAAATGGGTTCCCGTCTGCGCAGCAGCCGATTTTTGGCTGTCCACGTCCACCACCGGCCCGTTATCCTGAACCTGCGGACGCTCAATGCTGTCTGCCGGTGCCGGAACGGCAGGTGCCGCCCATACATTTACGGGCATTGCCCAAAAGGCGGCAGCCATGCCGGCTCCATAAAGAATGCTGTTGCGTAATTTTTTGCTCGTCTGTTGCTTGTTAAAGTTTTTCAATGTTATTCCCCTTCTTTGTTTTCCCCATTGGATTTGGTATCTTTATTTTGCTTGGCCACGGTTTCGGCGTCCATGGATTTGGGCGGGTTAATGCCTCCATTGACCAGCGTGAGAG
>CADAAS010000189.1 GCA_902785885.1 Pseudoselenomonas ruminantium
TAATAAAATAGTTTACAAATAGTTGACAATTAATGACAACTTATGTTATCATTAATATTGTTGTTAAGCGCTCGTAGTCCAGTGGATAGGACGTTAGCCTCCGGAGCTGAAAGCGTGGGTTCGACTCCCGCCGAGCGCACCACTATGTAATCACTTCCCTGCCGAAATATTATTTTTCGGCAGGGATTTTTTCATATATATGCAGGATTTAAGGCGCATGGCCGCGAAATAAAAAGATAAATGATGATAACGAAACTCGTGAGGAGGTTTTTATTATGGGAAAAATACAGAAAATCCTCGTGCCTGTAGACGGTTCGGTCAATGGCTGCAAGGCTGTGGATGAGGCTATTTTCCTGGCGGAAAAGTGCAAGGCCGATTTGGATTTTGTCTATGTTTCCAGTAACATCAATAAGGACATTCCCAGCCACATTGTCTTTGACCGCATCTGGGAGAAAATTCCCGAGGACTTGCGGGCGGCCAAGCATGTCGAGACGGGGAGCATTCACAAGGCCATCATTCGTGTGGCTGCACAGGAACACAGCGACATGATTGTGATGGGCAGCCGCGGGCTGGGGCTGTTCAAGGGCGCACTTATTGGCAGCGTCAGCCAGAAAGTAATTGAAGAATCCCCCATTCCTGTTATGGTCATTAAATAGGCGATTTTGCGATAACAGACAGTTTCCGGGAGGGACTGTCTGTTCTTGTTCGTATAACACGAATAAGGGAGGCATTGAAACGATGAAGAAGTTGATCAATGATGTGGAATCCGTGGAGGAGCAGATGATTCTGGGGCTGGTAAAATCAGCCCCGCATAAGCTGCGCAAGCTGGACGAAGGCAACATCGTTGTTCGTGCACAGAAAAAAGAAGGAAAAGTTGCGCTGGCTAGCGGCGGCGGCAGCGGCCATGAACCAGCCCATGGCGGATTTGTTGGTGAGGGGATGCTGGATTGTGCAGTGGCCGGTCCCGTATTTACTTCCCCTACGCCGGACAAGATTCTTGCTGGGATTCAGGCTGTAGATGCCGGCAAAGGCGTACTCTGCATTGTCAAAAACTACAGCGGCGATATCATGAACTTTGAAATGGCTGTGGATATGGCAGGCGATGAGGGAATCGAGGCCGACTATGTGGTGGTCAATGACGACGTGGCAGTAAAGGACAGCCTCTATACGACAGGACGCCGCGGGGTAGCCGGTACGGTGCTGGTGCATAAAATCGCCGGTGCCAAGGCCGAACAGGGTGCATCCCTGCCGGAGGTCAAGGCTGTAGCGGAAAAGGTCATTGCCAATGTCCGGACAATGGGCATGGCGCTGTCGCCTTGTACCGTTCCGGCATCCGGCAAACCGGGTTTTGAACTTGATGCGGACGAAGTAGAAATCGGTATCGGCATTCACGGTGAACCCGGGACGGATCGGGAAAAACTCAGCACAGCAGATGAAACAGCCAAAAAACTTTTGGACAGGATATTGGCGGACTTGGACTTCCAGGGACAGGAAGTCGTTGTCCTCGTAAATGGCATGGGGGCAACGCCGCTTATGGAGCTTTATATCATCAACAACTTTGTGCAGGATTATCTCAAGGAGCAGGGCGTAGAGGTCTACGATACCATGGTCGGCAACTTTATGACCTCCATTGAGATGGCAGGCTTTTCGCTGACACTGCTGCGACTTGATGATGAAATGAAGGCACTGTACGATGCCAAAGCGGATACATTGGCATGGAAATGCTGAGCAAGGGGGACACAAACATGTTAGATACAGCAAAAATGGCAGAAATCATTCGCGCGATTGCAGCACGAATGGAGACAGAAAAAGATTATTTAACTCAGCTGGACAATGAAATCGGTGATGGCGACCATGGCATTAATATGGTCCGTGGCTTTAACGCGGTAATGGACAAGCTCCCCGAATGGGAAAATGGCGATATCGGCGCATTGCTGAAGGGCACTGGCATGCAGCTGGTGTCCAATGTGGGCGGCGCGTCAGGCCCGTTGTACGGGACAGCCTTTATGAAAGCCGGCAATGTGCTCAAGGGAAAGTCGGCAATCGAGGCTGCTGATTTCGCTGCCGCGTTGGAGGCGGCTGTCGGCGGCGTAAAATTACGCGGAAAATCCACAGAGGGTGAAAAAACCATGCTGGATGCCTTGTGTCCTGCTCATAAAGCGTTTACTGAGGCGGTAGCAGCCGGAGATGAGCTGAAGGCCGCGCTGCAGAAAGCTGTTGCCGCAGCAGAAGCGGGCGTAGAGTATACCAAGACCATAGCTGCGACAAAGGGGCGGGCAAGCTATTTGGGAGAACGCAGCATTGGCCATCAGGACCCGGGAGCAACATCTTCCTTATTTATACTGCAGGAAATCGAAAAATGTCTATAAGGAAACAAGAGTTCCAATGGGGTGAGCAAATTGGTCGGGATAGTAATTGTATCGCATAGTGAAAAATTGGCAGCAGGAGTCGTGGAAATCGCCAAGATGACGGCCCCGCATGCGCCGCTGGCTGCTGCAGGCGGTCTGGAAGATGGCGAGCTGGGCACAAGCTACGGCAAGATAAGTGCTGCCATCGACGAAGTATATTCTGAAGATGGCGTGGTCGTGCTTATGGACATGGGGAGCGCTGTAATGACTACAGAAATCGTCATTGAAGACAAGGCAGACAGCAAGGTGAGAATGCTGGATTGCCCCCTGGTCGAAGGAGCAGTGCTGGCTGCCGTGGAGTCAACCGGCGGCATAAGCTTGGAGGACTTGACGGTAAAAATCAAGGAGTCCTACAATGTCCGTAAGTTCCCGGAGTGAGGAGAAAAAGATGGAAAAAGATGCTTTAACCGTAATTGCTACCCGGCACAGCACGCGCAAGTTCAAGCCGGAAATGGTCGAAGGGGCCCTGCTCGAAAAAGTGATTGAGGCAGGCCGCCGCGCACCAAGTGGCAAGAGCAAGAACACCAATCATTTTTTGGTCATTCGCGATGCCGCTGTACTGGAGAAGCTGGTGGACTTGGTGCAATCTGAGTTTGCCAAAATGGACATTACACCGGATAATCAGGATAATATCGGTGGGGCCATAAAACTGTCCAAGAAGGGGAACTACGTATTTAAGTACAACGCCCCGGTATTGATTGTCGTGGCGAACAAAAGGAACTATGGCAACAACATGGCCGATGCCTGCGCTGCCATGGAAAACATGCTGCTCGCCGCCAATGCCCTGGACTTGGGCGCCTGCTGGATCAATCAGCTGCGGTGGCTACGGGATAACCCCGTGTTGCTGGAGTATCTCCACAGCCTGGGGATGAAGGAAGATGAATGGGCGTGCGCGTCGCTTAGCCTAGGCTACCCAGATATGCCCGATGGCCTGCCAAACCGGAATATCACGACGATCAAGGGCAATGAAGTAACCTATATCTAAAAAAGAAATATAGCAACAAAAGGGAACCCTCAATGCATACGACATGAAAATCGATGCATTGGGGGTTCTTTTTTGTGCAATAAATTGTGCGAAATAAAGCAGTCTCAAAAAGTGTACTTTTTGAGACTGCTGAATTTACAACTTACATTATAGCAAAGGACTTTTATAAAGTCCAACCTTTTTCTGATTTTTTCATTTTACAGGGGCTTTTTGAGACTTTTAGTCTTCCAAATGACAGTTTTTGCAATATTTTGCTACAGTCTCAAAAAGTACACTTTTTGAGACTGTAGTTTTGAGACTTATGCTATTGCAAATATGCATGTAAAAAATATTAGGGGTGATTACGAAATGTTTGAGGTCAAGCAGAGCGAGGAAATGCTCAATAAGACGTTCCGGCTTCCTGCCAAACTGCTGGACGAGCTGGCAAGGATTGCCGAGCATGAAAAAGTGTCCGTGAACAATCTGGTACGGCAGTGCTGTGAGTATGCGTTGAATAATATGAAGACGGAGAAATAATACATGGAAATTAATGTACAGAAAGAAGAATCAATCGACTTAGGAAAGTTAATGCAAATCTTGTATGCTCGTCGCAAGACGGTAGGAACTATCGTGGGCGGCTGTACGGCACTGGCACTTATCGTGTCGTTTGCCCTGCCCAAGACGTATGAGTCGACTACATTGGTGCAAACCCGCAGTGGCAAGGATATCGGCGGTGCTGCTGCAATGGCTGCCGCTATGGGAATAGGCGGAGGTGGCGGCTCGGATACCCTGAACTACATTGAACTGATGAAATCCC
>CADAAS010000190.1 GCA_902785885.1 Pseudoselenomonas ruminantium
TGTGTTTGACATTGTCATGAAATCGGGAAAAGGACAGATTTCAAAAATCAACTCGATAGAAATTAAACTCCCGGAAGGGCCGATGTTTGACACTTACACCTTAAAAGAGGCGTCAGAAGAGGAAATAAAGGCTGTTGAGCAGGGGCACGGCACTGAATGACAGTGTATTGCTTGCTTGTCCATGAGTAGATCACCTCACTTGGTAGAGTTGGTTTAATAAGTCCAAAAACTACAGTTCAAAAAGTCCAAGGTAATTATCTCATGACTGATATAGAAGAGGAACATTTCATCATTGAAATATCGCCCATAAAGTTGAGATGGACTATATAGGTAAATTCTGTTTTATTTCAACAGCCGTAGATTTTTCTGCGGCAGCTATGTTATAATTTACTGAAAAGTGTTTGACTGTTTGACTGTTTGAAATGATAGTTTCATTATTTTTTTAGGGAGGTACTGAAATGCCGGTTAACAAAAATGAGCTGACGAAAGAACAAATTGCCAAAGCGATGGCCTGCGAGACCGCTGAGGAACTTATGGCGTTGGCGAAATCCGAGGGCATCGAACTGACAAAAGAGGAAGCCGAGGCATATTTGGCGGAGATGGACGACATGGAACTTGACAGCGATGCACTGAAAAATGTGGCGGGTGGCTTGTGCTACAGTGCTGGCTTGGGGGCTGACCAACGTTGTAACAGGAGCGGTGGCATCACCGGAGCAAGATAAAGATGTTTTATGCCTAAACAAAATTCCTGTTTTGACAATTGACAATCTTAAAAAATGTGTGATGCGCTAAGCGTGTTCAGCGGAGGATGATATTCGCAATTAAGGCCGGATAAGATGCCCGGGTGAGCCCGGAGTCTTGTCCGGCTTTTGTATAGAAAAATATAGATATGCATAGCCCGGATTTTACGGACGGAAAAATCGTCGTTCCGCCTTTGCGGTTTGTATTTCCCATTTTGTTTAGTGAATGTAATTCGTGCCAGCGGAAAGTTTATCCCCTGTGAAAAAGTCGGTTTGTTTTTGTAACAGTCATGGTAATCCCACGGTTGTTTTGTTATAATTAGAGTGATAAAAAAATCAGAATTGGCAGAGAACTTGACGCTGTCCGATTCAGGGTATAAGAAAGGGATTGGCGTATGTATGAATTGATAAGCATCGTATGTTCTATATTTCAGGATCTGGCCGACCTGGTGTGGGGATTTCCTACCAACATTGAGTGGTATGCCCGTCTTCCCATCATAGGCGAACTGCCCCTGGTGATTATCCTGCTGGTGGGAACCGGTATATATTTCACCTGTAACCTTCGCTTTGTCCAAATCAAGTATTTCATGTATGGGATCAATGTTCTCATAAACAGCCATAAGGGGAAACAGGGTATCAGCCCTTTGGCCTCATTTCTGCTATCCACGGCTATGAGGGTAGGGCCGGGGAACATTTTGGGTGTGACAGGAGCCGTTTCCACCGGCGGCCCCGGCGCCTTGTTCTGGATGTGGATATCTGCGTTTTTTGGCATGGCCACAGCTTTTGTAGAATCGACACTATCCCAAATATATAAGGAAAAGCAGGGAGATGAATATGTTGGCGGCCTCCCCTGTTACGGCAGGAAGTTTCTGGGAGGAGCAGCCATAATAGGCGGCGCCTTGAGCTTGCTTTATATCATGTATGCCTTGCTCTGCATCCCGGCCCAGGGCTTCAATACCATCTCTGCCATGGTAGCAGTCACCCAAAATTTGACCGGGGCGGAGATTGCCGCAGGCAGTTCTTTGATATGGGGATTCTTCCTGCTGCTGATGGGAGTGACAGCCTTTTCCGTCTTTGGCGGACTCCGGCGCATCACCCACATAACCGATGTGCTGGTGCCAATCATGGCAGTGGTTTATGTAGTTGCTGTTCTTGTAATGGTTGCCATGAAACTTGAGCTTTTGCCGTGGTTCTTCTATGTGGTGGTAACAGAGGCCTTCCGTCCGGAGCCGGTCTTCGGCGGTGCTCTGGGTATAGCTCTTTCTCAGGGAATAAAGCGCGGCCTGATGAGCAATGAGGCGGGGCAGGGTACCCTTTCAATGCCTGCCGCTGTATCCTACGCCAAGCATCCGTGCGACCAGGGCATCATACAGGCGATTGGCGTATTCCTTGATACTATGGTGATCTGCACCCTGACCGGTTTTGTCCTCATCATGGGACAGGCCTGGATGAAGGATGGCTCAGCAGCCTGGTTTAAAATGGGTCGTCTGGAAAAATTTCTGGCTTCCTGCTCGCAAATGCTGGGAAGTGAAGCCGGCTATGGACTTGCTACCCTGGTTATCAGTATCTGCTTTGGTATATTTGCCTTTACCTGCCTGTTGGGGTTCCTGTCCTTTTCAGAGATATGCGCCAGACAGATTTCGAACAATACACTGTTCATCGTGGCGGTCAGGCTGGTGAACCTGGCAGTGCTGGCCTTCGGCATGATTACGAACATTGCCGGCTTCGACCTCAGCGCACTTTGGAATCTCAGCGACTTTGCCAATATCGTAATGGTATGCTGCAACCTGCCCCTTCTTTATCTGGGTTTTGGCAAAGTGCAGAAGGCCTTTCACCATTTCGAATGCAAGGAAGGCAAATTCGGCTCCGAAATATTGGATGAACCGTTGCCGGTCTGGGATGAAAGCCGGTGAATAAAATCCTGTTTATCAGGATAATTGATGAAAACACGGGGTGATAAGTATTATGCAGGAAGAAGAAAGCAGGATACATGAAACGGTGAAGTCAGTGTATCCATTTGAAACCGGGGAAGATACTATTTGTGATTATGTTCGCCAGGCTGTTAGGACGGAACTTGCAAAAAAATTCCCTTCCGGCCATACGGGCTGTCTTTCCACTGCAGTAGTGGAAGCTATCAGTGCCAATATTTATTTCGACAGGAAAAAGGAGTTCCCTGATGACAGGGAGGGCGCTGATATTTATCTGCAGAACCATACGGGAAATTCATCTTACGCGGTGGCGTTTACGGAACAGGGTAAAAAGTACTGGATGATACACAGCGGTTACGATGCGCTGCCGTCCCATATCGCAGGGGTCCAGGTGACGATTGAACGGCCCGAACATAAAGGATGTTGCGGTGAATGAACCCTGTCAGGGACAAGGGTATAAATAAATTCAGGTAAGGAGGATGACCGTGTGAGTACACATATGCAAACGATCAATAGTTCTTTTGCAGATCAGGCGAAGGAATTTGAAAATCCAAACATGAATTTTTCCAAAAAAGAATATCTGGATTATACAATGAGAGCAATCGGGGCAAAAGAAACAGATACCGTATTGGAAGCGGCAGCAGGCACCTGTGTCTGCGGAAGGACGCTGGCCCCCATGGTACAAAAGGTCGTCTGCCTGGATGCGACGCAGCCCATGCTTAACGAAAAAATCAAGGTCCTGTCAGGCTTAACAGAACATACGATAGCCAATGAGATCGAGGCGCCTCATGAAAATCTGAGGACGGCGCCGGAATTTGAGAAATAAGCAGAAGACACTATGCCATAAATTTTTTATATGTAGAAACTGACTATATTTTCAGAAGTTTGTTGCGTTATAGAATCAGATTATGATAGAATAAAATAGTTTTAGTATGGTCATGGCCATGAGATTTGAGCCAAAAGCAGATCTTTAAGCGAAGATAATATTTCTTTGAGTAGGAGGATACCATGTCTTTTCAAACCCTGACCCCAGAGGTACTTTCACAACTTACTGCCGCACTTCCCGACTGCGTCCTGACCGGGGACCAACTCACCGAGGACTATGCCCACGATGAGATGATTTCCGCCGGCTTCCGTATGCCCGACGCCGTAATTCGGGTGCAGTCAACGGAAGAGGTCTCAAAAGCCTGCAAAATTCTGTATGAAAACAATATCCCCATCATCCCCCGCGGGGCCGGAACCGGGCTCAGCGGCGGCTGTGCGCCCATCTGCGGCGGTGTGGTCATTGATATGACCAAGATGAATCATATTCTGCGCTGGGATCTGGAGAATGGCCTGGTTCACATTGAAGCCGGCGTCCTGCTGGCTGACCTGACCGCTGCCTGCGCGGAACGCGGTATGTTCTATCCGCCTGACCCCGGCCAACGGTTCGCTGCGGTAGGCGGAAACGTGGCCACCAACGCCGGTGGCATGCGGGCCGTGAAAT
>CADAAS010000191.1 GCA_902785885.1 Pseudoselenomonas ruminantium
CATTATTTGGAACGGTGAGCTTTGGCAGGCCTTCCCTTTTGAGCTGGGCGAAATTCGTGAACAGACGGATGACAGTGACCCGAATGTGGCACTGACTATCGACAATACATCACAGGCTTTGCAGTATATGGTGGAACAGGCTGAAGGAGCCAATGGTTTCCAGGTCATCATCCGGGTGGTCAATACAGAGAATCTGAACGCACCGGAACCGGAGATGGAGGAGTATTTTGTGGTGACCAAGACCACGGTCAATCAGCAGAGTATCACCTTTACGCTGGGAAATGAGTACAGCAGCAGAACCCGCCGACCGCTGAATCGGTATATGAAGAATAATTGCCCGTTCAAGTACAAGGGCATTCGCTGTGGGTGCCAGTCTACAGAAAATACCTGCAATCACACGCTGACGGATTGCCGGATAAGGAACAATTCCGCCCGCTTTGGCGGCTTTCAGGGAATAGATCAGAAGGGGGTGTATGTCCATTGATTCAGTATAGGGACCTGATTGGCGTTAAGTTCACAAACCGGGGCAGAAGCATGGAAGAAGGTTTTGACTGCTATGGTCTGGTGCAGGAGATATATCGAAGATATGGCATGACCATTCCGGACTATACGGCAGATTTTGATGACCTCGAAAAAGTCAATGCGCTGATTACCAGTAAAACGGCAATCACTTCAAACTGGCGCAGAATCGGGAAAGGTGAAGAATTGCCGGTGCCCTGCTTGATGGCCATACGTTTTGGCACGCCCAGCGGTATTGTCAATCATACCGGCTGCTATATCGGCAATGGCCAGTTTATCCATATACGCTCGAATATCGGCGTATGTGTTGACCGCATCGATTCACCGGCATGGCGGCTGGTAATCGAGGGCTTTTATGAGTATGTAGGTGGTTCTGATGATTAAACTGGTGATAATCAAAAATCCGTTCGAGCCTTGGAACGGAAGGGAACTGCATACCGTGGGAGCTGGCAGAACTGCGGATGAAGTGCTACGGCAGTATATGCCGGCATGTGCCAATGTAGATATTTTGGTCAATAGTAAACCGATAGAGCCGGATGTGGTAATTCCGGATGATTCCTTTGCGGTCATTTACCCGAAAGTCATGGGCGGTGATAGCGGGAAGAATATACTGGGTACCATTGCCATGATTGCACTGTCAGTTGTGTCTGCAGGGATTGTTGGCTCAGGCTGGGCGGCGATGGGAATCAAGGCTGGTACCTTTGCGGCTTATGCTGCTTCGGCTGCAGTGATGTTTATCGGCGGCACGCTGATTAATCGTGTCTTCGGTCAGAAGGTCGATACCGGAAACTTCGGTGACTTTAAGAATGATGCCACCTATTCCTGGGACGGCATTCAGACTATGGAAGGGCAGAATAATTCCATTGCCCTGACCTATGGAACGGTACAGAGCGGTGGCCAGACCATTGGCAAGTTTGTGGATGTCCTGGATAACAAGGAATATCTCAATTGGCTGGTGGCTGCCGGTGAAGGGTCGTTAACAATCAGCAATATCCAGCTGAATGACAATGCCGCCAGCTATTACAAGGATTTGACGGTGGAAACCCGCGAGGGTACGAATACGCAGACCGTTATTCCCAACTTCAACGATACCTACAGCACCAAGCAGCTGGGCTACCAGTTACTGGCAGAGGAACGAGTGGATACCGTTCCCGGCAATGCCTCGGAGGGGATTATCACCAAGGTGGAATTCTCCAATGGCCTGTACTATGCCAATGACAGCGGCGGCCTTGATGATGCCTGGGTGGAAATACTGGGCGAGTATCGGAAGACAGGGACCGAAAACTGGATACCATTCGCTTACGGCGTAGACATGGCGCCTGGGACAGTGGGGATATCGGTCATTAACGGCAGAATGCCGTCTGTAGGTCAGTATAGCGTTGTCGTTGTTGACCAACATGGTCCTGAGGAACTGCTTAGCAAAACGATAACAATTACTTATCCGGACGGCGCACAGATGAGTGGAACTATCCGGATAGGCGAAGAACAGGCTGAGGTTGGCGATTTCGTGGTCAGTGCCAGTGCAACAACAGGGACATTCTCCGTAGTCCATAAAGGTGCCCGGATTACCGCACATCAATCTAGTGCCTTGCGCAAAGAATTCCGCATTGACCCGTTAGAGTCAGCTGCCTATGAGGTTCGGATGCAGGTCACAGCCCGCAGTCATGATGTGGACAGCTCCCGGGCTGCAGTTCGGTGCTGGTGGTCATCGCTGACCTCCATTGTCCATGATGATTTCAGTTATCCAAATATCGCACTCATCGGCATCAAGGCGTTGGCCACGGACCAGCTGAGCGGCACACCTACGTTGAAATTCCTTAAAACAAGGCCTTATGTGCTTGTCTGGAACCCTACAACGGAAGCCTATGAAGAACAGGCTAGTGATAATCCGGCATGGGCCTGTTATGATGTACTGCACCAATGCAGTTACCTGCAGGACGCCAATACCGGGGCATGGGAGTATGATGTGCGGGGAATTCCTGCTAAGTATATGCTCTATGACCAGTTCAAGGCATGGGCAGATTTTTGCCAGGAGAAAAACTATAAGGTCAACATTGAACTGAATACCGTCGGGGAAATGCTGGCCACCATAAACAATAACATTGCCGCTGTCGGTCACGGAAAGGTCATTCGCTTCGGTACCCGATACGGCTGTATCTATGACCATGCCCAGCAGCCGGTTCAGATGTTTGGCATGGGCAATATCATTGCGGGCTCTTTTCAGGAAGAATTTATGCAGACCTCGGACCGTGCAAACTGTGTCGAGCTGACCTATATGGATGCCGCAAACGACTACAACCGGGAAACCATCACCATCTATTCGGATTCATACGATACCGATGCAGAGGAGAAAACCGCGCAGGCTACCTTCGACGGCATCACCAGCTATGAGCAGGCGTATCGTGAGGGGATGTATCAGCTGTATAGCAATCTGTACTTGCGCCGCACCATCAGCTTTGAAGCGAATATCGATGCCATAGCCTGTACTGTGGGCGATGTTATCCTTGTGGCCCATGATGTGCCCCGATGGGCGAAGTCTGGCCGTATCCACCGCGTAGATGGCAACACCTTACTGTTGCCGGTAGAACTGGACAGCACGGAGGGCGATTATCGTATCCAGTACCGGACCATTAACGATAATATCTACACTTCGGCCGTGACCATCCTCAAAAATGAGGACGGTTGGTGTAAGGTACAACTGGCTTCAATCAATGAAGCAGACCCGCCACAGGAGCAGGATATTTTCGATTTGGCGCAGGCCACGGTAGGCGCCAAACCTTTTGTCGTAAAAAGCATTTCCCGGGCGCAGGATTTCACGCGTACCATCGAGTGCATTGAATACGATGAGCGAATCTACAATGAGGAATATGACATTCCGGAACCGCAGTACAGCTCAGAGGGTGCAACGATTAAGAACGTCAGCGGACTATCGGCAATGAAATATCAGTATATGGCTGCAGACGGAACAAAAATGTCAAAATCACGTGGTAATACGGTGCCATCTTCTGATGTTGTAAATCGTGCCGGTGCAGACGCATGTCGTATGGCTATTTTATATCTGGGCCCATGGGAACAGAGTGCGAATTGGTCTGAAAATACCCTGCGTGGTGTTCAGAGATTTTTGTGGCGTGTGGAAAGTTTGTCTGACAATTTGACAGATGAAGATTTAACTGAAAACCAGGAATTTTTAGTAAATCGTATGGTTGCAGATATGACAGACCGTATTGAAAATATGAAATTCAATACTTCTATTTCTGCAATGATGGAATTTATAAACGAATTCCCTGGTGGAAAAATGCCAAAGAAAGCATACGAAATCTTGATTCAATTATTGAATCCTTTCGCACCACATTTGACAGAAGAAATGTGGGAAAAATTAGGACACAAAGAAATGTTGGTGTTTACCCCATGGCCAAGTTTTGATGAAACAAAATTGGTTAAAAACGAAATGACTATCGTTGTTTCTGTAAATGGTAAACGCGCAAAAGATTTCGTTGTACCAACAAATATAAGCGAAGCCGATTTAATTGAAACTGCAAAACAAAATGCAGCAAAACAATTGGAAG
>CADAAS010000192.1 GCA_902785885.1 Pseudoselenomonas ruminantium
GAAGCCGGTGACACGATTGTTTCGCAGGAAACCCTGGACAAGACCAGGGCGGAGCTGGGGCTTGATAAGCCGTTCCTCGTGCAGTATGTCAACTGGGCGGGCGGTGTGCTCCATGGGGATATGGGCATGTCTTACTCAGCTAAGAAACCGGTAACGGATAAACTGCTTGAAGGCTTTGCCGGAACCTTGACGCTGGCGGCTGTGACGATTGTGTTTGTCCTGCTCATATCCCTGCCGCTGGGGATATGGTCGGCTGTGCATCGCAATGGCTGGCAGGATTATCTGGTGCGGACGGTTTCGTTTATCGGCGTATCCATGCCGACCTTTTGGCTCGGCCTTATCTTTCTCTATGTGTTCGGCTTGAAGCTGGGCTGGTTCCCGATTGCTAAATCCGCAGTGACGGCACAGGGCATTGTTTTGCCGGCACTCACGCTGGCGCTTTATATGTCGTCCAAGTATATCCGGCAGGTGCGCACGGTGTTCTTGGAGGAACTGCAGCAGGATTATGTGGTGGGCGCAAGAGCCCGCGGCCTTTCGGAGAAAGCAATCCTCTGGAAGCATGTGCTGCCCAATGCCGTTCTGCCGCTGATTACGCTCTTGGGCATGTCCATTGGCTGGCTTTTGGGCGGCGTGGCGGTAATCGAAATGGTGTTCTCCTGGCCGGGTATCGGCAATATGGCGGTGCGGGCGATTTCCATGCGGGATTATCCGCTGATTGAGGGTTTTGTGCTCTGGATTTCCATTGTGTACATGGCCATCAATGCCTTGGTGGATTTGTCCTATGTCTACCTTGACCCGCGTCTGAAAAAGGAGGCCCATTGATGACGGTTTTTCGGGAAAATAAGTTATTTGCTTTTTATACGGGGCTGGTCGTGCTGATTGTTCTCTTGGCCATCTTTGCGCCGTACCTTGCGCCGCAGGACCCGATGGCGGGAAATATGAAATTGGTTCTGCAGACGCCGTCTGCGGAGCATTTTCTCGGCACGGATAAGCTCGGACGCGATATCTTCTCCCGCATCCTCTGCGGCACGCAGATTTCGCTCTTTATGGCCCTGTGCCTCGTGGCCCTGATTGCTATGGTAGGCACCTTGGTCGGTGTGCTGGCTGGTTTCTTTGGCGGCTGGCTTGAAACCATTCTCATGCGCTTTGCGGATATGATGCTCGCGTTCCCCGGTATCGTGTTGGCGATTGCCATTGCCGGTATCTTGGGCGGCAGCGTCATCAATACCATCTTGGCGCTGCTCGTGGTCAGCTGGGCAAAATATGCCCGTCTGGTGCGCAGCCTTGTTCTTCGCCTTAGAAATCAGGATTTTATCCAGGCGGCGAAAATTCAGGGAGCTAAGACCAGCAGCATCCTCTGGCGTCATATCCTGCCCAATGTCATGCCCATGGTGGTCATCACCGGGGCAATGGATATCGGCACCATGATGATGGAAATTGCGGGGCTCTCCTTCCTGGGCTTTGGCGCGCAGCCGCCAACGCCGGAATGGGGCCTGATGCTCAACGAGGGGCGTCAGTACATCCAGACGGCGCCCTGGCTCATGATTTATCCGGGCCTGGCCATCTTTATTGTCGTAGCTATATTCAATCTGTGGGGGGACAGCCTGCGGGATGTTCTCGACCCACGGCAGGAATAATATATATTGTAAAGGAGTAGATGTTTGCAATGAAAATGTTCAACACGAAGAAGTTATGGAAGGCCGTCAGCCTCGGCCTGTGCGGTGCGGCACTGACCGTTATGCTGGCTGGCTGTGGTGCGGATAATAGCAGTAGCGCCGACAAGGGTGTACTCAAAGTCGGTGTGACGAACTTTGCCGATACGCTCGAACCCACGCAGAATTTCTTTGGCTGGGTCGTTATGCGTTACGGCCTCGGCGAATGCCTGACGAAGTTTGACGATAAGATGAACGTTCAGCCCTGGCTGGCCGAAAGCTGGAGCATCAGCGATGACCACATGACCTGGACGTTCAAAATCCGTGAGGGTGTGAAGTTCTCCAACGGCAATCCGCTGACGGCTGAAGCAGTCAAGGCTTCCATTGAACGCGCTTTTGCCAAGAACAACCGCGCCGCAACTTTCTTCAAGTACAAGGAAATCAAGGCTGAAGGCCAGACCCTGACCATCGTGACGGAAAAGCCCATGCCGAATATGCCGGGCTTCCTGGCTGACCCGCTGTTCATCATTGTGGACACCAGCGCCGAAGGCAGCCGTGACTTTGCCAAGGAAGGCCCCATCTGCACCGGCCCGTACATGGTGGAATCCTTCGTGAAGGAAAAGGCCGTGATGAAGAAGAACCCGAACTACTGGGATGGCGAAGTACCGTTTGAAACGGTAGAAATTCCGTCCATTGATGACCCGAACACCCGCGCTATGGCGCTGCAGTCCGGCGAAGTGGATATGGCCGTAAACATTGCGGCTGGCGATATGGATACCTTCCGCGGCAACGACAAGTTCTTCGTGGATGAAATTTCCTCCCTGCGTGTCGTTCTGGCTCGTCTGAATCAGAAGGGCATCCTGAAAGATGACAAAGTGCGTGCTGCACTTATCTGCGGCTGTGACCGTGAAACCTATAACAATGTCCTGCTCAAAGGCACCTTCCTGCCGGGCAAGGCTCCTGTACCGCCGTCCATGGATTACGGCTTTGACCAGTTGACCGACCCCAATGCCTACAATCCGGAACGCGCAGAAAAGCTGCTCGATGAAGCCGGCTGGAAGGATACGGATGGCGATGGCATCCGTGACAAGAACGGCCAGCCGCTGAAGCTCGACTTCGTTGTGTATAACAGCCGTGCCGAATTGCCGCTGTACGCCGAAGCTGTACAGTCTGACCTCAAGAAACTCGGCTTTGACATCAACATCAAGACCGTTGACTATAACCTCGTTGACCAGATGGGCATCAAGGGCGAATATGACCTGCTGATTTCCAACATCACCACGGCCAACACCGGCGACCCGGAAATCTTCCTCTCCTGGTACTGGAAGACCAACAACAACGGCGACAACCCGCAGAATGGTTCCGGTTACAGCAATCCGGCGCTCGATGCCAAGTTCAATGAACTGGCTGCTGAGTTTGACAAGAGCAAGCGCCGTCAGCTGATTATCGACATTCAGCAGATTCTCCTCAATGATGGTGCAGCGCTGTTCCTGGGTTATCCGCAGACCAACATCATCAGCAACAAGGTTCTGTCCGGCGTGAAGATGTATCCTTCCGATTATTACTGGATTACGAGCCTGATTAAACCGGCGAAATAAGTAAAGGAAGCAAAGATGCTTTTAGATGTAAAGAATTTATCGATTGCCTATCAGGGCAAGCCTACGGTGTCCAATGTCCATTTTGACCTGCAGGCAGGGGAGATTATGGCCATTGTAGGGGAATCCGGAAGTGGCAAGACCTCTGTAATTCGGGCAATTTTGGGCTGTCTGTCCGGCAACGGGCAGGTGGAGGGCGGTCAAATCAACTTTGGCGGTCGGGATATTGCCCATCTGAGCAATAAGGAATGGCTCTCCATTCGCGGCAAGGACATTGCCATGATTTTTCAGGACAGCGGCAATATGCTCAATCCCGTGCAGACCATTGGCAAGCAGTTTGTGGAATATTTGCAGCTTCATAGTTCCATGAGCAAACGTGAAGCGGTAGAAAAAGCCTGCTCTCTGCTTACCCGCATGAATCTGTCCGACCCGCAGCGCGTGATGGAATCCCATGCCTTTGAGCTCAGCGGCGGTATGCGCCAGCGCGTCGGCATTGCCATGGCACTGGCCTTTGCGCCCAAACTGCTGCTCGCTGACGAGCCGACTTCGGCCCTTGATGTGACCACGCAGGCACAGATTGTGGACGAGCTCATGCAGGTTGTCCACGAAGCAGGTTCAGCCATGATTATCGTCACCCATAATATCGGCGTGGCGGCGCATATGGCGGATAAAATCATGGTCATGGCCGGCGGCAAAGTGGTGGAGTACGGCAGTACGGCAGACGTTATCGAGCGCCCGCAGGCAGAATACACCCAGGCACTTTTGCGTGCTGTGCCGGAGATTGGAGGCACACGCTATGTCGGATAAGGAAATTTTGCTGTCCTCGGATAAA
>CADAAS010000193.1 GCA_902785885.1 Pseudoselenomonas ruminantium
CATAGAACTGAATGAAATATATGAGCAAACTTTCCCCAGCGGAGCTGAAGCCGCCGGGAAAACCTTTCGTCAGGCTCCATCACCGGACATATGGCCAGCTGTCAGACAGCTGCATGCAGCAAGCATCCGACAGCCCCCGCATAGACGAGAAGACGCCCCCTCCGCAACGGAGAACGGGCGTCTTCCTTTATGATACATCCAGTTCTATCTCTCATCTGGTCTGAGCCAGACTGTCTGTAACATATGCGGAATCCCCATCCCCATCGCTCGCAGGTTCGAGGAAACCCGTCCGCGCAGACCATGCGCAACCAAATCTCCTCACGGTGATTGTCAATCAGGCAGTTCTCCTGGCTCCAGTTCATCATCATATCGCGCCTTCCCAGAAATGCTTTGCCCTTTCCAGTGACCTAAATGCAATATGACTCCCTGTTACAGTGGCGGGACCGCTCCGGCATTTACCGGATTTTCTATTAAGTCTTCCGACACCTGATTCAATCGGTATTAATAATTAATAACAACTCTCAATACACAATAAGACAGATAAAATTTTATCATTCACTCCCCATATGTGTCAAGAGTCACAGACAATTTGCGGACGAGCTTTCCATAGGCGCCAGAGCAAAAATGACGCACAGGAAGCCCTAAGTGACTGGTCAATCGCCAGTGCCAGCCATGCTCCTGCCAGCCCCAAGTCGAGCACCTGCAGGAAAAACGCCGTAATCAGCGGCCGCAGGAAGGCGATGCTCACAAAGGAATAGGCAGCGACCTGACTCGTCTTGCCGCTGCCCCGAAGGACGCCTGCGCAGACCATGGCATGGGCTTCGGGAAAACTCACCGCCGCTACAAAAATCATAATCAAAGCCCCTAGCGGCAGAAGTTCTGCCTCATGGGAATAGATGCCAAAGATTTCCTCCCGCAGTACATAGGTGGCGGCAAAGGAAATCAGCGAGAACACAAAACTCCATTTGAGTCCTGCCCGCAGCTGCCGCTGCCAGTAACTCCAGTCACCTGCCCCATGGGCATGACCGGCCATCACCATATTGGCCTTGCCCAGGCCGCCCGCAAAGCAGTAATAAAAATCGCAGAAGTTCATGCAGATGGCATGAACGGCATAAGCCGCTGTGCCAAGTTCTGCAACCATGCGCGTATAGAGCACCATACCGATGCGCTCAAAGCCCTGCTCGCTGAACACGCCGCCAAAGACCGGCAGAAATTCCTGAAAATACGCGCGCGTCGGCCAAAAACTGCCCCAGCCCGACCACTCGCTGTTTTTGAGCTGATAGCCCGTTACGCCAAGTGTCCAGCCTGTACCGATAACCGTACCAACAGCCGCACCAACTACGCCCATTTCTGGAAAGGGACCCAGCCCAAAGATAAGCAAAGCATTAGCGATAATATTGACCACATTGCCCTGCACATTGGCACTCATGACCTGTTTGGTGTGCCCATACCCTAATTGTACAGCCTGCAGGATGGTGGACAAAGTGGTCAAAAACACGCCGGCCAGCGCAATATCGCCATAGGCCACCGCCGCCGCCATATATTCCGCCTTGGCTCCCATCCAGCTTAGAATCCCCTCTAAATACAGGAAGAAAAGCACATGGAGCGTGCCCATCAGAATGAGCATACAAAAAAGTGTCCGCGCCAAGAGCGCAGGCACTTCCTGTAATTTCTTCTCCCCAAACTTGCGCGCAGTGAGCAAGGTCAGCACCGAGGCCACCGACCGCACCACACACAAGAGCATCATGCGCGGCTGGGTGAAGATACTCACCGCCGCAATGGCTGCTGTTCCGAGCACGCCCACCATGATGATATCCACCGAGGAAAGCAACACCATAAAGAGTCCTTCCAAGGCGGCAGGCATGGCTATACCCAAATAATGTCTGTCTTCTTGTTCTAATCGCACAGCAAAACTCCTTATCATCGAAAATTAGTCTCAATTCGATAATAACAGCTTATGCGATTTCTACACAAGCCCCCTGGGGGGATATTTTAAGCGATAATCAAAATACAGTGCGATACAGCTGGCTGGTTAATTGCCTCGCCCAGCGTAGTTGTAACGACTGTTTCATCATCATAGGACAGGCGGCTGCAGATATACATGGTTTGCGTTTTGGGCCAGCCTGCCTGCAATAAAATTTCTGCAATGGTTTGGGAGTTATACTTGCTATCGGTGAGCAGGCCCAATATTTTCCCCTGTTTGTAGGCAATATCCTGCGCTGCCGGCGTGCGCCCATGAAAACTCGCCAGTGTGGCATCATGCCAGGGCAAAACCAGGCGGGCAAAAGCATACTGCATGGCACTGATACCGGGAATTACCGTTATCTGTTCAGCCGGAAATTCCCGCCGCAAAGCGTCCAGCAGCGAATAATAGCCTGGGTCACCGGATACCATAGCCACGACATGATCCAGTTTCACCTTCGCGCGGATAAAATCCATCACACCTTGAATATCTGCGGTTATCGGACAGGTTTCCTGCCCGTCAACGGCAAACTGATTCAAGGCCCTTCTGCCGCCCACGAGGAACTTTGCCTGCTCAATGGCTTTAAGCCCCTTGGGCACGATATAATCGGGATTGCCGGGGCCAATGCCCACGACCACGATTTTATTCTGCATTTCCATTTAGCACCTCCCCGCCTAAATCCCGGCAAATGCTTGCCGCTGTTTCGTCCATACCCAAAAGCTCCCCGCTCATGGCCACCATCACCGTACCTATCTGCATCTTCTGAAACAGATAACGCTGGGCGCGCAGGCTGGCACGTTCAGCCAAGCGCTGGCATACCACACCTTTCAAGCCTGCCCTGTCCAATACGACCAAAGCATCTTCCGTGGTATTGGCATATAGAACTGCCTGCACCTCACAGGTACCAAGCCCCTCAGCCGCGCCATAGGCCGCTATGGTTTCCAGCCGGCCATCGGCAATGCGGTTATGGGTGTAAAAACAGCCTGCCGCCACCTTGACCAGCTTGCCAATATGACCGAACAGCAAAACACGTTTGATTTCCCGCTGCTGGGCTGCTTCGAGCATAAAGCCGATAAAGTTGCTGGTCTGCACCATAGCCTGCGCAGGCAGCTGCCATTTGCCTGCCAGCCGCTCGCCAATCTTGCCGGGCACAAAAATCAGCGTATCAAAGCCTGCCGCCTTGGCTACATCAATCTGTGGCACCAGGGAATTTTTGAAGCCTTCCTCAGACATCGGCCGCAAAACCCCCGTTGTGCCGATAACCGATATCCCCCCTTCAACCCCCAAAATGGGATTAAGGGTCTGTTTTGCCAATTCCACACCTGCAGGAATGGAAATCGTGACTTCCAAAGGGATTTTGTCCGTCCCCAATACCTCCGCTACAACATTGCGAATTAACTGCCGGGGGCCGGGATTGATGGATGGCTGCCCCACTGGCACGGACAATCCGGGCTTCGTCACTGTACCAATGCCCAGCCCCGCCTTGAAGATAACTTCCGGTGGCGCTGCGGCCAAATGGCGAATTGTGGTAAATACCGATACCCCATTGGTGATATCCGGGTCATCACCGGAAAATTTCACCACTTCGGCGGTAAGGCCCCGTTCATCCTTGACGATATTTTTTACGGGTATAAGAAGCTCCGTGCCATCAAGGGCACGGAGTTCTATGCTATCCCAATCTTCTCCCTGTTCATGGAGCAGGGCGGCCTTGACCCCGGCAGCCGCACAGGCGCCAGTGGTATAGCCGGAACGTAATTCTTTTGCCATAAATTCACCTACTTATTCAGCTGACGGCTCAGGAAGTCGCGGCCGAATACCGTCAATGTGTAGTATAGCCCAATCAGGAAGGGGATGTATTCGGCAATCAGGCGCCAGCAGACGGCGATAATACCGACCGTACCGGCAGGAACCGTCTCACTGAACAGGAGCACAAAGCCGCCCTCTGCCACACCGGAACCGCCGGGAGTTGGCGTGAAATACAGCAGCATATTGAGAAAAATCATGCGGCCCATCACGGATCGCAGCGGCGTTTCGCGTGAGAAATTCGCCTTTATTCTCGACTCGACGGCCGCGCCGATCGCCGGGATCGCGTTCCTGGTGTACACGGTCG
>CADAAS010000194.1 GCA_902785885.1 Pseudoselenomonas ruminantium
GCAACAATTCTGTCTGCATCACAAAGCCTCCGTATCAAAGCAAAGGGTCACCGGGCCATCATTGACCGATTCCACCTGCATATCCGCACCGAATTCACCATGCTCCACCGTCACGCCCAAATCCCGCAAGTCCTGCATAAAGACTTCATAGAGTTCATTGGCCATAGCCGGCGGTGCCGCATGACTGAAACCGGGTCGGCGCTTCTTCAAGTCCGCATAAAGGGTGAACTGGGAAATCACCAGCATGGAACCGCCCACCTGTTCAAGGTTTAAGTTCATCTTGCCGGCATCATCGGAAAACACCCTTACATTATATATCTTCTCGGCAAGTTTTTGGGCTGACTCCGCATTATCCTCCGGCCCTACGCCCAAGAGCACCAAAAAGCCCTGCTCAATCGCGCCGTTCACTTTTCCCTCAATTTCTACACTGGCGGATTTTACCCGCGTTACCACTGCCCGCACAATTTCACTCCTCTTACTGCATATACGGTGCCGTAAACTCCTGCACCGTCTTAAAATACAATTTCTCGTCCTTTTGGCACGCCACACCATGTACCGCATCATGGATTAAGAGCAAGCTCTTGTCCGGGGCTTTTGCATCCCGGTAAAGCTGCTCGGCCATAGCGGGCGGCACCAAAGCATCCTTCGTGCCATGAATAAACAGGATAGGCACTTTCGAGTGCATCACCGCAACCTCCGGCACCGCCTGATTAAGGCTGAACCCTGCCACCTGCTGGCACCGCCAGTCCAAAAGATTCATGGCCGGGAAGGGCGGCAGGCCCAACGACTCATGTATCTGATGCACGAGCAAATCAAAAGCGCTGGTGTAGCCGCTTTCTTCCACGCAAGCTGCTACATTCTTCGGCAAATCCTCATCATCACAGGCCATCATCACCGTGGCCGCGCCCATGGACACACCATGCAGGATAATCTTGGCCTGCGGATAGTAAAGGGCAATCCGCTTGGCCCAGTCCACCATATCCACGCTCTCGCGATAGCCCATGGTCAGATAACGCCCCTCACTCTTGCCTGCAGCTCTGAGGTCTGGCGTCAGCACATGGTAGCCCATCTGCAGATAGTGGGTTGCTATATAATAGGAATTTTCCTGCGTACCACCGTAGCCATGCGCTACAATCACCCATTTTTTCGCACCGTTATCCTCGTCCGGATAAAAATGCGTAGCCTTTAACACCAAATTGTCCCGCGAAGTCAGCGTCCATTCCTCATTCGTATAATCCGGCTTATCGTAATGGCGCGCCTCCGGCGGCATAAGCAAAGCAAACGCCCGCGGCGGTTCCTGCGGATTATCCACCGTCCCCCGCTCCAAGCCAAAGTGCACCGCATAATTGCCAACAAAATATCCTGTCCCCATGATAAAGGCCGCAGCCACAGCCGCCGCCGTAAGGACAGCTGTCAGGAGACAGGATAAAAACATCTTGTGCATGTAATCACCTTTCTACTGCCTGCCCAAAAACAAAGATGATTACATTTTAACACCGATATGGAATTTTTGCTATCCCTTTTAGCGCCCCCTCCAGGAATTCAGCTGGCTCCTTTCTTCTTCATATTTACGCAATTCAGTCAATAGATTTTCATTCAAAATTCTTATCTACTGTTTACATTTCTATAATCATAAACGAAATCCTCTTAATGATAAAAAAAACAATAAAAAACTGTTGCACAGATAAGACAATTATTATCACATGCAACAGTTTTATCATGATTTAATCCGTATCCAATGGATCTGGGCCATACTGATTAGGACCATCCGTCCCTTTGGCAAATAACATGTATAACCCCAATACTAAATTTACTATAGGAACCAATGTACCTACAAACCACCAGCCTGGCCGGTCAAGATCATGAAGCCGCCGAATCACTACCATTATGTTTGGAATCACTAAGACAAGATAAAGTAATCCTATCAGTAAGTCATCCAATAGATTCACCTTGTCTATTATCTCCAAAATTACATATCCTGCAACCAACGTCAACAATCGCATTATATAGCGTTGACGATTCAAACGATTATCGTAACGAAAGAACATTTCTTTTATTCCCTCATCAGGAATATACATTTCCCTATTATCATTATCTGCTAATGATGCTCCACAGCTTGGACAAAAATTAACATTCTCCTCTATTGGCGAACCACAATTAGAACAAAACTTTTTCATTTTTATCCCCCTAGCTCTGCTATTATTCCAGCCATCCCTTAAAATCTTCCATATAATTTATAGGAACTACCACAGGTTCCCCCATCATGCCGCCTCTTCCTTGCAGTTTAAAGCTTTTAATATCAGCATTAGCTGGCACATCGAAAAAATACGTGAATACAGAATCATTTCCCGGATTGATTTCTGTCAATATTTCCTGCGAATGATGTGACATCATCCAACTGACACTAGCCTTGGTAGATGTACTATATTCTCTGCCTTTTTCATCAATCAAACGAAACATAGCTTCATTAACAGTAATGGCATCATTCTGCTCGTTATGAATCATTACAGCTCCCCCTATGAATTTTCCCTGAGGTGCTGCCTTATCCCTCCCCC
Organism: Pseudoselenomonas ruminantium; assembly: GCA_902785885.1. Classification (GTDB taxonomy): domain Bacteria; phylum Bacillota; class Negativicutes; order Selenomonadales; family Selenomonadaceae; genus Selenomonas_A; species Selenomonas_A ruminantium_M. The sequence goes on from CADAAS010000194.1 coordinate 2,556, forward strand.
TTACCATCAAATACTATGCATAAACTCGGTAAAATTATCCACTGGCATAAACTCAGCCTTATCCCCCAATGCAGCAAAATGTTCTCTACCGCATTGAATCTTTTCACTTTCTGTCTTCCTGAGGGCATCGGTATCTATGTTGCCCTTGGTTTCCAAAACGAAGTACAGTTTCTTTTCTCCATTCCGGTCAATCATCACAGCCCAGTCGGGATTATAGGAGCCCAATGGTGTACTGATTTTGAACCAATCCGGCAGCTTGGCATAAAGATATACATCTTCGTTATCCTCAAAGGACTGGGCAAACTGCCGCTCGTTCTCGCTGTCGTAGACCACATAGTTATAAGGGCTTTTGGTACTTTCCAGCATATTGCTTTCGAGATAGCCCTTGAGTTCTTCCGATTCAAAGAGTTCCTGACAGTAGTATTCGCTGTCTCCGAGCCGTTGATATTTAATGCCGTCCACAATCAGCGACTTCATTACGGAGCGCAGGATTTTGGCGGTGTTTTCCATGAATACCTGTGGATTTTTCCGGAAATCCTTCAATTTGTTGCCGTAATCATCAAATTTCACCCAGTTGCCCGCTGCATCCTGTCTGGTGCCGGTTAAGAGTTCCACAATGGTACGGCGGGTCAGATTGGTTTCGTTTTGCAGATAGGCGACAATATCCGGCAGGAAATTACTGGAACCGTATGTACTTACAGCCCGGTCTGCCACCACCTTGGTTTCGACACCGCCTGTGCCGATGGTTAAATCCGCCTTGGTCTGAATGATTTTCGGCGAAGGAATCTTCATCTCCAAAGCCATTTGCTTACGGCAGCGCCGCAAGAGTTCCTCCGTGGAAAAATCAACCCGATAGGTAGTCTTCCACTTGATACTGTCCCATAGTTCCTTGAATTCCGGGGACAGGAACACTTCTTTATTGAGGACAGCCTCACGCCGTTCGCGCTCTTTGTGAATCGGCACGGTTCTGCAGGCCTGCATGCATATTTCCTGTATCTGTGCCTTGTAGGGAGCCAGTTCTTCTGCTACCACGAATTTATTCTGCTGGATATCGGCTTTCAGCGATTCCTGAATATTGCCCTCATCATCCACATAGCCATATTCCTTCAGGGATTCCATAACCATTTCGGCCTTCTCTGTGCCCAGATAAGCAGTTTCTTCCCCTGCCGTACCTGTTGCCACATCCTCTGCCGGTACGGGCACGAGGATATTGGCAAAGTTGGCAGTTTCCAGCACACGGAAACGGATGCCGTCTTCCTCGTATTCCTTCTGCAGGGAGCTGGCAAATTCGTCATAGCTTTCATTGGCCATAACCGTAAGGATATTCAGATTGGCATCGTACTGCCGTTCGCCCGTCTGATTGACACACAAGCGTAGGCCACGGCCGATTTCCTGCCGCTTCTTGATGGTGCTCTTAGTTTCATTCAGTGTACAAATCTGGAACACATTCGGATTGTCCCAGCCTTCCCGCAAAGCCGAGTGGGAGAAGATAAACCGAATCTTGCAGTCAAAGGAA
>CADAAS010000195.1 GCA_902785885.1 Pseudoselenomonas ruminantium
CGTGGATAGGATATGCCGGACTGCGCAGGCAGGCCGGCATTCCTGTCCACCAAAGCCGGAACACCGAGGGTGGGGAACGCATGATACAAATTGACTAAAATATGACAGAAAAAGAGGTTTGACTGCATTGAAGAAAGCAGCCAAACCTTCACTGAGAATTTTTTATTTACATCACAACTTTTCCTGATTTTACATGAAAAAATGTCGGGTTATTATCGGGTTGTCAACTTAAAAGGTAATACTAAATTATGCAATCCCATAACAATGACTAATTCCGTCAGCCCCCATATTATAAGGGAATACAAACTTATAACATTTTATCCAATTTGCGAATATGGCCTCAAAATCTGCCGTTGGCAACAACGTATCGGTTCAAGTCCGATTGCCGGCACCACTTGAAATTCAAGGTCTCGTGAGATTCTCGCGGGGCTTTTTTGTTGTCCATTTTTTGAAATTTGACTACCACTTGACTACCACCAGAATTTAATCGGTCGTATCAAATTTATTTACTTGCCCCTGCATTTTTACAAGGGCAAGTAAATGTCAAATGTTTTCCTGTTTCTTATACGATTATGATGTTATTGGGCCTGACTGCCACGTAGAAGGTCATTTACGCCGCCAGCCAGCCAGCCGCTGACTTTTTGGTTTTGCTCCTCGTCAATATGGGTATATATATCCATGGTGATTTGGATGCTGGAATGGCCCAGTTGGGTTTGAATATCTTTGAGGTCAAACATATGGGTGCCCTTCATCCGGCTGGCCATGTCATGCCGCAGCATGTGGAACGTGGTCTTAATGCCCAGTTTCCTTCGCACAAAGGAATAGCGGGAACTGAACGAGCCGGGATTGATGGGTCTGCCGTCCGGCATGGTAAAGAGAAAGTCCTGATTGTCAAAGCCGGGTGTCATCAGCCGCCGTTCCAGTTGGATTTTGCGGTAGGCCATCAGTTCACGGCAGAAATCCGCTGCCAGTGGCAGAATACGGTTGCCCTGCTGGTTTTTTGTGTCACCAAGGATAACGGGACGGGGTGCGCCTTTTTCCTCATTCTGCCCAAGATAAAGGGCATGCTGGATATGGAGAGTGCCGGACTGAATACGGATTCGATTTGACCATAAAGCGGAGCTTTCCGGCGGTCGGTCAATTATTTTGACCTTCCCCACCCGCCTTGGAACATTGCCTGCTGACTTTTACGGAGGGATGCACGGGCAGAATGGCTGCCGGTCATTATCCGTGCCCTGCAAAAGGTGGGAAACAGCTACGCATTTGCGGAAGTTCTGACCGGTCTTTATGAGGCCATTGCATGGGGATATGCAGAGGAACTTGCCGAATTTGACGGTCTGTTCGACCTTTCTTGACCGGGGCGTCAAGGAACGCCCCAGCCTGTGCGTCCTGCGGGAAACCATGATGCCCGCCGTGCTTGTGGAGCTGGGCTTCATTGACAGCGCGGATGTGTGGCTCTTAAAAGAACATCAGGAGGACATGGCAAAGGCCGTGGCTCTTGGCATAATGGACTTTTGGAAAACGGCATAAGGGTAAGGAAAGGCAACGAAATGCAAAAATTTCCTATACAAGCTGTCCTCGCAGATGATATAATAGGCGTAGAAGGTGGTAAGAATTTGGAGCAATTAAGTCAGGCACGCAAGAAAGACCATGTGTTTGAGATTACGAATGCGGCAATCGAGCGTGTACCCGTAGTGGAGACGCCGCTGTTTTCGGATTTGCAAAATAATTTTTTGGCGTCTTTGCATAGAGAAGTGTTGCGTATTGCTAAATTGGAAAATGCTGGTAAGGAAGTAGCCTTAGTTACCACCATTTCCTTTGGACGTCCCATCAAAGTATTAGGGGATGAACATAGCGTAAACATTGAACAAAGCAGTCAGGTTAATGCATTGAAAATGAATGCCTACATGGGTGAGCTAGTGGTAGCACATAATCATCCAACAACACGCAATTTCTCTTTTTCCGATATTGGTGTATTCGTAATTGATGAATACATTGCTACGCTGTCCGTGGTTACCAATCAAGGCCAGGTATATGTCATGCAGAAATCCGATGATTTCCATTATGACGAAGCCCGTCAGTTAATCAATGCGTTGGTGGATCAGTACGAATTGCTTGATTACCCGGAAGATGAAGCACGGCAGGAAGCTGCCGCCAAGGAATTTCTAAAGAAGACTAGAAAGGTGGGGATTTGGTATGGCACAAGTAAATAAACCAGTAATTCAGGGCGAAATGCTTACGAAGGAAGAAATACTGAAAATCCGGGCAGGATTAAGTCCCTGGCCCAATACTTCTGCTCCGAAAAGACCAACCTCTCCTTCGCAATCCGAAAATAAACGGGTTGCCGGATAACGGAAATAACGCTAGACAGGCGGCTGACCAGTCAAAATGGTCAGCCGTCTGTTTTTGCGTTCTCCGCCCTGCGGCGTTCCTGCTTTGGTGGACGCTGGCACCCATGACGACCTTTGACCGCCACGGACGCCAGCGTCCACGTCGCAGAGGAACACCGCTCCCCACCCTAATCCATCAACATAAGGGCCAAACAGTCAGGCGAGGGCGGACTGTCCGGCTGAAATAATGAGTCCTGTTGTTGCCGAAAAGCAGCAGCAGGTTTTTAGGTATGAATAGCGAAATTAAGAAGTAGGTATCATTAACAATTCTAAAATGGAAAAGGAAGATGTAATATGGATACAAAGTTAAAAGCAAAAGCAATGACGGATGACCAACTGGATGGTGTTGCAGGTGGCAGTATTGTTAGGGGGGAAGGAGTATGGAAGCGAGATGATGAGTCTCGTTTTGAAATAGTTACGTGGGGAGAAGTGAATAATGATGAGGCTTATCGTGATTTAGATGATTTTTTTAACAGTAAGTATCATAGGGGGACAAAGAATAAGTAACCGACCTTAAATACATATTCCGATAAGTTTCCCTAATAACAAAGGCGCTGTGGAGAGTCACAGCGCATTTTTTTTGCGTTTGTTTTTGGGTTACGCCACCCAATCCCAGTGCTTCTATTTCCAATAAGATGTTTTCCGTGGCCATATCCACATCTACAAGTTCAGGCACAAGTATATTCTCTGTGCGGGAGCAGAGAACGATGGCAGCCGGTGCCTTGGCGGTCATGGCAGCGTAAGGGCTGGCTGCAGCAAGCTTTTCCAGTACAGCTTTGTCTGTCACCACATAAAACTCCCACGGCTGCTGATTGACAGCAGAGGGAGCAGCCATAGCAGCTCTCAGTATTTTTTCGATTTTTCTCCGCAAATCTTCTTTGTGACAGCAGAAATCCAGCTCTTATGCCAGACAAGATGAAGAAGTATGCCAACGGCCATGATATAGCCGCTGTATCGGTGAACCATAACAAAGGGGCCTTTTGCCTCTCTACCGCCAGGAATCAAATGGAAGTCCAGCAAAAGGCCAGTGGCTATGCAAGCAAGTCCGCTAAGGAATAGCAGCCAGTCAAGGCAGTAATTCTTTTTCATGATAGTCCATCCTTTCTCAGTTAGTATAACCTGTAGCTTTGGCTTTGTCGTACCACATCTGTGCTGTATCCATATCTTTGACCACGCCAAAGCCGTTTTGATTTCAGCGATAAAAAAATCGACGCTCCCTAAAAAGGGCAGAAAACTACTTCAGCTCTCCACGTCGATTTTCTGCCACCGAAGCAGCATGGCTCCTACACAGCCGTATATGCTATTGTGGATACTATATCATATTTGTTTAATTGGGGCAATAGTTACCTAAAAGATACTATGTATGGAAAAGGGAAGTATTTTCCTTGGGGGATTAAGTTGCTATAATGAAAACAATCCGCCGCTCGCCTTCAAAGACGGAAAGTGTCTGCTGCGAAGTGGGCAGGTTTCCTGACCACCCGAGCAGGCGGACACAAACCCAATACGCATGAACGACAAGCAGGCTTATCCCAGCCCATCTGGTCATATCGAGGCACTGCGGGCAGGAGTGGAGATGTGCCAGTGGCACATCGACTTGCGGCGCGAGTTATCCTGCTCCTATCTCGCTGGACGCCGTAGTCGTCCCGACCGCAGGGAGGGCTGCCAAGCCTCCT
>CADAAS010000196.1 GCA_902785885.1 Pseudoselenomonas ruminantium
CACCTTGTATTTAGCCGCATAAAAAGACCGGCAGACGAATCTACCGGCCTAAGAAATCTTATAATTTTTTATTGTCCTCTTGACGGGGAGCGGTTCATTGGCGATACCAACCCCCAGCAGGGCAACCGTGTTCTGCCATTGCCAGCTGACTTCTGCCGAGAACTGATGGCCTACCGCAAAGTCCAACTGGAACGGCGGCTGATGACACCCGGCTTTGATAATCAGGATTTTCTCTTTACCATGCCAGACGGCAAGCCCATCAATCCCGGCTCTTTCAGTTCCCGCTATTCCTTTGTACGGAAGAAACTGGGCATTAAGACCACGTTCCACATGCTGCGGCATGATATGGCCAGCCGGATGAAAGGCACCCACATGTTTGACCTTAAAGATATTCAAACCCAGCTGGGCCATTCCAGCATCCAAATCACCATGGATATATATACCCATATTGACGAACAGCAAAATACAAAAGTCAGCGGCTGGCTGGAAAGCGGAGTCAATGACCTGCTGGGCAATAACCATCATATTGTATAGGACGTTGTTTGGTAAAAGAAAAAAATTGACACTTACTGCCCCGTTCTAAAAGCAAGGGGTAGTAAGTGAATTTAGTAAAACCAATCAAAATCTGGTGGCTGTAATGGTGGCTGTAAATATTCTCGATGATACAACAAAAAAAGCCCCGTGAAAATCTCACGAGGCCTTGAATTTCAAGTGGTGCCGGCGATCGGACTTGAACCGATACGTTGTTGCCAACGGCAGATTTTGAGTCTGCTGCGTCTGCCAATTCCGCCACGCCGGCGTTTGCAACTCTTCGTTGCTGACAGATATTATATTAACAGATATATCCACCGTTGTCAAATCATTTTTATCATTTTTTTGAAAAACTTTCAGGAATATTTCAGAATTTGAATCTGGCGCTCTCTTTTTGCAGTTCTTCTGCCATGTTCGCGAGTCTGTGACTGGAAGCAGCAAGTTCTTCCATAGAGGCAGACTGTTCTTCCGTTGCTGCGGAAATGGAGGCAATATTCTGGGTAATCTGTTTCGTGGTTTCATCCACATCTTCAGCATCCCGCAGTACCGTCACGCTGTCATCAGCAACTTTAGCGGCACTGTTAGCTGCATCTTTGACCAGATTATCCACTTCCTGAATATGCTCGGCAATCTGACGGAATTTCTCACCAGCCTGATTTACGGTTTCACCACCAGTGCGTACCTGTTCTGTACCCACATTCATGGATTCTACGGCACGTTTGGTAACCTGCTGTACACCGGAAATCATCTGGGCAATTTCCGTAGCCGCTTCGGAGGACTGTTCGGCAAGTTTTCTCACTTCGTCTGCTACAACAGAAAATCCGCGGCCCTGTTCACCAGCGCGGGCGGCTTCGATAGCGGCATTAAGTGCGAGCAGGTTCGTCTGCTCGGCAATGCTCTGAATGGTATTGATGATTTCACCAATCTGCTCGGAGCTCTTGCCCAGTTCGTCTACATTCTTCGCGGACTCAATAACGGTTTCATGAACTTTCTTCATCTGCAGTACGGCATCTTCAATAGCGGCCACACCTTCTTTGGCAGCCTGCCCGGCCATACCGGAAGTTCTGCTGATATTGGCCGATTTATCGGCAATACCATTGACGTGATCCGTCATTTCCCGGATATTGTCCACTACGTTGTTCATGGTTTCACTCTGATGGCTGGCCGCTTCGGCGATATCGCCTACCTGTTCAGCCACATGCGTGATGGTTTCGGCTACCTGCTCAACGCCGCTGGACATCTGACCAGAGGAATTGGAAACCTCATCGGCACTGCCCTTAATCTGTTTCAACAGTCCCGTGAGTTCATGGGTCATGGTATGGAAGGAACGGGACAGATTACCGATTTCATCGTCCGAATCCACCGCTACATCCGTATCCCGCAAATCGCCATCGGCCAGGCGTTCTGCCGAAGCCTGCAAACCGCGCAGAGGCGAAACAATCATATTAGAAATCGTATAAGTAGCAAAGAAAATCAAAATCAACGCTACTACCAGTACACCGCCCAAAATCATACGCATATGGTTGACGCTTTCCATGAGCTGGGAACGGTCAACAATGGTCAGGTAGCGATACCCGGTATTTTCGGAAACGTAGGTATTGACCATCTTGGTCGTGCCATCCATGGTGATTTCCTGCAAGCCTTTGAGACTCTTGCTGGTATCGAGATTGGCAATATCGCCCAGTTCCGACTCCGACAGTTTCTTGAAGTCAGCTTCCGGATGTTTCGGGTCGGCGATAATCACACCATCGGCATCCAGCATCATGATATAACCGGTTTCTCCCATCTTGATTTCGGCAATCATATCCGTAACCACCGGCAGGTCTATATTGAGACCCAGAACGCCCAGAGGCTTGTTATCCAAACCTTTGACCGTAGCAAAAATACCTACAGTCGGCGTGCCTTTGGAGGTCTTGAACGGCTTAGTTATGCGAACCTTGCTTACATCAGCCATGCTCTCCTTGAACCAGTCACGGCTGCGGGAGTCATACCCCTTCTTACGTTTAACGGCAGGATACTGCAGATAACCGCCATCCGTGGTACCATAGCTGATAACAGATACACTGCCCTTATTCGCTTCACCAAAGCGCTGGAACAACTGATACGCAGCCAATTCAAAGCCGCCTTTAGCCTGCGGGTCCATAGCAATCATGCCATCGGAACCAGCTGTCGCAACCACAGCCTCATCCGTATAACGGGTAATTTCCCCGCCAGCCCGCAGAATCGGGTCATTGGCCATATTGACCAAGCCATCCCGCAAACCATTGAGGAATAATTTCATGGCATTATCTACCTGTGCCGATTGTAAATCAGCCTCCTCTTCAAAGTTCGCCATCTGGCTGTTGGCAACAATTCTGTCCAACACAATGCCCAGTACCGCCATTACAACGATAAACAGCACCGATACGGACACCATTATCTTCTGCTTGACGTTAAACCGGTCTAACAATCCACCCAAATTCCTCATCTCCTTATTCTCTTTTCCTTATATCCTAAACCTCATGGTATGTAGTTCTTATACGACAAAGAAGCGAAATTTTCCTGCTGAATTTTTCATCAGCTTACAGAAAATTTCGCTTCTTTTTTTATTCCTGATGTTCCGCCAAAAATTGCCTATCTTTATCCGTTAATGGAGCATTATCGAGCAAATCCGGACGGTATTTTTTCGTCACGAGCAGGGACTGTTCACGCCGCCATTGACGGATTTTTGCATGGTCGCCATTTAAGAGTACTTCCGGCACTTCCATGCCTTCAAATTCGCGTGGACGGGTATACTGCGGAAATTCCAACAGACCTTCATAAAAGGAATCCGTAGGCGCAGAATCTTCATGGCCCAGCACGCCTGGCAGCATGCGCGACACCGCATCGGTAATGACCATAGCCGGCAGTTCCCCGCCAGTCAGCACAAAATCACCAATGGAAATCGCTTCATCCGCGAGCTTATAGATACGGGCATCAAAGCCTTCGTAATGACCGCAGATAAAAATCAGCTGGTCATAACCTGCCAGTTCCTTGGCCTTGGCCTGATTGAAGGTCGGCCCCGAAGGGTCCATAATCAACACCCGGCGGTTGGCCGCATATTCCTCGGTACGGGCCAGTACATCCCGCACCGCTTTGTACATCGGCTCAGGCTTCAACACCATGCCAGCACCGCCGCCAAAGGGGCTGTCGTCCACATGATGGTGCTTATCCTCGGCAAAGTCCCGGAAGTTGGTAAAGTGGATATCCAGAATTCCATTATCCACCGCCCGCTTGGTAATGCTGTCACCAAAGGGGCCGAAAAACATTTCCGGGAAAATGGTCACCATATCAATGCGCATCGGAAATCTCCTCAGGCATATCGACCACCATACGGCCGCCTGGTACGTCAATTTCCTTGACTACGGCCTTGAGCGCCGGAATCAGCAGTTCCCCGCCATCCGTGCGGCGGGCCTGATAGACGTCATTGCTGCCGGTGCGCAGGACATTTTCGACCTTGCCCAGCTCCTTGCCGTCCATATCGTAAACCGTCAGCCCGATGATGTC
>CADAAS010000197.1 GCA_902785885.1 Pseudoselenomonas ruminantium
CAGATAAGCCTCAAAGATATGATAAAGCGTGATGAAATAGATAGCCTCCGGCGTATTCTCCTTATAGAGAACTTCCATTTCCGAGAGGACTTTTTCCGTGACATCCTCCACTATTGCCGGATTATTCCATATGCCCTCGAAAAGTTGTAGAAACCCTTGCGCCATAGGTCTTCCATACATACAAGTGTTAGCATCATTTCGTGCCGAAGGCGTAATCCCTAAGCCATCACTGGAAAAATCCACCGTTCCCTGAATAACAATATCCTGTTCCGGATTGACATTCTCTACATAAGCCAAACGCATCTGCGCAGCGTTGTTCTCCCGATAGGATTTTATGCTCACCTTCTGCCGGAGCCACTTTGCACAATCCTTGGCAATGGCAGACTGTGTGAGCTTGTTGCGCAGTTTCAGTTCAAACTCATTGCCGGACAGACGATTGCCAAATTCACGATGTGCAATGTAAAACTCCCGCTGAAAATCACTTTTCTGCTTGATGTAGGAAGGTGTCGTAAAAATGAACCGCAGTTCATCAATCTGCGAAAGCTCCTTTTTCAGCTCCTCATAGGCATAAATCGTAAAGAATGCCGATATAACAGACAGCTTAGCTCCCGGCTGTATCCCTTGCCGAAGTTCATCAATTACCCGCCCCTGCTGTTTGTTATCCAGTATCTTGGGCTGTTGCATCTCCATTTCCCCCTGTAATTTGCAAGTGGCAGAAATATCATGGTTTTTCTGCCACACGCAAATTACATATCCAAAGCAGGATTAAGGTTGATTTTATCGAAATATTACTATAATATTATTAAAGAAACGAACAGATATTTTTAGTGGCAGAAAAACCATGCCTTTTCTGCCACTTATTCATGTGCCCATTTATGAAAGGTTGGTCGTGATAACGGTCTTGACAGAGTTTTTCTGCCGAATTTAACCCCTCTTGCTCTTGCCGCCGCAATACCTTCTATAGTCCTTTGAATATTCATTTCCCGTTCCTGCTGTGCAACATAGGAAAAAATCTGTATCACCAGATTGGAAATCAGCTTGCCAGTTATATCACCGGCATATTGGTTCCTCGTATCCACCAAAGGTAAATCCAGAACCACCAATGCTACTTCTTTTTTTCGTGTGATAATATCCAACTGTTCAATCATCTCCTCATAGTTACGCCCCAGTCTGTCCAGACTCTTAATCACTAAAGTATCCCCCTGATTCAGCTTATCCATCAATTGATTGTATGCCGGTCTGTCAAAATTCTTGCCGCTTTGCTTGTCCGCAAATACACATTCCTTTGGTACACCAAACTTTTCCATAGCCAGCCATTGCCGATCCTCCTTTTGTGCTAATGTCGATACCCGAATGTAGCCATAAATCCGATTTCCCATAGTCATCAACCTCCCTCAACAGTTAATCCCATAATTGTATCATCGATTTTACCGCATCAAAAAAGCCCATAACAAGATATTATCCTGCTATGGGCTGATACTGTTGCCTATGGATTTTTCACGCTAAGTTGCTGTTTTTGCATTCATATGAGTGAGAAACAACTATAACGCATTTCTATCAAACAATGTGTTTTTTACAAAGACATCAACGGAATCCTCCAACATAGTGTACGCCTTACCACTTTTTATTGACGGCCATAAATCCTCTGCTTTTATCCATTTGATTTTGGCTGTCTGCTCTACGCAGTTTGGGAATCTCTCCTTTGCCAGCTGTGCATAGCGTTTGGTGCTGATTTTCTGCGCACCTTCTGTGCTGGTTGCCCGCCAACGGGGCAGATAATAATGCTGCTTGACGCTGCCGTCATAACCGGACAGTTGCCAGGTCGAAAAGCCTAACTCCTCAACCTGCAATACGCCATTCAGCCAAAGGGCATAGCGGGTATGCACCGCCTCAAACTCACCATGCATGATGGTTTCTGTAAAAAGATAGATATAACGCTTTTTCTGCGCATCATACAACACTGTGAATTGCCCCGCTTCCTCACCGGTCAAAATATCCGGCATATGCGAGCCGCCCACCAAATGAATGCCCCCATGGCGTGTCCATTTTCCTTCGTTTAATTCTTCACACCGCAGCTCTTGTGTTCCGTCAAAGCTGCCTTCTTTCGCCAGCAAAATCTCCAAATTGCCGTCATGGTCCAAGTCAGTCACTGCGTAATGCCATTTATTCCAATCCGCAGCCTGCGTTGGCTGGACGAACCAACCGTTTTCCGCCTTCGCCGTCCGCGCCAAAATATCCAACTGTTCCTGCACCTGCAAAGGTGCAGCGGATACAACGCTTGCACAAAGCCATGCTGCCATAAGCAGAACATAAAGCCGCTTCAACACTACCATATCCCTGCACCTCCACGAAATGCTTTTTCATCCTTCACACAGGCATAATGCTGCTTATCAGGGAAGTTTGGTGAACTCCACACCATTATCCGTATTTTCCTTTTTGTCCTGCCAACGCATTATGCCATCACGCAGGACAAAGAGCGCATGACCGTCATTATAGGCCATATTCTCTTTACTTGTACCGTTTTCCGCATAAACATAGTCGATGCGCATGCCATCGCCGTTGCTGAAAAGAATCGCCGCAAAATTGTCATAGCTGCAATGATAAACCCAGCGGCTGCCTTCAGCGGCACTGCTTGCCCATTGAATTTCCATCAGGAAACCATTGCCCTCCCGGCTGACTACAGCAGAACAACGGCCACTGCCCCAGACACCAACATAATCTTCTGCCTTGATGCCCACACGGTTTTTATCGTAGCCATTTTCGGCATAGCGCACAAAATGCAGGGCTCCATCCTGCCCCGAATAAAGGTCTGTCTGCGTTATCTTCTTTTCGTCCTTAGCAAAGGCAGCCCATTGTTCATTAGCACTCGTGTACGCCGAATACCAAGGCGAGGCTGTGTTCTTATCCTCAAGAACTACGCCGCCGCCTTCCAAAAACGAATACCAATAGGATTTTGAACCATCCGGATGTTCTTCAGCCGTTACTTTAACCATGCCAAATGCCCTGCCATCTTTGTAGGTCATTTCATACTTGCCATCTGCATAGATGACCAAAGTACGCGCATCAGCTGCACCTGTCTCTCGCCAGGTTCCCACAATCGGCTGGATACTGCTCTCACTGACCGCCGCTGCTTTCTGCACTGCTGTCCCGGCACTGTTTGCTGCCGCCATGACAGGTTCTCCTACAGCGATACCGCTGATAAAACAAGCCATTGTCCCAATTAGCAGCACGGAACGCAGTATTTTGTGCAAAGTTTCCTGCATATTCATTTGCAATCGCCTCCTGCGTCACTTCAGCCTGCTGCCTTTTCCCAATGCGTCTTGGAATGCCAACGGTGACGATATTTACCGTGATATTCGGGGATATCCGGATTTTGAATGTAGCAGGTATAAGCAACATACTGATGTGCCGGTACATAGATATCCTTCACATAATGACGGATACCGGTATCTGACCACATCTGCTGACCGTTACTCGCAATCAGCGTAAGGTCAATGTCCATCCACTTGACATAAGCTCCCTGATTGCCACTGTTTTCAAAGTAGCCGACAACTTCCACCTCACCCGCATGATGTATATAGACATGCTCAATCTGGAACTTGATGACCGGTCTTGCCTGTGCTGCCGACGGCAAAACTGCCGTGCAAAGCAAGGTGAACACTAAACACGCAAATAACTTTGATGCATACGACTTCATGTTTCTGCCCTCCTTTTTCTTCTTTATTTTTCTCATTACCTATGCCGTTCAGACTTTCCTCTCCACCCTACGTCTTACCCACTTTATATTATATAATACTATTATTAAGATTCAAACTATTTTGTTTATATAGTTTTACATATATTCATAAATCAAGCCCATCAGTATTTTGCTTATAGTGAACAGACTTCACCATTTCTTGCAGTTCTTCTCTTGTCATTTTATATTTCCTCTTTATATTTTATGTTTATCCTTTATGTTTTACTTTATATTTTAGCTTATTCTTTACATTTTGTTTTATATTTTATGTTTCATTTTACATTTCATATTTATTTTTATATTTTCCCCTTTATAAAAGGCTTGACCAGTCAACATTTGACCGGTCAAGCCTTCCTATTGTTGTTATTTTATTTTCCCATAGCCGCTACAGCTGCAAATGCTTTTTCTGCTGCTGCAATGGTTCTATCAATGTCCTCATCCGTATGGGCACCGCTCATAAAGAGGGTTTCAAACTGGGACGGGGCAAGGTAGATGCCCTGTTCGAGCATGGCCTTGAACCAGACCTTGAATTTTTCCTGGTCGGCGTTGCAGGAGTCCTCGTAGTTCAGCACGTCCTGCTCGCTGAAGAAAATGCCAAACATGGAGCCTGCCTGATGGGCCTGAATGGCAACGCCTGCGGCTTTGGCTTTTTCCTGCCAGCCGAGAAGCAGTTTCTTCGTCTTTAAGGTCAGCTCGCGGCTGTAATCGGCTTTGCCGTCTTCCGGTTCAGCGGTGATAATCTGCAACGTGGCCAGGCCTGCGGTCATGGCCAGCGGATTGCCGGAGAGCGTACCGGCCTGATAGACCGGGCCGGACGGCGAAACCTTGGCCATGATGTCCTTGCGGCCGCCGTAGGCTGCTACGGGCAGGCCGCCGCCGATGATTTTACCCAGACAAGTCAAATCCGGCGTGATGCCGTAGGCTGCCTGTGCGCCACCCAGTGAGGCACGGAAGCCGCACATAACCTCGTCAAAAATCAACAGAGCGCCGTGTTTTTCCGTAAGGTCACGGAGTTTTTTGAGGTAGCCCTGTTTCGGCAAAACAAGGCCCATATTGCCGGCTACCGGCTCAACGATAACGGCGGCTACTTCGTCACCGACTTCTTCCATCACTTTCGCAATGGC
>CADAAS010000198.1 GCA_902785885.1 Pseudoselenomonas ruminantium
AAATGGAGATAAAATCATTAGAGAACAATACAGAATACAGAGAAGCATTGAGGAAATTAAATGATTTAAGGCAATCTACGCTAGATGACATTGCAGATAAATTGTTAAATCCCATGAAAGTTTTCTTACCTACTTTAAATTCTATTCATATAGAAGAAAATATCAATGAATATTGGCTACCTTTTAATTATTTAAATCATCGATATGATGTTATTTTAGATGACGGCGTTGCTACAAGTATAAAGAATAAAGGAGATGGGATAAAAAGTCTTGTTACGTTAGCTATTCTAAAAGAACGTGAACAACAACCTGGTGCCTCTATTATTGCAATAGAAGAACCCGAGTCACATCTACATTCAGGAGCTATACATAGTTTGGTAGATGTCATAAATGGTCTTGCTTTAAAAAATCAAGTAATTATTACTACTCACAATCCTCTTTTTGTCCAACAAAATAATATAAATAAAAATGTTATAATTGACAATGGCACAGCCAGAATTGCTAAAAACATTGCAGAAATTCGTACTATGCTAGGGGTGTGGCCATCTGATAATTTGAGAAATTCACGTTTTGTTCTAGTAGTAGAAGGAGAAGATGATAAAATATGCTTATCAAAAATTTTACCATTATTTAGCAAAAAAATTGCAGATGCATTATCGACCAATAAACTAATAATCAAACCACTAGGCGGAGCTTCAAATCTATCCCATGACCTTAATGATTTAAAGCAAACACTATGTAATTATGTTGTCCTATTAGATAATGATAAAGCAGGTAACGATGCTGCTAAAAAAGCAAAAGAGCATGGACTGCTGGATGATTCGATATTAAGGCAAACTAATTGTCAAGGTAGTCCGGAATCTGAAATTGAAGACTGTATCAATCCGAATGTTTATATCAATCTTCTTGAATCTAAATATAATATCGTAATTAAGGATAATAAATTTTTTCGAAGCAATAAAAAGTGGTCCGATAGAATGAAGGCTGTTTTTTTAGATCAAGGAATTAAATGGTCTGATGCAACTGAAAAAAATGTGAAAGAATGTGTTGCAACATCTATACCTCATAATGGAAATCTGGATGATATTTTAATTTCTCAAAAGAGTGGTTTTCTTATTGGATTAAGAATAGCTATAGAAAAAATGTTATCAGTAGATGAATAATTAACAATAAAAAAGACAGCTAACATATCCATCCGATATATCAACTGTCTTTTTTACATCATCTGTACTGACAATTTATCTTAAAGTAATGTCATATTCCTGTTGAGACATACAAGCCAACAATTATACCTTTCGCAATAGGAGAATTTTTTTATTTATAGTACACCTCAAAAAGCGACCCCACAGAATCGCCTCTAAGGCCTGTGAAATGATTTTTGCATACAAGTATCGCGTAAAGAGAAATAAAGGTTAAAATGGCCTGTTATTGCCTAAATGGTAATAACAGGCCATTTTTGACATGTCAACGACCTAAAATTGTGTCAGTCGATTTTCGGTGCCAGTTTTTCCGTATGCCGGTTGGTCATTCGTTCATGTACATGAGCATAGCGAGCCGTCATTTTGGGGTCGGAATGGCGGAGCTGTTCCTGAACCAGACGGATGTCTTTGGTTTCGCTGTAGAGGTTCGTGCCGCAGCTATGACGGAGGATATGGCAGGAGTAGCCATGATGTTTGAGGTCGCAGCCGCGGAGAATACGGTTCATGATATCGCGAATGCCATTGCGGCTGACCCGGCCGAAGTTATGACGATGGTCGGAAATGATGGTGGGGGTGAGGGTGCCATCTTTAGTAGGGCGGGGACGAGCCGCGAGATAGCGTTCTAGAACGGTGAAAGTGGCATCGCAGGGGTAAACCATTCCCCCATGACCTTTACCACGGACATTGATGGAACGATATTCCCAGTTAATATCTTCATCACAGAGGCGGTGGACTTCGACATTGCGAAAACCTTCAACGCCCATCAGGTAAATGATTAGAATATCGCGATAGCGGATGAAATCATTGTCCTCATTAATGTGGTTGACATAGTCACACATTTTTTGAATCTGTTCGGACGAGTAAAAACGGAATTGTTCGTCCCAGCTGACTTTTTTCTCGGATTTGATATCGTCGCAGGGATTGGCCTTTATGAGGGCCATTTTGCAGGCCGTATGGAAAAAGGCCCGGACAGCAGCCAGTTTGATGGCAATGGTGTTTTCGGAATAATTCTGGCTAAAGAGGTATTCCATATAAACACGCATCTGATAGTCCTGGATATCCAAAGGATGGCGTTTGTTTGCCATGCACCATTTGATAAAGGCATTGATATGGATACAATAATCCCGCATGGTATCCTGGGTCGGTCTGCCGTTGGCAATATAACGTGGCAGGAACTGCCAGTAGTAAGCCACAAAAAAATCCGGCGTGATGGCAGCCATGTCTAAATTACTGGCAACGGATAAATTTGCTTCATTAAAATCAGTAGGAATAGTCAAGTTATTTTCAGCCATAAATGCTCCTCTCCAGTTATCCACATCTAACTGTGTGTAATTTCCATTAACCACAGTTGGAAAGATTTTGGAAAAGGCAGAGGGCTTTCCCC
Organism: Pseudoselenomonas ruminantium; assembly: GCA_902785885.1. GTDB lineage: Bacteria > Bacillota > Negativicutes > Selenomonadales > Selenomonadaceae > Selenomonas_A > Selenomonas_A ruminantium_M. Next base: position 2,584 of record CADAAS010000198.1, read on the forward strand.
CTACCTTTTCATCTATTGACCGGCCAATTCATTTGACTGGTCAACCACATTTTTACAGCAAAACTTTGTGGCTAAGATTTACGCGACCCTTGTCGTCAATTTCAACGACTTTTACTTCGAGCTGGTCACCGACCTGCACAACATCTTCCACATTTTCTACGCGGCGTTTAGCCAGCTGGGAAATGTGGCACAGACCTTCCTTGCCGGGAAGAACTTCCACAAAGGCACCAAACTTCATCAGACGGGTTACAGTGCCGGTATAAACTTCACCGACTTCAACTTCACGCACGATATCTTCAATCATCTTGCGAGCCTTGGCCATGCCTTCAGCATCTGCAGAGAAAATAAAGATATTGCCGTCTTCGTGGATATCAATCTGCACGCCCGTTGCATCAATGATACCTTTGACCACTTTGCCGCCCGTGCCGATGACGTCACGAATCTTATCCACTTTGATGGTAATGGTTTCCACGCGCGGTGCATACGGCGACAGCTCTTCATTCGGCTTGGCAATGCATTCGAGCATCTTGTCCAGAATGAAGGCACGGCCACGTTTAGCCTGCTGCAATGCCGAAGACAGGATGTTGCGGTCAATACCGGCAACCTTAATATCCATCTGAATAGCCGTTACGCCTTTTTCCGTACCGGCAACCTTGAAGTCCATATCGCCCAGTGCATCTTCCATGCCCTGAATATCGGTCAGGATGGTATAAGCATCCCCTTCTTTGACCAGTCCCATAGCCACGCCGGAAACCGGACGCTTGATGGGAACACCAGCCTGCATCAGGGACAGCGTGCTGCCGCAGACAGAGCCCATGGAGCTCGAACCATTGGATTCGAGGATTTCCGAAACAAGTCGGATGGTATACGGGAATTCTTCCGTAGCGGGAATTACTGGTACCAAAGCGCGTTCTGCCAAAGCGCCATGACCGATTTCACGGCGTCCGGGGCTGCGGATGGGTTTTGCTTCGCCGACAGAATAGCCGGGGAAGTTATAATGATGGATGTAATGTTTCGTGGTTTCGGGACCAAGGCCGTCGATAACCTGTTCATCACTCAAGGGGCCAAGGGTCGTAACCGTCATAACCTGCGTCTGGCCGCGGGTAAAGAGCCCGGAACCATGTGCGCGCGGCAGCAGGCCGACTTCGCAGCTGACCGGACGTACTTCTTCAAGGCCACGACCGTCCGGACGAATCTTTTCATGAGTAATCATATGGCGCACGATTTCTTTTTCCAAATCATGCAGCGCCATAGCGATTTCTTTATCCATTTCCGGGTAATCTACGAGGAAATGTTCCATCGTATCGGCGTTGATTTCAGCGATATGTGCGTCGCGGTCGAGCTTGTCCGGGTTACGGGTAGCTTCATCCAGACGGTCTTTGGCATATTCGCGGATACCTGCTTCCAGTTCTTCCGGCACCTTATAAAGGATGGCATCGAGGATAACGTCTTCTGGCAGTTCGTTGGCACCAGCCTCCACCATCATTACGGCATCTTTAGAGCCGGCAACGGTGAGGTTCAAGGTGCTGACTTTACGCTGTTCTTCCGTGGGATTGATGACGAATTCATCATTCACACGGCCTACGCGTACACCAGCAATCGGGCCCATAAAGGGAATATCGGAAATGCAGAGTGCTGCAGAGGCACCAATCATGGCAGCCAGTTCCGGCGCGTTATCCTGTTCTACGGACATAACCGTAGCGACAATCTGCACGTCATTGCGGTAGCCTTTCGGAAACAGCGGACGAATCGGACGGTCAATCAGACGGGCGCAAAGGATAGCGTCGCTCGACGGACGCCCCTCACGTTTGATAAAACCGCCGGGAATCTTGCCGGCAGCATACATTTTTTCTTCATAATCTACGGTCAGCGGGAAGAAATCCACGCCTTCACGGGGTTCAGACGAAGCCGTTGCCGTTACCAGCACGACCGTATCACCATAGCGGACAAAGGCTGCGCCGTTGGCCTGCTTTGCCAGTTTGCCGGTTTCAATCGTCAGCTTGCGGCCGCCCAGTTCCATTTCAAAACTATGCATAATTCTCCTCCTACGTCAAACTCATACATCTATATAGTTCGACATCTATTGTTTTTATCCTGTCATCAGGGAAATATACAAGAAAAAAGCGGGAAATCTCCCGCTTTCTTAAGAAAATCTCGCTATTAGCCGATCGTAGCGCGGATGCCGAGCTTAGCGATGATGGAACGATAACGCTCGATGTCCTTCTTGTAGAGGTAGCTGAGGAGACGGCGGCGATGACCAACCATCTTCAGCAGGCCACGACGGGAATGATGGTCCTTTTTGTGCTCCTTCAGATGATCCGTGAGGTACTGAATACGAGCAGTCAGTACAGCAATCTGTACTTCCGGCGAACCCGTGTCACCTTCGTGAACGGCATACTTCTGCATGATTTCCTGTTTTGCTTCCTGAGTCAACATGTGAAAACTCCTCCTATATAAATATAAAATGTCCGGCAGCTAAGATGACGTCGGAGTACTTCGCCGTCCGGGCTGCGGATTGGTGTCAAACACCTTCGTTAGTATAGCACAGGCCGCCCTGACTTGTAAAGAAAATTTATCAGGATTGCACCCACAAACGCTGATATTTTTCCAGCTGCCGAGCAGTATACTTGAGCATACTCATGGCAAAGCCGGGGTGACGGCTCATAACGGCCTGCACACTGGACAAAGGAATCAGCAGGAATTTTGCCTGTTCCGTAAGAACTTCAACCGATACACGAGCTTTCTTTTCATCCAAAAAAATCAGTTCATTAAGCCAACAATTTTCCTTCTTAATGTCCAAAGCATTGTACCAACCCTCGCTGTTTTCCATACTGCGGGCAACCTTGCCTTCCACCAAAAAGACCAGTTTGGTTTTCAGCATTTCTTCCGGCAGGCTGTCTCCTTCAAAATAAGATATCATATAGGAACTTTCTACAAAGCGCTGAACAACACCATTTTCAGATCCCTGCAATAAATCCAACTTAAATAAATAATTTTGCAGTTCGCCGCGCGTATTTTTCTTCTCGGCTTTCTTTGTCTGTTCGACAGAGGTTGCATGTTTTGCCAAACGTTCCGTGAAGATGCTGTAATTATCACTCCAATCGGCCAACATTTGCTGCAGAATCAAGATATATTGCCGGAACAGCTTTTCAATGCTGACGGGAGAATATAATGTATTGTCATAGGAAAAAGTCATGACCAGCTGATCTTCCTCATGACGGAAGCCAATACCTAATTTTATGTCACGGGTGTCCCAGGAGTTCTGAACAACCAGGCGCCCATAGGCTTCCGCAGGTACCGTAGAGTAACTGACCCCTTCCAGGAAGAAATCATGAAAGTTCAGGAAATGGTCGAAAAAAGGCTTCTGCTGACCGATGATATTGGCCAAACCATCTCGTCCTAAGGAGGCATAGGGCTGAGAAATAACAAATTGTTGAAATGCTTTCGTGACAATGGTCTGAATCATGGGATTGCCCTTAATGGTTAGCCGCATGGGGACTATGCTTTGGGCACTGTTTTCACTGTCCTTGCCCATATAGCGGGGGACGACAACACAATAAGCAACATCATCACATTTATTGGCATGCTCCAGCAACAAGCCCCAAGCCGTCTGTAAAATGGACATCAGCATAATCTTATTTCCCTTAGCCTTTTCACGCAACTGTGCAAAAATATTATGTGGGATATAAGATAAGAACGCTTCCTGACGATGAATATTATCCAACTTCTCCATATGCGGTAGTTGTGGCTGTGGCGGTAATTTTGCCAAAATCTTTTTCCAGTAGGTGATTACCGGCTGCTCCATATCGGACATATGGGAACGCAGGCCACTGACGGCCTTAAGCTGCGGTTTATACGGCAAATCCAAAGCTTCGCAAAAAATCTTCCGCACATCGAAGTTATAGAGCATCGCCTGTATGCCGGTAACCACTACAGCATATTCATCCTCCCCCGTATGGTATACCGAAAAACGGATAATCGGGCCGTTCTTGGGATCAAAACTACGCCGCATATCCGCTTCCATCAGGCTTTTTAAAATATCATCCAGTTGTTCCCCCTGTACATTTTCCAGATTACGATAGACGACTTCGGGCATCTCCATCCGCTCCTGGAACACTACCGCCAAAATTCTGTTTCCTGCATCACAAAAATTCATCCGCAACGCTTCATCATGCTGGGAAATGACATTCAGTGCCCGATTGAACCGCGTAGGAATAAGCTTCCCCTTTATCTTGTAAAGCATCTGCAAAAGAGCACCTGTCAAGCGATTGGAATCCTGGTGACTGAAAAATTCCTTTTCATCATCGGTAATATCCCGCAAATAGAGGAGCTGTTTCGGGGAAAAACTCGCCAACGAATGAACCTGATTTCCATAATAACGCTCAACAACCTGTCGTTCCGCAGGAGGTAAATCCGTAATCTGTAATTTCTTCATTACTGTTTCTCCTTCCTAAGCTCCTATTTTGGCCAATACTTCATAAACACCCGTTCATCCTGACGCTCTTCGCCAGATAAGTGTTGGTATTTTACCACCTGTGTCATCCCCGGCACAATGCGATAGCCCAGTTTTTTATGAGCTTTTAGGGACGCTGTATTGATTTTTTTCGTTCTGCTGAGCAGCCCCTGTACAGGAATCCTCTGCCGCATCTCCTGCTCCATCGAGGAGAAGATTTGTTTATGCCGATATGCCTTGCCTACACCGCCTTCCTCCAAAAACCAAAAATCGGTTGCATTTAAGCCACTCTCCTGCGCAATCTGGGCAACTTCCTGGTCTTCGGCCAGCGGCACAGCAGCCAATAAGCCTGCGCAGCGGTATAATTCCGTATCCAGGCAGAGGATAATCAGCCCCTTTTCCGCGTAACGGGCAAAAAGCTGCTCGACTTCGGCTGCGGTAAAGTGCTCCTCATAAGGCGGCAGGGCAAAACATTCCATATAAGTCTCAAACAGTTCAACTCTAGCGAATAACTCCGCCATTTTCTTTCCCGAGTCTACGGGCAGCAATTCCAAATTGTTCATAGCATAAAACCTCGCGACAATGTACATATACTACCATACATTATTCGCGAGGTTTTTATTTTTTACTGTATTATTTTGATTTATAAATGTTTTTCGGCATATTCTTTGATAAAACCTTTGAATTGGGCGTCAACGTCGGTCAACTGCTTGCCCGCACTCCAGTTCAGGGTAATCTGTACAGACAAGGCCGGTGCCAGCGGACGGAGGACAAAATTATTCTCTGTTCCAGTAACAAAGTTCGGCAGAATAGAAACGCCCATGCCATTGGCGACCAGCTGCTTGATGGTCTTC
>CADAAS010000199.1 GCA_902785885.1 Pseudoselenomonas ruminantium
TTAAACAACTGTTTGCCCGATATTTTACTTTGAAAGAAATTACTGATATCCCCAGCGGACATGACAATGGTTGTAATTGCTGCCGCCACAAAATTTGCCCGTAACCCCTTAGCTAAGTTGTTTGTCGCCGCTTGCCCATATATTTTCGTATTTATTTTTGCAGCATCGCGTAATACATTTACCATCTCATGCCGAACACCACTTGGCAGCATTTTCACGAATTTGATAGAAGGTGCCATCAGCATCTGATTCAATCCTGTTCTTGCAAATTGCGCGGTCAAGACCGAGCTAGCAAAGGCAATCCCTCCAGCTTTAATCCCACTGCATATTGACATTTCTAAAGCCTTGCCTGCATCTTCCCCGCGCCAAACTGCCTGTGCAAATGTTATCGTTGCCGATATGCCCAGTGCCGTTGTAGCAATAATCGCACCATGAGCAGCATCAAATACCAAAGAGTCAATGTTTCCTGCCTTGGCTATCCGCCTTGCTGTTGCATAGTCAATATTTCCCTGCCTCACTATTTTATTTGCATCATCAGGATTCGTTGTTCCCGGTACCTGTCCCTGTTCAATCTTTCGCCGCATATGCTGTACAGCTTCATGATATTGATCTTTCGGCACTTCTAATTGCATAAGATTACCTTCACAATCAATATATCGATAAGTACCATTCCGAAAAGCTGCATTAACAGATTCAGCTGCTGTCTGACAATATTTTGTCTGTATAAGAGTGCCATCGACCTGGCGATCAGGGCCATTTTTTCTATTATCATCTCCTAATATAATAGCATCTTTACCGTGAGCTCTATCAATTAGGTTATTCACCCGTTCAGCAGCAAAACCATGTCCCTGTTTACCATGAAACTTTGTCATCGGTTCAGCATTTCCAGCATTTTCCATAGCTATTTGCCGCATATTGAATATATCTTGTTGCGATTTATATTTTGGATTATGCAACACATTTCCTTCATAAGGCTCTTTTGGCATCTTTATCCCTCATCCCTTCATCCTTACATTTACACTTGTGTGTTTATTTCTCTGAAAGTTCCAAAAATCCTCCCTATAAAAATACAACTAGCTTCACTGCCTATTTCCAATAAAAGAAATGACCTGCCGCTAATGACAGGTCATAGATATAATTTTTACATATCACTGCAATGCTTCTTTGAGCACCGCCATATTCTTTTTCATGGTGTCGATATAGGCATCAATAGCCCCTTCATTGGCTTCGCCCGTTACCACCGGGTCAAGCTGGTAAATCTTTGCACCAGTCTCCCGCGCAATGGTTTCGGCTGCTGCCGGTGAATACTGCGGTTCCGTAAAGAGCACCTTGGTATCAAGGTCCTTCACCTGCTTAATCGTATCCTCAAGTTCCTGCGGCGTCGGCTCTGTGCCCGGCTCACGCTCAATCACGCTGACGATATTGAGCTTGAACTCCTTGGCTAAGTAAGGGAAGGCTTCATGGAAAGTCACGATATCCTTATGCGGCAGGTTGTCCAGCTCGTTATGCATTTCCTCTTTGAGCTTTTCGAGCTTCATGCAATAGTCCAACGCATTTTTGCGATACGCGTCCTTATGCTCAGGGTCAGCCTCGCAAAGTTCAGCAGTAATCGCCTTGACCTGGGCAATGGCATAAGTCACCGACAGCCATACATGCGGGTTTTCCTCGTCGCCGTCTTTGAGCAGATTGATATCCTTGTAGTTGGACGCTTCAACGGTCTTCATCTTCGGATTCTGCTTGGCTGCTTTTTCCAAAAAGCTTTCCATGCCGGCACCATTGACCACGAATACATCCGCGCTTTCCAAGGTCTTCATATCCTCGGTAGTCAGCTGATAATCATGCAGGCAACCAGTCTGCGGCTTGGTCATATTGACGACCTTGATGCCTTCGACCCCTTTAGTGATGTTCAGCACATCAATGTACATAGGATAGAAGGACGTGACAATCGTAAATTCCTTCTTGTCCTTATTGGCGGCATTTTCTCCGCCACAGCCAACTGCTGCGATGCAGAGCAAAGCCACTAACAGTATACTCATTAACTTTTTCAAGCCTAACAACTCCTCTCTTTGGGCATTCTAAATGAGAACAAACCCCATTTTAGCGGGCAAGAATGGAGTTGTCAAGTTAATTGAGTAATATTATCAATCGTTCATATGTGTATATAATTCATCCACAAAGGCTCTTGCCGCTGTTTCGGAAATCCGTGCGTCTTTGTCATGCGCCTTTACTTCTTCTAAGACTTTAGTAAAATCAGCCTTTGTTTTCTCCCCTGCCAGTACCTGCACCCCCAGCATATCGGCCTGCACAATGCGATGAAGCTGTTCTAACTGCGGCTGACATTCCCTCAGGATATTTGGGGGCAATTCTGCCTGCAATTTCACGATTGACTGGTCAAGCTTTGACAAGTCAGCCAGCAGTTTTTTCCGGCTCTCGTCGTTGGGGTTCTGCCAGTAAGCATTCATCTGCTGCCGCAATTCCGCGCCGTCTTCCGGGCCGATAACTGCCCAGCTCACCACCATATGCTGACTTTGGTCGGCAAAGGCTTCCATATCCGCAGCCAGGCTGCCATACTGTGCTTTAAGGGCTTTATGCCAGGCCTGCTGTGCATCGTATTTGCCGGGATTTAAGGCATAATCTGCACCCGTAGCCAGCGAAATCTTGGAAAGCTCCGCATGTTTCATGGGGTTAAAGAAAATCGCCGGAATTTCTGCCGCCATCGGCAATTTTTCCACAGGCCCCAACGCCAGTTTGGCTTCCAGATAGTCGCTGACGGGATAGTTCCACCAAATGCCCAGCTGACGCCCATAGAGTTTATTGGCACGGGCATAGTCCACATCACGGAGTCCGTCCGGCACGACCTTTTCCCCCGTGTAGAGCACGAGAATATCCTTGTCCAACGTCGTGGAAAAATCCTTTGTGTATTTCTTTACGGATTGATGTCCTTATGCTGGGCAATAAAATTAGCATTAACCCAGTTCAAAAATTCAGCCTGTCCCTTGCCGTCTTTATTTTTGATATCATCAAAGAAAATCGCAAAGTCCCTTACGCCCATATCGTACATGGCAGTAAGTTTTTTGAGCATAGCCTGTTTATCCTGTTCGGCTTCTTGCCCACTAAAGTGAATATCCAATCCTGGGGAAATCGCGAAGATAAATTTGACCTGCTGTTTTTTGGACTCGTCAATCAAGGCCTGCAAATCAGCCATTTTATCGGCCGGATACATCTCCCGCCATTTTGCGCGATGATAGGCATCGTCTTTTGGCGCATAGATATAGGCATTCAGCTTATGTTCATGGCAGAATTGCAGCATGGAAAGCCGGTCAGCCTGCGACCAGGGCGTACCATAAAAACCTTCCACCACGCCCCGCAGTGGAATTGCCGGAGCACTGAACGCCGGCATGCTGCCATAGACAGCCACGACCAGCATAGCCGCTAACCCCAGGACCCATTTCCATTTGACCGTCAAGAATTTCATCATCATAACCCCCTCTTACAGCTTGAAAATAATCTGCCGTTTATAGAGAAAATTGGCTACCGGCAGCCAGAGTATTACCCAAAGCGCGGCATAAAATAGTATACTGAGCGGTGCCCCCAATACCCCCAGCAGCGTATTTTGCCAAAGCCAGACATAAACCGGCACGCCCTGTACCGGCAGATACCAAAGGAACAGCAATATTCTGTCCGGAACGACAAACATAAACAGCGGATTATGCCCCAATAAGCGAAACGGCGTAAACAGCCACTCCGTAAAATCGGGAAACAGGCTGCACGACATCTGCAAAAGCCCCAACAGCAACATAAAGCCGCCACTGGTCAAGAGCACATAAGGTGCCGTCCACAGCTGTTTGCTGATAATATCCAAATAACTCCAGGCGCCGCCCATAATCAGCAAAACCGTACCGCTAACCAATAGCAACAGCACGCGTTCGAACACAGGCGCACTTTCCAATGTCAACTGCCGCCCTGCCAGCATGCCCCACAAAAAGGACGCCGTGGCCGCAATTGTCCCATATAGCCCCTCCGGGTCAAACGCCTTTCCCTGATAACAATGTGCCGCACCGGGGAACAAGCCATCAATCAACATGCTGATGTTATTGTCCGGGCTGAACGGATTGGTGGTATCGTAAAGATGAAAACAGGTAGAGGACAAGAACAAAAGCAATAACGCCATAATGGCAATCAGCTTTTCGCTGCGCAGCCACCAGGTGATAATCATACCAAAAAAATACACCAAACCAAGGCGCTGAAGAACGCCCAGCAACCGTCCATGTTCGGCAATATCCGTCCATAGGGAAACACCGGCAGGCGGATAAAAAATATGCTGCAATAAGAGCGGCAGCTGGTTCAATGCGATGCCCAACAAAATCAACAGTGCCGAGCGCCGGAAAATCGTATTGAACTTATCCCATGGATTGTCCTCTTTATGCTTGGGAAACCACAAGGCTCCCGCTGCGCCCATAATGAAGACAAACCCCGGAAAAGCCAAATCCGCCAGCGTGAGCCCCGCCCAGGGCGCATGCAGCAGAAGCGGATAAGCCTGTTCAAAGTTCGGCAGGGAATTGACCAACAGCATTATGGCAATAGCCAATCCCCGAAAAATGTCTACGGCGGGCAGCCGCCGTTTGTTCTTAAATTCGATTAACATAACAACCTCTATTCTAAACCACTATTATCGCAGAAAAGCAGGGCGGCCTGCGCCATCCCTGCTCCTTTATCATACCTTATTTTTATGCTTTTTGTAAAGAGTTGCTATATTTAGTTTTACTTGTCCAAATCCTCAATGGCCTGCGCTGCGCCCATAATGCCGATAACGGCATGTTCAAAGGTCAGGCCGCCCTGCAGGTATACGTTATAAGGTGCGCGCATCGGTCCGTCGGCACTGAATTCAATGGACGCGCCCTGCACAAAGGTACCTGCCGCCATGATAATCTGGTCGGCATAGCCCGGCATATCCCAAGGCTCTGGTGCCGCATAGGAATCCACCGGGGAATACTTCTGAATGCCGCCACAGAAGGCCACCATCTTTTCTGCCGTACCAAGCTCGATGGCCTGAATGATATCGCCGCGCACATCCGTGGGCAGCGGCAGCGTCTTGTAGCCTAAGCGGGCAAACATGCCGGCAGCAAAAATGGCGCCCTTGATGGACTGCGCCACCACATGGGGAGCTAAGAACAGCCCCTGGAACAGCAGGCGGTTGTTGGCGAGGCTTGCGCCCAGTTCATCGCCCATGCCCGGTGCCGTCAGACGATAGGAAGCCAGTTCTACCAGCTTATCCTTGCCGACGATATAGCCGCCCGTCGGGGCAATGCCGCCGCCAGGGTTTTTAATCAGCGAACCGGCCATAATGTCTGCGCCCACCTGTGTTGGCTCCAACGTATCCACAAACTCGCCATAGCAGTTATCCACAAAGCAAATGCAGTCCGGCTTAAGGCGGTGCACTTCGGCACAGATGGCCTTGATGTCCTCAATGGACAGGGGATTTCTCATGCTGTAGCCGCGGGAGCGCTGAATCTCCACCATCTTGGTCTTGTCGGTGATGACGTTTTTGATGCCATCCATATCAACCTTGCCATCAATCATGGGCAGTTCGTTATAGAGCACGCCGAATTCCTTGAGGGACCCGGGGCTGGGATTGTCATAGCCGATAACCGTCTGCATGGTATCATAGGGCTTGCCCGTCAGCGATACGAGCTCATCACCGGGGCGCAGGATGCCAAAGAGCACCGTAGCAAGTGCATGGGTGCCGGACACGAACTGCGTGCGCACCAAAGCGCGTTCCGCACCAAAGATTTTCGCATAGAGTTCTTCGAGCTTGCTGCGGCCGATATCGTCATAGGCATAGCCGGAAGTCGTGTTGAAATGGGCATCGGACACCTTGCATTCGCGCATGGCATCGAGCACCTTCAATGTATTTTCCTCGGCAATCGCGTCCACATGCGCAAAAAGCTCCTGCGACTCTGCCAATACTTCCTTCTTTAAGTCAACGATTTTCTGTGAAAAAGCCAATGTATATTACTCCTTTAATTCATACTTCGTGAAATTATCTTTTTCCGATAAGGGCAGGCGCACTTCTACCTTCGTGCCTGTCTCCTCATACGCCGTTTCCACCACGGCATTTAACTTATGCAGTTTCGTGACTGCCGCCCCTTCATCATAGGGAATCAAGAGCGTCATGCGCACCTGGCTTTCCTGAAAAAAGCCTTCAATACGGCGTTGCAGGCCATCGAGATTTTCTCCCGTCATGGCGGAGATAAAGACGCCATCGCGCCCATGCAAGAGCTGTTCTCTTATATGCGGATTAACGAGCTGGTCAGCTTTGTTAAAGACATAGAGCACAGGCTTGCCGTCTGCCTCCAATTCTTTGAGCACTGCCACCACAGCTTCAATCTGGGCTTCGAGGTTTTCATTGCTGCAATCCACCACATGCAGGAGCAAATCGGCTTCCTGCACTTCCTCCAAGGTCGCCCGGAAAGCCTTGACCAGGGTATGGGGCAGCTTCTGGATAAAGCCTACGGTATCGGTCAGCAGTATCTCCTGTTTTTCCGGCAGCTGCAAATGGCGGGTTGTGGGGTCAAGGGTCGCAAAGAGCTTATCCTCGGCAAAGACCTCGGAACCCGTAAGCTTGTTTAAGAGTGTGGACTTGCCCGCATTGGTATAGCCCACCAGGGCCACGAGGGGAATCTGCGACTCCTTGCGGCGCTTGCGGTGCAGGCTGCGGCTTTTCTTCATGCCGTCAATCTGTTCTTCGATATCGTGAATCTTGCTATAGATGCGCCGTCTGTCCACTTCGAGCTTGGTTTCACCGGGGCCGCGGGTACCGATACCGCCGCCGAGGCGGGATAATGCCAAGC
>CADAAS010000200.1 GCA_902785885.1 Pseudoselenomonas ruminantium
AAAAAGATAGCCGGCAAAAACACTGGCAGGATGACCGGCAGCATCAGGATGGAAAACAGACCGCTTTTGACCTGTGCCCCGCAGGTAAGTGCCGCGATAAGCGTGCCCGCCGCGGAAATGCCCAGCGTGCCGAGCAGCAGCGTCCCCAAGAATACACCGCCCAGCATCACCTCAGCCCCCGTCAGCAATAAAAACAAGGGCGCAATAAAAACCGTCAGGCACAGCAGGAGAAAGCCCGTATAGAGCAGCTTGCCCCAAAGCACCATCTGCGCCGCCCCATAGAGCTTCAGCGTAGGCAAGGTGCCTGCCGTATCCTCATCAACAAAGCTCCGGTCTGCTCCGGCCATGGAAGCAAAGAACAAAATAATCCATAGAAGCGCCGCCGCAAGTTTCGGCTCTAACGGAGCGCCCTGCAGAGCCATGCTGACGCAGGCCAGCGTGGTCAAAGCAAACATCAGCATTGCCCACCAGGCAGCCTTAAAGCGCAGGCCTAAAGTAACTTCCTTAACAAAGACCAGCTTAATCCCCGGCCAAAGCGATGATTTCATCTGCCAGCGCCTCCTCTCCGGGGTCATTCGTGGCGAGTGCCACCAGTACATTCTGCTGAGCGGCCGCCCGCACCTCGCGTGCCACCATCGCCCGACCCGCTTCATCAAGGTTGCCCCCCGGTTCATCGAGCAGCCAGATATCTGCCTGCGCTGCCAGCAGCACGGCCATCTTCAGCCGCTGCCGCATCCCCGTGGAAAACTCCCCGGTATAAGATGCGGCTACAGCCTTAACCGAAAGTTCAACCCGTTCCAAAAGCTGCCGATAAGCCGCATCGGTAAGCGAAATTCCCCGCAGCCCCAGAAAAAAATCCATATTTTCCCGCGCGGTCAGGCGGTCATAAAAGCGCAGTTCCGGCGTGACCATAGCCAGGTGCTCACGCAACGCCGCCTGTTTCAATACGCCATCAGCATCACTTACCGTAACCTTGCCCTTGGTCGGCAGCAGCAAATGCCCGGCCAGCTTCAAAAAGGTGGATTTGCCGCTGCCATTAAAACCGGTAACGGCTGTAATCCGGCCGCTATGCAGTTTAACCGTCAACGGGCCAAAAATTTGCCGTCCATGAAAGGACTGGCTGACCTCGTTAAATTCTATCGTAATCATGGTTCAATCCATCGCCGCAAGCTTGGCGGCATCCAATTCCATCCAATCCTCACCCGTATGGAGAAGACCCGCTGTCTGCATGGCGCTGATTTCACGGGTCAATGCGCTGCGATTGCATTCCAGCTCCTTGGCCAGCTGCACCCGGCCCGGCACATGCACGCGGGCTTTGCCCTGGCGCTGCCCCCTATACCACAGATAGAGAATCAGCCGTTCCCGCAAGGTCTTTTGGGAAAGAATCTTGATTTTCTGCATCATCAGCACATTTTTGCGGCAAAAGGCTTCCAAAAGATTCTTCATGACCAGACCATGCGTGCGTCCCAGCTTCGGCCCTGCCGTCAGCAAGGCCTGATAGGGAATCCAAAGCACCAGCACATCCGTCAAGGCTTCAATGGCCATATCATACGGAACCTGTGGCATAATGGCCGAGGTACTCCCGAGCAGGGCCCCCCGTTCCACATTATGACTGACATTTTCATTGCCGAAACGGTCTTCAGCCAGCACCTGTGCCTCACCTTCGACGATGACGCCGATATTATGGTTTTCCTCATAGGCGTCCAATATCCGTTTGCCACGGCCGACCCGCTTTATCTTAGCACCAGTAGCCGCAATAAACTGCTCCACCTCTGCTGCCGGTACGCCCCGGAACAGGGGAAGCTCATGCAAATCCAAGTGATAAACCTGCATCGCCTTCACTCCTAAGTACACATATTTTCTTCATTATAGCAACGATAAAGCTCTTATTATGTTGCTTTTGCAACCACATGTTGTAATAATTCTACCATGTACATGAATCAACAGCATTGGAGGATGATACAATAATCTCCCCCTCTTATTTGGAAAAATGTTCACAAAAAACCGCCCCCGAAGAGGCGGTTTTACCTGTTCTGTTATCCTTACAAGCTGCCCTTGACCAAAGCATTGGCATCCTCAATCACCTGATGCGCCAAATCAATCGCTTCACCGCTGATGCGCATGCACTTGTCCGGATTATGGAAGCCGTTGCCGTTTTCGGCGGCTACCCAGTCCCAATACCACTGTGCTTCACGCAGTTTCAGCCGTACAGGTGCCAGCTGTTCATCTGTAGCACCGGCATCCATAGCGGCCTTTACGGCCAAATGCGCCTTGGCCACCGTCTGGCCGGCAGTACGCTGCAGTTTGAAGTTATTGTCATGGATGGTCTTCACCCGGGCAATCAGCGTTTCCTTGCTCTCATCATGGCACTTGAGGCAGGATGCTTCGACCGTCTTTAAGGGGCTGGTCATCCAATGCGAGGTGTATTTCTGACCGTTTTCCCGCATATAGGGCATATGGCAGTCCACACAGGTCACACCAGCATCAGCATGGACGCTGGTCGTCCAGATTTCAAAATCTGGATGCTGAGCCTTCAGCATCGGCGTCTTGGAATCGGGATGGAGCCAATCCTGCTTGAAGGCGCCCAGCTGCTCGCTCTGGGCCTGATAGAACTTGAACTGTTCTTCCGGCTCCCAGCCGCCGATAAAGGGATGACGCACCCGGCCATCTTCAGCCATAAAGTAATACTCGTTATGGCATTGGCCGCAGACATAGCCACGCATTTCATTATGGGAAGCCTTGCTGATGTCAATGCCCTTCAGCGCCATGGACTCGACAAAGCCCTGCTGATAAACGCGCAGTTCCATGGTATCCGGGTCATGACAGGAAGAACAGCCCATGTACAGGTCTGTGCCTTCCACAGTATCCTTGTTGGTATAAGGCGGCGTTGCCTCGGCAAAGGGCAGGCTGGCAAAATCCCAGCCGCTTTCCTTATACCACTTGTCGTACATCCAGGAACCCTTGCAGACAATGCAGTTGCCCTTCTGCGGCGGGATGCGCTGGGAATTTATCTGGTCTACGCCTGCCCATGTGTGTCCGCGGGCCACATCATACTGCACCGAGAATTTATAGCCTTTGAAATTCTCCTTGATTTCCGGCTGCATTTCGATATAGGATTTCCCTGGATCGCTGCCGCCATAACCGGTGGGGCTTTCCCCGCCCTGATTGTTTTTCATATAGGAATTGTATTCCAACGGATAAGCCTCTTTATAGGCTTCCTTGCCCACATGGGCATAATTTTCATGGGATATCTTGGCCAGCTTAACGCTGTCATCATTGGGCGCTGCACCTAAACGCACCACCACGAAGCCGAAGAACAGCGCACAGACGGCCACAATCCCTGCTAGAATCTTTTGCAGCTTACTCAACTTTTATCCCCCCTTCGAGATGGTTGCTTCCATGAGCTATGCGGCTGTGACATTTCAGACAGTCCGCTCCGGTGTCCTTATCCACGCCTACCGCCATATGCACGCCGCCCATGGTATTTTCATGACAGCGCAGGCAGTTGCCATTCACGGTCTTTTCCCCGCCCGCAGACAAATCAATCCGCGCCGGATAATCCCTGAGCACCGCATGATAGGTATCCACCATGCCCGTACGGCCCTTCTCAATCATATAGATGGCCATATTATCATGGGGAAGATGACATTCCACACAATCCTGTTTGCTATGCGTTGACTTGGCAAAGGATGCTGCTTCGCCTTTCATCGCATGGCAGGAACCACAAAACGCCACCGACCCGGAAAAAGACATCATGCCCGCTCCGATGGCACAAACCACCAAGCCAATCGCGAATCCGCCCGCCAGACAGCCCAGGGTATGTTTGGTAAAAAATGCTTTCCAATCCACTGCCGCTCCCCGTTACTGAAAACTTATAAAAAGCCAT
This sequence comes from Pseudoselenomonas ruminantium, assembly GCA_902785885.1. Lineage (GTDB taxonomy): Bacteria > Bacillota > Negativicutes > Selenomonadales > Selenomonadaceae > Selenomonas_A > Selenomonas_A ruminantium_M. The sequence goes on from CADAAS010000200.1 coordinate 3,887, forward strand.
AAACCTTCCGTAGAAAGTTAACTTTTATGTTTCATTCCTCATTCACTGCGTCCGCTTTTGCCGTCCCGAAG
>CADAAS010000201.1 GCA_902785885.1 Pseudoselenomonas ruminantium
AATAACCTGACTAATACCAGCCTGAATGACCAGTGCGGCCAGCGTCACGATTAGAATCGTTATCGCAGCGGCACCATTGGCGCTGCTGCTGGCTTCATTAGCCGCTGCTGCCGCCTGATTAATCTTGTCTTGTTGCCCATGCAATGCATCCCGCAGGCCTCTTGTTGCCGGCGAACCGTCTTTTTCATAGACCGTCAGGGCTTCTTCCGTATTGCCTGCCGCCGAGAGGCTCATCACCTTATTCATCACGCCCTGATACTTCTGCCACTCGCTGTCAATTTCGGGGATATTGGCCAGTTCCGAACCTTTCATGGCTTCTTTATAGGCCGTAATCGCCGCATCAAAATCCTGCTGGGCTTTCTGCTGTTGCCCCTTCACCCGCTGCAGATGCTCAGGATTATCCTTGAGCATGACCGCCTGCAAGGTCTTGACCATCATCACGCGGCTCTGTTCTACGGCTGTGCCGAGGTGCTGCACGCCCTGCATTTCCCGATTGTACAGGTTCTCCATTGCCTCATCGGCATTTGTCAGGGAGCGGTAACCCACCAGACTGATGACCACCATAGCCACGGCCGCCACGCCTACAATCAGCAGCAGTTTAACATTCATTTTGATGTTGTCAAACATGCAAAAATACCTCCCTTTTTTTCCTTACACTAAAAATAGTAAGCAAAAAGTCAGACAACTTCTCGCTTACTGCTTTTATTCGCCAAAAATTTTATTCTCCCTGCAAAAGCTCGATAAATTTTCGTGCCGCCTGTGAAAGATGCTTGTTCTTGCCATAGGCCGCTACAAGCTGACGGTCATCCACCTGTTCCTCCAGTTGGAAGAAACAGGGCGGCTCCGACCAGCGGCCATTATGCACCACCATATCGGTGACGAGCGTTGCCCCCATGCCGGCGGCGCAGAGTTCTGCGGCATCCACAATGCTGTTGGCCTCAAAGACCACGTCCGGACGGCACTGTGTCTCCACGCACAAGTCACTGAAAATCCGCGACATCCGCCGGCTTTCCTGCAGGCAGATAAAGGGCTGCCCGTGCATGCGCGCAAAGGACATCTTCGGATAAGGTGTCCCCGGCATATGGTTGTACCCTTGCGCAAAGGGATGCGTTGCCGGCAATGCCAGTAGCGTCTTTTCCGCCAACAACGGAATGCGCTCAAAATTATTCTCCAAGGGCTCATAAATCAACGCAAAGTCCACAGCGCCCTCTGCCACCATCTGTTTTAACTCATGGACACTGTGTTCCTTTACCATCAACTTGATGCCCGGATAGCGGCGGTGAAATTCGATAATGGGCTGGGTCAGATAGCAGGTCGAGCGCGTGCGGGAGCTGCCGATAATCAGCGTTCCCGATTTCATCCCCGTAAGGTCAGCCGTCTCCTGCACAAGCTCATGATAAATCCGCTGCATTTCCCTGGCCTTGCGTACATAGATTTCGCCCGCCGCCGTGAGCTGCAAAGGCGTCTGACTGCGGTCAAAGAGCGGCAAGCCAATTTCCCCTTCAATCTTCTTTATCGACTGCGAAAGCGATGGCTGCGACACAAAAAGTCTCTTGGCCGCAGCTGAAAACGTGCCATCACTGGCTGCCTGTAAAACATATCTCCATTCATGTTCATCAATCACCAAAAAACGCCCCTTATCTTCCCTTTTATTTTTTATCAATCCCACCTTTATTTTACTTAAAAATCAGTATTATGGCAAATTTTAGCCGAATTTTTTCACCAAAAAAGACAGTCCCCGCAGGAACTGTCTTCACGTTCACGATAAACCTGAAATTAGAGGTTTTCTTTAGCAACAGCAACGAGCTGAGCGAAAGCCTTTTCATCAGAGATGGCCAGGTCAGCCAGCATCTTGCGGTTTACTTCAACGCCAGCCTTGGTCAGGCCGCAAACGAGACGGCTGTAGGAAATGCCGTTTACACGTGCAGCAGCGTTGATACGAGCAATCCAGAGACGACGGAAGTTGCCCTTCTTCGCACGACGGTCACGACGAGCGTAGTAGAGAGCCTTCATTACGGTCTCGTTAGCTTTCTTGAACTGTTTGCTCTTGGAACCTTTGTAACCCTTAGCGAGCTTCAGGATTTTCTTATGACGTCTATGTGCAGTCACGCCTACTTTTACTCTTGGCATGGTTTCATCCTCCTAAAAAATCAAAATAAACGAGTCAATTACGAAAAAATTATGCGTACGGGAGCATTCTCTTTACGCGGCCGAAATCAGCGGCAGTAACCATAGCGGCCTTGCGCAGGTTACGTTTACGCTTCGGAGACTTCTTCTCCAGGATATGGCTCTTGAAAGCCTTGTTGCGTTTGAAGTTTTCACCGCTACCAGTCATGGTGAAGCGTTTAGCTGCTGCTCTGCGAGTCTTAATCTTTGGCATTACATTTTCCTCCTTAAATTAGCCTTTGCATCAGGATTCCTGTGCAGGCTGTTTGGGCTTCGATGCTTTCTGCACTTTCGGTGCAACGATCATCGTCATATTTTTTCCTTCAAGTTTGGCATTGCGTTCAATGGAAACACGGTCGCCCAAGGCTTCTGCCACACGGCCCAGGACAGTTTTGCCCAGTTCCGGATGGGAAAGCTCACGGCCACGGAACATGATGGTCACTTTGACCTTGTTCCCTTCCTCTACGAAACGAAGTGCGTTCTTCAACTTGACGTCAAAATCGTGTTGTTCAATGTTGGGGCGAAGCTTAACTTCTTTGATGTTAATAACCTTCTGCTTCTTCTTCGCTTCCTTTTCCCGCTTCTGCTGTTCATAGCGGTACTTGCCGAAGTCCATGATGCGGCACACCGGCGGCTTTGCCTTCGGCGCAATCTCGACGAGGTCAAGATGCTGTTCTTCGGCCATGCGCAGTGCGTCACGAGTTGCCATGATGCCCAGCTGTTCGCCTTCAGCGCTGGTCACGCGGACTTCACGGATGCGAATTTCCTCATTGATGCGTAAAGATTCTTTGCTAATAGTAAAACACCTCCTGCTTAAAGTCTACATCTCTTATCCAAACAAGAAAAAGGCGGCACAAAGCCACCTTCAAAACTCAAAGCTATAAACCCAACTGACCTTCACATGCGGCCATCAGGTGAGAAGCGGTGGCTTCTTCTTGTTCACGACTTGATTAGTTTATCACAATCAGCGCACTGCTGTCAATGATTTTTTTGCAAAATTACCTTGTCGATTTCCTTGCCGTCCGGCAGGAAGCATCGGACGGTGATTTCATCGCCCTTCACATCCATCGTCAGGTAATTGTCCGTCTCCGGCTGCGGCGCAACGACTTCATCGAGCTTATGGTCAATCCACAAGCCGGGATAGCGTACATTTCCCGCCACACCGGTAAGGATATACAGCGGCCCCTTCGCGCTGCGCTGGAAGTTCTGGATATGTCCCCGGTTGCGATAGGTATGCAGATGGGCCGAAAAGACAAGGTCGATGCCCAATTCATCAAACAGCGGCATAAAGACCTCGCCTACATCGGATATCCCTTCCTTGCGCTCCGGACGGTTATGGATGCGATATTGCAGAACATCCTTATGCACCAGCACAATCTTCCACTTCTTCCTGCTTGCCGCAGCGTCCTGCCGCAGCCAGGCCACCTGCTCGTCCCGCAAGCCCGGCTTAAAATCCTCCGTTTCGTCCCACTGGCTGTTCAGCACGATAAAATGTACATCACCATAGTCATAGGAATAATAATACCGGCCAAAGTTTGCGCTGCCATTATCCGGAACGGCAAAATACTTCAGATAAGCCTCCGGCAGACGTACCTTCCAGTTCAGATTGTAGGTTTCATGGTTGCCCATCAATGGCACGAAGGGAATCCGGTCAATTATGCCGTCCACGCCATGAAACCAGGCCTGCCACTGCGTATGGTCTTCCCCGTTGTCCACAATATCGCCCATATTGATGAAAAAGGC
>CADAAS010000202.1 GCA_902785885.1 Pseudoselenomonas ruminantium
GCGGCTGCGGAGATTCCCTTGGGGTTTATGCCGTCATATTCCGAGAAATCGGCGGTTTTGGCCGAGCCGTTTTCCCGATAGATGCGGCTGCATTTTTGGATAACCTCTTTTTCCTCTGCCGTCAGCGGCTCGAATTCCTTCATGGTGGAAATATTGTCGTGCAACTGTTCGAGATTCGACATACCGGAAAGAACCGCTAAAACCCCGTCTAATTCGGCGACAAACCGCAAGGCCCATGATGCAACTGATTTTTCTGGCTGAAGTGATTTCATCAGTGCCTCGGCCTCTGCCGGAGCTTTTGCCAGGAGGCCGCCCTTTACAGGCTCCATGATAATCACTTGGCGGTTGTGCCGCCGAATGGTCTCGTAACATTTCTTTGCCTGAATCAGGCGGGCTTCCCAGTCAATATAGTTAATCACGATTTGCACCGCATCTACCTCGGGATGCTCGGACAGAATTTTATCCAGTACATCGGCAGAGTCATGGAAGGAAAAAGCGATGTGCCGGATCTTCCCCTCGTCTTTCCACTCCTGCAAATGCTCAAACATACGGCAGGACTTGACTTCATGTTCATAGCGAATGGCATTCAGGTTGTGCAGCAGGAAATAATCGAAGTATTCCACGCCGCAATTTGCAAGCTGCTGCTGGAAAATATCAATGACCTGTTGCTCTTCCTTGATGATAAAGGTAGGAAGCTTCGAGGCCAAAAGGAAGGTCTCCCGGGGCTTGCGCTTCACCAAACATTCCTTGATGGCATTTTCGCTTTTCCCATCGTGATAGACATAGCTTGTATCAAAGTAATTGTAGCCCGCCGCCATATATTCATCCACCATGCGACTGACTGTATTAAGGTCAATGCCCTGAGAATCGTCGGATTTGAGCGGAAGCCGCATCCAGCCGAACCCCAAATTCTTTCTTTCCACTGTTCCTCGCTCCTCTCTCATGTCGCAAGGGGCAAACGCATTTCCCGTAAAATACAGACTCCCCTCGTTTACAGTTTACATCGCCTGCTGAATGTTGTACAATGCCAATAGTGAAATCTGCTATATCAGAATCGAATAGTGAGGAAAGCGATGACGGAAATACATTTACTGGAGCAGCTGGCGGCCTTTGCCGACTGCGGCACCCTCTCTGCTGCTGCTGAAAAACTGCACACATCCCAGCCTGCCCTGACCCGCTCCATGAAAAAATTGGAGGCCGCCTTGGGCGTGACCCTGTTTGCCCGCAGCAAGAACCGTCTCCTTTTGAACGAATGCGGGACTTTTGCCGCCAGCATGGCTCGCCGCGTACTGGAGGAAGACAGGGAGTTCGAAGCCCACGTCAAAGCCTATGACCGCAGCCTTCATACCATCTCCGTGGGTTTTTGCGCTCCCATACCCCAGGCAGTCCTGACGCCCCTTCTCAATAATTTTTTTGCAGGACTTACCATATCGGCGGATATGACGGATGATAGTTCCTTTCTGGAAAAATTAGAGCGCAGGATTTACCAGATAGCGGTTGTCCATGAACAGCCGAAGGGAGAGCAGTTCCATTGGAAGAAATGCGGACACGAGGACTTGTTTATCTCCCTGATGCCTGAAAATCCGCTGGCGACTCGCTCAGAGGTTCATCTGTCCGATCTGGACGGGATGTCCATTTTGCTTCTGTCACGGATCGGATTTTGGGCAAACACCCATCGGGCCAAAACACCGAATGCCAAATATCTCCTGCAAATCGAACAGGAATCCTTTTGGGAACTTGCCATGAACTCATCCTATCCCGTATTCGAATCCAGCTATCATATACGGCACGGGCAGACGCTGCATGGACGGATTAATGTGCCGCTCATTGACTCGGAATGTCATACCGACTATTATTTGGTGGCACTTGCTACGGAGCGTAAAAGATTTGCGACACTGTTCGACCATATAACCGAGACAACCGTCTGGTAAAAAAACACTCATACTCCATTAGAACAGCAAAAACCTACTATGGGGAGACCACCAAGAAAGAAAAGCGGGAAATGGAAAGCGGCAAAGGCTCCGTCTTACGAGAACCTTTTCTTTCTTTCTTTTCGGCACATATCTTTATGCATATACCGCGGGCGAGTTGTTGCAAGGTAAAGATTTCACCGCTCGCGAGTATAAGTATTCGTCCCATAGCTGCAAAAATTTAGCCGCCGATTGCTGCCATAGGGCAGAAACCGGCGGCTGATAACTTATCTATCCTGCCTGCTTGATTTTTCTGCGGATATCAACCGCTACGTCAGCTATGGTTGTCTCTTGCATCTTTTGCTCCATCACAGCTTGTATATCCTGCAGCTTACCTACCATTGCCATTTGGATATTCCGCCCTACCGGACAGTTCGGATTGGGATTTTCGTGCATGTGGAACAAACCAGTTTCATTGACACCATCCGTAACCTTGTAGACATCATAAAAGGTTATTTCCGTCAACGGACGCGCCAAGGTAATACCGCTTTTACCCTGACTTATGGCAATAATACCCGCTTCTTTCAGTTTTGACATAACTCCCCTGATTATCACGGGATTTACACCGACACTGCCAGCTAGGAAACTACTGGTGACAGGCAGTGTGTCCTTGAAATAATCTATGCAGGTGATGATATGTACCGCTATAGTGAACTTGGTCGATATTTGCATCTTGAAGCCTCCTTGCCTGTAATTTATCATATTACAGGCGGGTTGGCAAGACAAAGCCTCAAACTTGCATATTATTCTCTGACAACGCTGATTCTCTTCTTGATATTGCTGCCCTTTTCAATTTCATCCACCATGGCAATGGCATAATCGGCATAACTGATAATGCTCTCTCCTTTGGAATTGAGCGTAAGTTCCTCTCCGGCGAGAATATACTTGCCGGTACGTTCCCCGTCTGCCTGAAAATCTCCGGCGGGGCTGATGAACGTCCATTTTACATCATCACGTTTCCTAAGTTCCTCTAACTCTTGTCCCTGGGCATTAGCCAAAGGCAGAAACATCGCCGGGAAGCTCGGATCATCCTTGACCTGTGCGGTATGTTCGGCATTCACGTAGAGACTGCCAGCACCGCCTACAATCAAAAGTCTGGTATCTGAACCGGAAAGTACATCGCAAAGATGCTGAGAAGTCTTGATGTGCATGGGCTGGTCTTCGTCTTTCCAAGCGCCGAAGCCGTCAACTACGGCATCAAAACCTGCCAAGTCTTCCTTGGTCAAATCCATGATGTCCTTCTTCACAAACTTTGTTGCACCGGACTTATTTTCCTCCCCACGGGCAAAAGCCGTGACATCAAAGCCTCTCTTCTGAGCTTCCTTGACCACCTTCTGGGCAACACGACCATTAGCTGCTACAACTGCGATTTTCATGATATACATCCTCCTTACTGGAATCTAGCATGTAACATTATTTGTTACACGCTGTAGTATAACATCCCCCATCTAGGTTGTCAATGTTTTTTTTACATGTTATTGTCACACATTTTCCGGCTCAAACAGCAGCCTTGCAAGATGAATCCCCTGCTTGCCGCCCAGGTTCAAGCCACGAATGCAGTAGTGGCAACCTGTCCTTCACATATGCCTATACCTTGCGGCTGAGTTCCGGCTCGCCTTCCGTAAAAACACAGCTTGCCACGAAAAAACGCTCTCCCATATTTTCATTTTACTCCTTATCAAATATCGAAAACCTTACAAATCCAATCTACGATTTCTTTGCAGCAAGACCCCGGTGTGATGTCATGTCACAACTTGTTTTTTTCACCGGAACAGACAGCACCGCCGTCGCACCGAGAATCAGCAGAATCCCAACAGCAATCTGTATTGTCATAATTTCTCCAAAA
>CADAAS010000203.1 GCA_902785885.1 Pseudoselenomonas ruminantium
CGCATTTCTGAATGGCCATATTGGAGGCATAACTGCCATGCATCCCCGCAAAGCCCAAGAAACCTTCGGTATCAGCAGGCACGGCCCCCAACCCCAAAAGCGTTGAAGTCACGGGCACACCCAATTTCTGCGCCAGCTTCTGCACCTCGGCCGCCGTATCGGAACTGATGATGCCGCCACCAGCGAAAATCAGCGGGCGTTCAGCCTTGCGTACCGATTCCACCACAGCCGCAATTTCCTCCTCATGCCCATCATAGACACCAGAATAGCCGCGTAAGTTTACCGTTTCGGGATATTTATAGTCGATTTTGGCATCAAAGACATCTTTGGCCACATCGATAACCACCGGTCCCTTACGACCCGTGCGGGCAATAAAGAATGCCTCTTTGAGCACACGCGGCAGTTCCTTGACGTCCTTGACCAGATAATTATGCTTGGTAATCGGCGTCGTGATGCCGAAAATATCGGCCTCCTGGAAAGAGTCCTTGCCGATATAGGGGTTAGCCACCTGTCCTGTGATACAGACCAGCGGCACCGAATCCGTGCAGGCCGTCGCAATGCCCGTAATGAGGTTCGTTGCCCCCGGCCCGGAGGTGGCAAAGACTACTCCGACTTTCCCTGTAGCCCGCGCATAGCCGTCTGCCGCATGAATAGCCCCCTGCTCATGCCGGGTCAATATATGCGGAAATTTCATCTTGTAAACCGCATCATACAGTGTCAGCACCGCTCCCCCAGGATAGCCGAACACCACATCTACGCCTTCCTTTTTCAGGCTTTCCAATACCGCCTGAGCTCCATTCATCATCAAAGCAAGCCCTCCCCATCGTCTGCGGAGCCATGACAAAACACAACTTCACAGTCTCTAAGTTTACATTTCAAGTTGAAGTCATAGGGTTATTATACACTATTTGTATACAACATTACAATACGAGAACACCATAAGTATTTATTCTACAAAAAAAATACCGGCTAACTTATTCGTCAGCCGGTATTGAATTTCCTGCTATACCTTAAACTTCGCTACCTGTTTTTTAAGATTTTCCGCACCTTCCATAGATGCGTTCATCATTTCCAGTATGTCGTTGGCTTTCTGTGCCACATCGGTGACTTTTTCGGCCACGGTGGTGTTGCCTACAGCCCCTTCATGGGTAGCCTTGGCAATTTCTTCCATGGACTGGTTCATGGTTTCCACGGCACGGATAAGGTCCTGCGACGCCGTGTTGCTCTTCTTGGCGAATTCATTGACGTAATCGGCATCCTCCTGATAGCGGATAGCCGTTTCATTGATAAGTTCGTAATCCTTGCCGACCTTTTCATCCATGAATGTCAGCAGGTCAAAAGCACCATCAGAGAGATTCTGTACCGAGCCGGTCACCTTGCCGGTCAGCTCCTTAATCTTTTCGGCGGTGTCATGGGACTGTTCGGCCAGTTTTCTAACCTCGTCAGCAACTACGGCAAAGCCGCGGCCGGCATCACCGGCTCTGGCCGCTTCGATTGCGGCATTGAGGGCCAGCAGATTGGTCTGTTCGGCGATTTCCGTAATGTCCTGCGTGAGATTATTGATGTTATCGACAACCTTAACAGATTCAATGGCTTCTTCGAGGGATTTCTTCGTGCCCTCATACATCTGTTCTGCCTCTTTGCTGGATTTTTCCATGGTGGCCTTGAGAGAGCCTGCCCGCTGGGCAATTTCCACGGTATAGCCCTCACTGTCAGCAGCGTCCTTAGCCGTAGCATGGATTTTTTCCCGCAGATGGTCGGAAAGATTCTGCATGCTCGCGGTGGAGGCAGCGGTTTCTTCCATGCCGGCGGCCATTTCCTCGGTTACAGCCGACATATCCTGTGTGCTTTCATTTAGGTTGCCGACCAAAGCCTGAACATCCGTCACCATATTGGCGCTGTTTTCCGCCTCGTCATGGACATTTTTCAGCACGGTACGCAGGGATTTCTGCATTTTATCGAGCGCCTGCACCATCATGCCCACTTCATCCTGACGGGCAGCCAGTTGCTGCGGGATATCCTGGGTCAAATCCCCATCGGCAACAGCGTTGAGCTGTTCGATGGAAGCCGAGAGCGGTGCGGCGATGTTCCGGGCAATCAGGAAGCCCACGGCAATCCCCACCAGCAGGCCTGCCAGAATAATGCTCAGGAAAATCTTGATGGTCAAATCGTAATTGGCGTTGTTTTCCTCAAAGAGCACCTTGCCCTGCAATACGTTATCCGGGGTCAGCACCGCCATATCCGTGGCAATAACACCGGTGGCGGAGAGGTTTTCAAAAAGCTTTACCTTATCCTCCGGGGTATTGCCCAGCGATTCGCAGTCCTTGACCTTGGAGGCTACCGTCACGAGGTTCTTTTCCAGGCTGGCGATTGTTTCCTGCGCCCGGGGGCTTTTATCGATTTCCTTGACCTTTTCAATATCCCCCTTGATGGAGTCCAATCGCCCGCTGATGTCCGCCAGGATGATCTTGCGGCTGTCGGCAGAGAAATCCTGCTGCAAGAGGTAAGCCACATCCACATCAATTCCCCGCAGATGATTGTTGGCATCATTGAGGTACTGGGTGGTCATCAGGTTGTAATTATACATATCATCCAAGGACTGTTTGGACTTGTGATTGGAATAAATCCCCACTGCCGCCACCACGCAGGTGATAATCAGCATAATCGCAGAAAGCAGCAGTATCTTGGTTCTTACACTCAAATTTTCCATGACTGTATCCCCCTTCCCTTATTTGCGGAACTGCGCTATGTTTTCCTTGGTAATGGGGGTAAAGTCCACAGTGATGTTCTCCGTGGGAATCGTCCCCTTCAGACAGGCGTCGGTGAGCTTAAAGACACCCTCTGCCAAAGCATCCGCATCCTGCTTGACCGTCTGGCTCATTTCCCCACTAGCGATAAGCTTCAGGGCATCATCCACCGCATCAACGCCGGATACCAGACAGCCATTCAAGCGGCCTGCATCTTTAAGAGCCTGCACGGCACCAACAGCCATGCCATCATTGGCTGCAACCACGCCGTCAATCTGCGGGAACAGCTTTAGCCAGAGCGCTACATCTTTGAGGGCATCCGCTGTGCGCCAGTTAGCCGATTTGCTGGCCAGAAGCTGCACATCCGGGCGCTTGTCCAGGCAGGCCTCCTTAAAACCTTCCCAGCGCTTCACGCTGGCATCAAATCCCGTTTCGCCTTCGAGATAGACCACCTTGGCATTGGGCGGCAGATTCTTGGCCATGTATTCGCCCTGCATTCTTCCAGCCTGCTTCTCATCCGTCATGCAGGAAAAGAATTTGCCGCCGTTCAGGCCACGATTGGTAATAATAATGGGAATACCGGCCTCATTGGCCTTCTCCACCATGGGCACCAGCGCCGTAGCATCCACCGCTAGCAGCACAATGGCACCGGGCTTAGCCTCAATTGCTTCCTTCATCTGGTCAATCTGCAAGCTGACATCGCCCTTGGCATCCCGGAATTCCACAGAAATCCCCGCAGCCTGGGCTTTGTTGGCAAAAGATTTCCGGATCATATCCGTAAATCCATCTCCATCCTGATGGCTCAAGTAAAACACCGTGCTCGAAGCACTTCCACCGCCGCCACAACCGCTAAAACACAGCATAGTCATGGCAATCAACATCAACCCCAGTAGTGCACGAAAATTTTTCATCACACCGTCAC
>CADAAS010000204.1 GCA_902785885.1 Pseudoselenomonas ruminantium
CGGAAGAAATGCCGGTAAGCCATGCTATGCATAGTCATAGCCCGGGTATTGGACGGGAATACCTGATTGGCCTTGTCGGCAATACTGCGGTTAAAGGCTAAATACAGGAATCTTTTCTGCGGATTGGCATTGGCCACAGCCACCAACGTTGTGGTCTTGCCTGAACCGGCACAGGCATCAATCTTCATCACTTGTCCCGGCTGCAATTTCTGTGATGCGTTGATTATCTCTATCTGTTCTGCTGATGCATACATATTATCTCTCGTTTTCTTGTTTTTATAAAATGCCATCTGACTGGTCAATAGACAATCAGATGGCATTTTTTATATTCGCCCTGTGTACCAAGGCATTTTACGTTCATGCTCTACGCTCGTGCGTTCATCGTGACCAGGCAATAATATGGTTGATTCAGGCAAACACATTATGCGCTGGGCTATATTTTTGAGCAAGGTTTCTTCATCGCCGCCGGGCATATCGGTACGTCCGTAGCTTTCGTAGAATACGCTGTCGCCAACAAAGGCCACACCGTCCTTTTCACTGTAATAGGTACAGCCGTCAGAAGTATGGCCGGGAACGGCGATAAGCTGAAGTTTATGCTCGGGATTGGCATTTAAGGTGATCATGGCATTATCGGGAAGATAGGTAACATTGTCCAGTACAATCCCCTGCCCGGTTTGAATCGAAAGATTCCAGGCAGGATTTTCGGCATAGTCCTTGCCGTTTTCGTGCATACATACCTCTGCATTCCAGGCTTTTTGCAAAACACTTACCGCACCGATATGGTCGAAATGGCCGTGTGTCAGGAGAATCTTTTCAATAACAAAGCCCTTCTCCTCAACAATCTGTTGGAGCTTATCCGCCTGTGCGCCGGGGTCAATCAGAAAACCATGTTTAGTCGTATCGTCGATATAGAAATACGCATTGGTGGGAATGTACTTCGTTACTACTGCCTGCAAAATCATCCGTATCACCTCATTTGTTTAACCTTGATATTCAGCCTTGATGGAGGCAATTTTATCCATTACCTGCTGGGAAAATTCCGCCAGTGCCTCTTTATCCTTATGGTCGCCGGTGAACTGCATGGGCTCACCATAGATAACCTTGAGCTTTGGGAAATGTCCGCCGTTGGCAAAAATCTTATCCGTGCCGATAACGGCGGCAGGCACGATGGGCGCACCGCTCATGGCGGCAATCAGCCCTACGCCGGCTTCTGCCTTGCCCATTTTGCCGGTACGGCTGCGCGTACCTTCGGGGAACAGCCCCAGACAGCGGCCTTCTTTGAGTACCTGCAAGGCCGCTTTGATGGCCCCTCTATCGGCGGCACCACGCTTTACGGGGAAAGCATGGCAGGCGGTGATTGCCCGGCCAAAGATGGGGTTCTTAAAGAGTTCAATCTTGGCCATATAGCTGACCGGACGATGCAGGAAGGTAGCCACAAAGGGCGGGTCCCAATTGCTCATGTGGTTGGCGGCCAGAATTACGGCACCGTCCTTGGGCATATTTTCCCGGCCATAGATTTCGGCGCGGAAAAAGAGTTTGAAAAAAATGCTGAAGATAAGCTGCAATAAACTATATAACATGGAGCACCTCACTGACACATAGCGAGGATACGGTCAACTACTTCATCAATGGACAAGCCCGTGGTATCGAGAAGCGTAGCATCTTCAGCCTGTACCAGCGGCGAGATTTCCCGTTCGCTGTCGGCTTTATCGCGGGCAGCGATATCGGCTTTCATCTGCTCCATATCAATCTCGTAGCCTTTTTCCGTGAGTTCCTTGTGACGGCGGCGGGCACGTTCCTCAATGGAGGCCGTCAGGAAAATCTTGACATCTGCATTAGGCAGGACATTGGTGGCGATATCGCGGCCATCCATGAGCACGCTGCCCCGCTCACCCATCTTGCGCTGCAGGTCAACCATCTTTTCGCGGACAGGGCCAAGGGCAGCTACCTGCGACACAATGGCACTGACTTCCGGTGTGCGAATTTCGCCCGTCACATCGGTGCCATCTACAGCAACCGTGGTCTTGCCATCCTTATACTGCAGGTCAACGTCGATATCCTTAACCACGTCCAGAATCAGTTCATCTGTAACCTCTTTATGCTGCTGAAGCGTTTTCCAGGCTACCGCGCGGTACATGGCACCCGTGTCGATATAGGTGTAACCAAGTTTCTTGGCAGCTAGCTGCGATACGGTGCTCTTGCCTGCTCCGGCAGGTCCATCAATTGCTACTACTAAATTTTTCATTTCTGTACTTCCTCCAAAGTCTGATAAAATTCGGGATAGGATATATTGACGCATGCGGGATTTTCAATCTCTACGCCATTGCCTGCCGTGCCCAAAATGGCCAGCGACATGGCAATGCGGTGGTCGTCATAGGAAAAAGCCGTGGCATCTTTTAGCTGCGCATTGCCGTGGATAATCAAGCCGTCCTCTTTTTCCTCAATTGCGCCGGGAGCAAGTTTGTTGAATTCCTTGGCAATGGCCATCAGGCGGTCGGTTTCCTTGACGCGCAGTTCGCCAGCGCCTGTAATCACGGTATCCCCCTTGGCGCAAAGCGCGGCTACGGCAATAATGGGGATTTCATCAATCAGGCGCGGCATGATTTCGGCACCAAAGGACACACCATGCAGCTCACTGTATTCCACCAGCATATCCGCTGCGGCTTCCCCGCCGCTTGTGCGTTCATTCTGCAGGGTAATCTTTGCGCCCATGTCCTTGAGCACGTCGAGAATCCCTGTACGCGTGGGATTAATGCCGACGTTTTTCAAGAGCAGTTTGCTGCCGGGTACGATACTGCCAGCAACGAGCCAATAGGCGGCAGAACTGATATCGCCGGGAACTTCGATTTCCTGTGGAGCGGTGAATTTTTCAACCGGCTGAATGGTTACGGCCGTACCTTCACGCTTCAGCTGCACACCAAAGGCTGCAAGCATCTGTTCCGTATGGTCACGGGATACAAACGGTTCATTGACCGTCGTTTCGCCTTCGGCAAACATGCCGGCAAGCAAAATGGCCGATTTTACCTGCGCACTGGCCACTGGGCTGTCATAGTGCATACCCGTGAGCTTTTTCTTGGCAGGTACGACCGTAATCGGCAGCTTGGCATTGTTTTCGCGGCCATAAATCTGTGCACCCATCTGGGAGAGCGGCTTGATTACCCGTCCCATGGGACGCTTGTGCAGAGAGGCATCACCCGTGAAGGTGGACAGGAAGGGCTGGGCGGCTAAAATCCCCATCAAAAGGCGTAAGGTTGTGCCGGAATTGCCCGCATCCAGAATCGTTGCCGGTTCTTTGAGGCCATGCAGGCCGTTACCTGTGACGATAAGCTCCGTATCGCTGATAAACTCCACCTGGGCACCAAGAGCCTCCATGCAGGCTGCGGTGGACATACAGTCCTGTGCGTGCAGGAAATTCTTAATGCGTACCGGCGTATCCCCCAGCGCAGAGAACATGACGCTGCGATGGGAAATAGACTTGTCACCGGGTATTACGATTTCGCCTTGCAGGCCCTGACGGGCTTTTTCAATCTGGATTTTTTCCATTCAGACAACCCCTTTGTTTTATAGGTATATATGATTAATCGTTCCACACACTCCAGTTGCCGGCGGCCGCGCCCATGGAAAATGCCGCCTGCAGATTGTAGCCGCCGGTATAGGCGTCCACATCC
>CADAAS010000205.1 GCA_902785885.1 Pseudoselenomonas ruminantium
CCGGCGTTGCCAGAACGACCACATCCGCCTGACCGATTTTAGCCGTGATTGCATTGGCATCGTCGTTTATCACACACTGCATGGTCTTTTGGCAGGCCAAACAGCCTTTGCAGAAATTTATAGTCTTATCCCGCAGGGTAATCTGCTCCACCACATGTCCAGCCTCCCTGGCCCCTGCAGCAAAAGCCGTGGCCAAAGCCTCGGAATTGCTGTTTTTTCTAAGACTTGTAGATATGATTATTACGTTTTTGCTCATCATTCTCTCCTCCATACACATGTTCCTCCTTTACTCTAACACTTGAAGTGTACTCCAAGTCAAGTACTAAGATGCAGCCCTGCAAAGGTCTTACCATTCGCAGGGCTGCATCTTAGTATTACTTCAGATTTTTATCAAAGAAGGCAAACAGTTTATCAAAGGGAATCTTGTCCATCTGGTCATAGAGGTCTACATGGGTAGCACCAGGAACAACGATTTCTTCTTTCTCCCCTTTGATGGCGGCATAGACATTATCGGAGAAATATTTGGAATGTGCCTTATCGCCGGTAATCAGCATGACCGGTGTATTGCCCAGTTCATCAATGTTGCTCATGAGTTTGAAATCGAAGAAGCCATACGGCGTCACCGAATCCCAAGCCAGCTTGTTGGAATTGATTGCCCGCGGATGGAAGGCACGGCCTACATAGTAGCCAAAGAAATCCTGAATAACGGGATTAGCATCAGCAGGCAGTTTATCCGGGAACATGGTATCAACGCCCAATTCATGTGCACCACGGATGGCCTTGCCCGTTCTGGCCTCTTCATTGCGCATCTTAGCCAGATGCTGTTTCACGATCTCCCGCTGTTCCGACGTGTAGTAAGCACCATTATAATGGTCGCTGATGCTTTCACTCATATCATACATAGCTGAGGTTGCTACGGCCTTGATGCGGCTGTCACTGCCAGCGGCAGTGATGGCCATGCCGGACAAGCCACAGATGCCCATGGCACCGACCTGATCAGGGTTCACGAATTTCAGATTGGAAACGAAATCCACAGCGGCATGGTAGTCTTCCGTAAAGATTTCCGGGGAGCCCATATTGCGGCGGCTGCCACTGCTCTCACCGGTGGTGGAGGGATCAAAGGCTACGGCCACATAACCATGCTTGGCAAATTCCTGTGCATACAGGCCGGAGGACTGCTCCTTCACCGCACCAAAAGGCCCGGTAATCACTACGGCCTTGTACTGCTTGCTGGCATCAAAGTCTTTCGGCAGATACAGATGACCGGCCACTTCAAAGCCAAAACGGTTTTCAAATTTCACATTCTTGGCTTCAATGGAGTTGTCAATCTTGAATACACGGGTGTCATTGTCCAGCTCGCTGATGGATGAACGCTGCATCTGCGAAGCTGTTGCTAAAGTTTTAGCCGGCGTTGCTGCCATCGTCACATCACTCCCCATAATGCCAAAGGACATCACGCCTGCCACCAAAGCAGCCAAAACCATCTTCTTGTTTTTGCCAATTTTCTTCAACATTTCTATTCTCCTTTACTTCACTTACATCTCTATGTCATGTTATCGTGACTTTACCTTATCACTTGAAGCAGACTCCAACTCAAGCATTTTATTTTAAGTTCTGCTGAAAGAATGCCTCAATTCTCGCAAAAGGAATCTTGGCTTTGTTATCGTAGAGGTCAACATGAGACGCACCGGGAACAATCACCAGTTCCTTGTTATCGCCCTTGAGCTTTTTGAAGGCATCTTCGCCAAAGTAACGGGAATGGGCTTTCTCACCATGCAAAACCATAACGGCATTCTTGATTTCATCGGCATAGGACAGAATCGGCATATTCATAAATGAAAGGGCCGAAGTCTGATTCCAGCCGCCGTTAGAATTCAGTGAACGGGAATGATAGCCGCGCTCCGTCTTATAGTAAGCATAATAATCCTTCACAAATTGCGGCGCATCAGCCGGCAGCGGGTCAACCACACCACCGGAGTTCTTGTAATAACCGGCTTTATAGTCCACCGTGCGCTGAGCATTCATGGCTTCGCGATTGGCATAGCGCTCTTTTTTCAATGTTTCCTTGTCTTTTTCGTAATCAAAATAGCCGTTGGCCATAACTCTGGTCATATCGTACATCGTGGAAGCCACCGTGGCTTTGATACGCGTATCGCTGGCCGCTGCATTGAGTGCCATGCCGCCCCAACCGCAAATGCCAATAATGCCAATCCGATTCGCGTCTACATTATCCTGCGTGGACAAGAAATCCACAGCTGCAGAAAAATCTTCCGTATTGATATCCGGCGAAGCCACAAATCTTGGCTGACCACCGCTTTCCCCGGTAAATGACGGGTCAAAGGCAATGGTCAAAAAGCCGCGCTCAGCCATTTCCTGCGCATAGAGCCCCGAAGACTGCTCCTTTACGGCACCAAACGGGCCGCTTACCGCAATGGCGGGGAGTTTTCCCTGTGCATTTTTCGGCACATACATATCTGCCGCCAAGGTGATGCCATAGCGGTTGACAAAAGTCACCTTGCGATGGTCAACCTTGTCACTCTTGGGGAACACCTTGTCCCACTCCTGCGTCAGCTGCAATTTTTCAGCCTTAATCATTCTGTCGCTTTTAACTTCTGCAGACTTCATCCCTGCCACTCCTTTATCTGCTGCCTGTACACCATTTCCCATAAGACCAAAAGACATCACGCCTGCCACTAGAGCGGCCAAAACCATCTTTTTGTTTTTGATTATTTTCTTCAACATTTCTATTTTCCTCACTTCACTTACACCGTTTATCCTCTTGCTTGATTTCATTATAGCGATTCTGTTTTGTAATTACCAATACTTATAAAAAATATATTTTTATGCTTACTAAGCATAAAAATCAACATCTTCAATGTTCAGATTGAATCATCAAGGGCGTATGCACCTGCATGCGATAACATTGTACCCAAAACATCAGCGCCGCCAACAGACAGAACAACAGGCCACCCAGCACGACATATTGCGTGCCCCAGGCATCAATAAAATGACCGCTGACCGTAGTTCCGAGTACACAGCCCATATTGGCCGCCGTCAAGAACAGGCCATTGGCAAAGTCCGGTGCTTCCGGAGCAGCACTTGCCATCCAGTACTGATTGATATTGGCATTGATACCGCCCAAGATGCCCCAAATGACCACAATAAGCCCCATCAACGGCCAAACGCTGCCGCCGCCCAACAGGGCAATATAGATTACGGCGACCGCCAGCGGAAAGATTTTGACCACAGTCAATGGACGCACGGTCAGCAGATTTCCCGCCAGCATACTGCCCCCAATATTACAAAGACCATACACAAACAGCAAGATACTGACTAAGGCTGGTGCTACGCCGAAAACAACACCCAGATACTCTGCCAAATAATTAAATACGCCGAAAATCGAACCATTGAGGAAAATCACCGCCACGATAGATGCCCAGACCATCGGCTTTTTGAGTACAGCGAGCTGACTGCCGTAGCTCAGTCGTGCCTTTACCGGCATTGAGGGAATAAACCATAATGTCGCTAGCATAACCAGCAAAGTCGCCAAGGCAAAGAACGCCATAGATGCGGGAAGGCTGAACTGCTCGGCCAAGAAGTTGCTGATGGGCACCCCAGCAACCATACCGGCGGCCACGCCCATATTGATTTTCGCCACCATCTTCGGTTCCTCGCCTGTCCGCGCTAATCCTGCCGCCACGGTAAAGGCCATCGCGCAATAGACCGGATGGAAAAACGCCGGCAGCACCCGCACCGCCAAAAGCACATAGAAATTTTCGGCAAAGACAGCAATCGTGCTGCAAACGGTAAACAGCCCCAAAATAAAGACCATCACCCACTTGCGATTAAAGCGGGACATAAAGAGCGGCATGGTCGGCCCTGCCACCGCTACCCCCAAGGCAAACAAGCTGATAAGCCAACCGGCCTGCACCACGCTGACCTGATAGTATTCCGCGATATAGGGCAAAATCCCGATAAAGCCCATTTCGGTATTGAGAATGCCAAATACCCCCGTAGCCAGAATAAGCAGCATTACGCTTTTATTTCCATTCTGTTCCATTTCCTCACCTTCCTTTTTTTCCATTATAAATTTATCTTCATGTAAATACCAATACTTATAGAAAATGCCTATCTATGCTTTACAGTAATAGATTTACAATCTATAATAAAGGAAAAACAAGGAGCTGATTGTGATGGAATTGCGTGTTCTCAACTACTTTCTAACCGTTGCCCG
>CADAAS010000206.1 GCA_902785885.1 Pseudoselenomonas ruminantium
GGATAGCAGCGTACGCACAATAACGAGCACGGTCGCTTTCCCTGTAGGCACACCCGCGTGGCGCAAAAACATCAGCTGGGCCACAGCACCGCCGGTTGCGCCCGGCGTTAAGAGTGCCAGGAAGTAATTGCCAAAGACCACCTGCACGGCCTGATACAGACTGATTTTCTCATTGGAAATCTTGACCATATGCATCAGGCGGCTGCCGTCAAAGAACATGCCCAGCCCTACTGCCAGCACAGCCAGCCCAATCGACCATGGCTGAAAACGATTTAGATTTTTCAGGGTATTGATATCAACGGTTGTATAGATAACCACGCCGGAGATAACGACCACCAGCAGGATAAGTACGATAAACCGTTTGTAAACTTTACTCATGCAAACCGTCCCTTGGGATAGTTATAGTTCTTCCTCATGTGCCGCGTAAGCACTATGGTTGTGAATGGACTCATAGTTCTCGCATTCCACGGAAAACCAGCCTAAGCCTTCAATATCCCGCAAAACAAGCACCGTATCCCGCAGAATATCCTCGACAAATTTGGGATTTTCATAAGCGGCTTCGGTGACAAACTTTTCGTCCTCCCGCTTTAGGAGCGGATAGATTGGCGAAGACCCCTGCCGTTCCACCAATTCGGCCAAATCCTCGATGAAAATGCAGTCATAGCCATCCTTGAATCGCAGCTGAATCCGCGCTACCGAGCGCTGATTGTGGGCGCCATAGCTGGAAATTTCCTTGCTGCAGGGACATAAGGAGGTAAACGGTACCTCCACGCCCAACTGAAATTCCATGGGCTTGCCCTGCTCCTTGCGGCCGGTGAAGCAGCAGTCCAAATCCAGCACCGACGTACGGCGGCTGACCGGAGCCACCTTGTCCACGAAATATTTGAAGGAAAGTTCCACTTCCGCTGAATGGGCTTCCAAGCGCTCCAAAGCCTCGGAAAGCATGGCCTCCATTTCCGTTTCGGCCAAGGGCTTTTTGCTCCAGGGCATCAGGATTTCCAAAAAACGGCTCATATGCGTGCCCTTGTACTGGCTCGGCAAAGCTACCGTAAAGCGTACTCTTGCGAGCACCTGCTGATAGCCGCCCTCTTTGGTCTTAATCAAAAACGGCAGATGCGCTTCTTTAATGCCTACCTTCTGGATGGCAATACCGCGTTTATCCTGGCGGTTTTGTACGTCCTGCATTTTAGTTCCTCGTTTCATATTCCACAGGGTCTTCCACGCCGGCTTCGGCAAAGCCCTGCAGGCGCAGCTTGCAGCTGTCGCAGACTCCGCACGCCTTCTCGCCGCCCTTATAGCAGCTATGGGTAAACTGCAGGGGCGCACCGAGCTTCGAGCCCAGCTGTACGATTTCCTTTTTGGACAAATCCTGCAACGGCGTTTCAATCGTGATTTTCGTGCCATTAACTGCCGTTGCCGTTGTCGCATAATCAGCCAAATTTTGGAACTTCTGAATAAATTCCGGGCGGCAATCCGGATAACCGGAATAATCGATGGAGTTTACACCGATATAAACATGCGTTGCCCCCACAACTTCGGCATAGGCCATAGCATAGGACAGGAAAATCAAATTCCGCGCAGGCACATAGGTAATGGGCACATCATCCCGATTCACATCCCCGTCCGGCACCTCGATATGGCTGTCGGTCAGCGCCGAGCCACCAATAGCCTCCATATTGGTTTCAATAATCAGATGTTTGGGCACATCGTAGAACTTCGCGATTTTCTTCGCCCCTTCGAGCTCAATGCTGTGCCGCTGATGATAGTTGAAGCTTATCGGATAAACTTCATAGCCTGCTTCTTTAGCCACAGCCATGCACGTGCAGCTGTCCAAACCACCGGAAAGCAATACTACTGCTTTTTCTTTTGCCATTTCTTACATCTCCTTAATTAACCGCGAATTGCCTTGATGGCTGCCGCTACATCCTCAGCACCATAAATAGCCGAACCAGCTACCAGAACATTGGCACCAGCTTCCTGCACAAGTTTGCTGGTTTCAGCATTGATGCCGCCATCTACTTCGATATCGCAGGTAAAGCCCATATCCTTAATCGTATGATAGAGCATATGGATTTTTTCGAGCTGGGATTCGATAAACTTCTGTCCGCCAAAGCCCGGGTTTACCGTCATAATCAGCACCATATCCACATCCGGCAGGATTTCTTCAATCATGGACAGCGGCGTGCCCGGATTCAGCGCAATACCCGCTTTACAACCGGCAGCCTTAATCTGCTGGATGATGCGGTGATGATGACGGGCAGCCTCCCAATGGAAGGTGATGATATTGGCACCGGCCTCAGCAAAGGTTTCAATATGGGTTTCCGGATGTTCCACCATCAGGTGTACATCAAAAACCGCCTTGCTGGTCGGGCGCAAAGATTTAACAACCAACGACCCCAGCGTGATATTCGGCACAAAACTGCCGTCCATAACATCAATATGGATGTATTCGGCACCGGCATCCGTAACCTTCTTTACTTCATCCGCCAAATGAGCAAAATCTGCCGACAAAATGGAGGGTGCAATCTTAATCATTTGTATTCCTTCTTTCGTTTCAACTGTTGCGCTTCCTGTATTTCCTTATAGATGGCCTGATAAGCCTCGTAGCGTTCCCGGGAAATCTCCCCGGCTTCCCAGGCAGCCTTGATGCCGCAATCCGGCTCATGGGTATGGCTGCAGGGAGCAAAGCGGCACTGCCCCAAATAGGGACGGAACTCCGGGAAAAAGCCTGCGAGCTCATCGAGGGAAATCTCGCCCAGTTCCATTGCACTAAAGCCCGGCGTATCCACGATAAAGCCCTGCTCATAGGGCAAAAGCTCAGCTACGCGAGTAGTATGCCGCCCACGCTTAATCTTATCGCTGACCTGCCCTGTCGCTAAGGATAAATTCGCATCAATTGCATTGAGCAGCGAAGACTTTCCCACACCGGACGGCCCGGCAAAAACCGTCGTCTCACCGGCTAGTGCCTGCCGCAATTCATCAATACCCAGATTTTCCTTGGCCGACACGCGCAGGACTCGATAGCCTGCCTGCTCATAGTGCTGCAAAAAGGTCGCACTGTCACCACTGTACAAATCCGTCTTATTGATGCAAATCAGAATATTTTTCAGCCTCGACCACTCAGCCAGCACCAAAAAACGGTTTAAAAGCAGCGGATGTAAATCCGGCTGAGCGGCAGCAAAGGTCAAAATCACCTGTGTTACGTTAGCAACTGCCGGACGGCGCAGCAGGCTTTCCCGAGGCAGCTGTTCCTCCACCACGCCTGTACCGTCGGAGAGTCTTCCAATAAGCACCTTGTCTCCGGGCACTACGCCCTGGCTCTTGCGGGTCTTTTTGAACTTGCCCCGCAGCTTGCAGGAGACAAGTTCCGTTTCCGTCTGTACATAGAAGAAGCTGTTATAGGCCTTGATTACCCGGCCTTCCTCTAAATGCATAAATGCTCCTCCCTAATCAATCCACACCATCTCAGCGGCTTTTGCTTGTTTCATTCGGTTTTGGTGCAACAGCCTCCTGCTTGCCGCCGGTCTTTTGATTCTGCTTATCAGTCTTTTCTTCTTCAACCTTGCCAGCTTCCGCGACCACCAAATGAATAGACTC
>CADAAS010000207.1 GCA_902785885.1 Pseudoselenomonas ruminantium
CCTTGTGGGAGGGAGAACGTGTAAGTCGAACTGGTTACGGCTAGGCCGCAGTGTTCAGCGAACCAAGAATCCCCTGCCTTTAGGCATGGGGAGTGTCAATTCTTCTTCTGCCCATAATAAGCATTCGGGCCGTGTTTACGCAGGAAATGCTTGTCGAGCAACACCTGCGGCATGGGGTCGCGGTCCTGCGTGAGCATCTGGGTATGGAAAGCCATCATGGCCACTTCTTCGAGCACCACGGCATTATGCACTGCGTTGAAGCAGTCCGTTCCCCAAGTGAATGGGCCGTGGTTCTTTACGAGCACTGCCGGCACATAATCCGGGTTGATACCATATTTCTTGAACCGTTCCACAGCCACCACGCCGGTATTGTACTCATAAGCGCCCTTGATTTCTTCCTCGGTCATATCGCGGGTGCAGGGAATTTCTCCATAGAAATAATCGCCCTGCGTCGTGCCATAAGCGCGCACGCCCTGACCAGCCTGCGCAAAAATCGTAGCCCAGCGGGAATGGGTATGCACCACACCGCCAATGTTGGGGAATTCCTTGTAGAAAATCCGATGCGTTTCGGTATCGGAAGAAGGATTGAGGTCACCTTCCACCTTGTTGCCATCCAAGTCCACAACCACCATATCCGACGGCTTCATCACATCATACTCAACCCCGGACGGCTTAATGACAAACAGCCCTTTATCCCGGTCAATCCCGGAAACATTGCCCCAGGTAAAGGTAATCAGATTATGCTTCGGCAAAAGCATATTGGCTTCGTAGACTTTCTCTTTCAGTTCTTCTAACATAACTTCCCCTCCAACATTGTGCTATGCACACTTTATTACCGATTGTTATTCATTAGGATTACTTACACAAATATCATACACCACTGGGATTGCCATTTCAATAGTTTTGGAAAATTTTGTGCTCGTACACATCACCTATTCGCCAACCCCAGCCCGTGACGGCAGGTGGTGTTTTCCGCAGCTTTTGACAAGCCTGTCTATGGCGAAAGAAAATATTACCTGCTGTCGCGGGCGTCCTTCATACCACGATGTACCCCAACAGCTTTACTTCGTCAACTCATACATCGCAATCTCATTGATTTCCCGGTTAGCGCCGATAAGGATTTCTTTGCCCTCATGGGTATAATGCAGTACATTGGCGGCACCGCAGCCTTCGTCGAGCTTATCGGCCACATATTTGCCATCTTTGTAGGTAAAGGCCAGCAAATACCGCTCACCCTTGCGGTGCCCAATGATAAAGGTATTTTCCCCATTGACCTGCCCGCCGAAAATCGCATGGAGGAACTCCAGTTTTTCCGGATAGGTATAGGCCACTTCAAACTTTCCGTCTTTCTGCTCATAGATGTTGATGGTATCGCCGTGGAACGGAGCCAGTGCGCAGAGTTCTTCCACGCCATCGCCGTTAAGGTCCATGAGCAGGGCATCGCTGGCTGCATCGCTCGTAAGTTCTTTTACTTCCCACTCCCCGCCAGCAGTTTTCGGCGGGAAGAACTGGAACACGCCGTTATCGCAGGAAACCACTGCCGAGGTGGAGCCGTCCTTTTCCTCGTGCAGGTAATAGCCATGATTCTTGAGCATATTATCCTTGAGCACCGTCAGTTCCAGCTGATTATCGTCATTGTAGCCGGAGAGGTCATCCGGCAGTTCAGCCACGAATACCTTTCCGGGGAAACGCCAGTCATCTTTATATTCATGGTCGGATTTCAAGGCGCAGGCAATGATGTAGTTTTTGCCGCCTGCCTGCAGGATGCCGAAACGGTGCACAAAGGGCAGGTCAACAAGCGTGCGCACTTCCCAGTCGTTCTTGCCACGCGGCGTAACGACTACGATGGAAGCCTCTTTGGAGTCATTCGGCGAATAGAACTTGCGCGTAGCAAGGAACTGGCCGTCCGTGCCCGGCACCTGCACCATGGTCATAACCCCGCCGGGGCCTTCCCAAACCGTTTCCTCAATCTCGCCATCAAGGCTGATGAGGTAGCAATTGTTGACCTTTTCTGCGGCGCAGAGGAAATGGTCCTTGCCCTGATAATGGAGCATGGCCAGGGAATAACATTTTTCCAGTTCACCGATAACTTTTTTCGTTGCTTTCATTATATTACACCTCTATTAATTCATCTTGTCCAAACGGCTGCGCATAAACTGGCTGGCATTTTTCAGCTCTGCCTTGTAGTCCTGTCCTTCGAGGAACCAGAACTCTGCCACGAAACGGCGCACGCCCAATTCCCAGCTGGTCTTGATGACCGTTTCAAAATCCACATGGCCTGTGCCATAAGGAATTTCGCGGTACTTGCCCGGCACGGTTTCCTTCAAATGGACGGCCACGATATGCCCCTTGCCGCGCTGCAAATCTTCAGCCACATCATCGTTATAGATGAGCGCGGCATTGGTGATATTGCCGGAGTCGGGATAAACCCCCAGGTACGGCGAATCAATAAGCTTCACATAATCCATGGCCTTCTTCACATTGTCCATAAACGGCGTTTCCATGGTTTCAAAGCCCAGCATAATGCCCTCTTTTGCCGCCATATCCGTTGCCAGCTGCAAATTCTTGGCAAAGTCGGCACGGGTTTTCTCCGAACCTTCTTCGTAATACACATCATAGCCCGCCAGCTGGATAGTACGGATGCCCAAATCCGCTGCCAGTTTCACGGCCTTTTCCATGATTTCCAGGCTCCGCTCCTGCTTGTCCATGTCGGGACATCCCAGCGGATACTTGCGGTGACCGGACAAACAGATGGAACGGAACGGCACGCCCGTTTCACGCATAGCCTGACGAATCTCCTCCCGCTCTGCCTCGCTCATCTCCAGACGAGCAAGTTTTGCATCGGTTTCATCAATGCTCATTTCCACATAATCAAAGCCCGCATCTTTCGCCGCTTGCAATTTTTCCACCCAGTTCAACGTTCCCGGCATGGCTTTTTCATATAATCCGAGTTGATATTTGCACATAAAAATCTTCCTTTTTCCCGCAATTTCCGACAAAATCCCCATAAAATGACCGCAATAAAGGACTGCCGCATTTTGCAGCAGCCCTCCATGCTAAGCCTGACAGCCAATATTCTTTTGAACCTTTTCAAAGAAGAAGGTCTTCTGATACCGGGCGCCTTATCGCGCCCAACGCACCATTATGCGTCAACGATATTGGCTTTGATTTTTTCTTCCATTTCTTTTTCTGCCAGCAAGTTCTTCAGGCCGATAACCTTGGCCTTCGTGCCGCTAAACGTGCCCACGAGGGATTCGGAGCAGAACACGACATCGTAGTTGTTGGCCTGGGATTTGGCATCGCCAACATTCGTATGATAGATTTCCGCTTCAAGGCCCAGTTTCTTGAACACCTTTTCGAGCTTCATCTTGATAATCTGGGAAGAACCCATACCAGAACCACATGCAGCGATAACTTTCAATTTAGCCATTTTCAAGCACTCCTCCTACAATAGAATTATGGATTGGAAACGGATAGCTACCGTTCCTATCCACCTTGTTGTCTAAGCTGGTAAAATAGTGAGGTAATGGTTAGAC
>CADAAS010000208.1 GCA_902785885.1 Pseudoselenomonas ruminantium
CGCTAATATCATAAGGCGGGAAGAGCTCGCTGACATTCATATCTTCGCTGGTAATGGTGCCGGTCTTATCCAGGCAGAGTACATCCACCCGGGCCAGGGTTTCAATGCTGCGCATATCGTGGAGCAGTACCTTGCTTTTAGCCAGCCGCATGGCGGAAAGGGCCAGGGCCATGGTTAAAAGAAGATACATCCCTTCGGGAATCATGCCGATGACGGCGCCCACCATGGAAACCACGGAATCATTAAAGCTATTGCCGTTAACCGCCATGGATTGGTACAGCAAAATACCGCCGATGGGAATGATGAGAATGCCGGCGGTTTTAATAATAGCTTCGATATCCCGGATCATTTCGGATTTTTTGTCTTTCACTTCCTTGGCCCGGGCAGTGAGCTGGGCCGCATAGGACTCCGCCCCCACATGGGTGAGACGGGCTATGATGCTGCCGGCGGTGAGAAAACTGCCGGATTTTAATTCGCTGCCGGGCTTCTTCTCTACCTCGTCGGATTCTCCGGTGAGCAGGGACTCATTGACGCCGGCTTCTCCCTCCAAAACCACGGCGTCCGCCGGGATTTGCTGACCGATGGCCAGCTTGATCACATCCCCCAGCACCAGCTTGTCCGCCGCCACTTTTACCTCGGCGCCGTCCCGGATAGCGGTATATTCCGACATATCCAGGAGGGCCAGCTCGTCCAAAACTTTTTTGGAACGAAGCTGCTGGAAAATGCCTATCAAGGTATTGGCAATGACCACCGGCAAAAAGGTGAGACTGCGGAAAGAGCCGGTGATAATCAGAAGGGTGGCCAGAAAAGCGAATATGGCATTGAAATAGGTGAAAATCTGGTGAAAGAAAATGGACGGAACTGAACGGCTTGCCTTATCCGGCACCCGGTTGATTTTGCCTTCTTCCGTGAGTTTCCGAACCTGTGACGATGTTAATCCTTTTTGCGCCATAATCCCGCCTTTCCGGTACTCTGATATTGGCATCAGTATAGCATGAGGAGGCAGAGTTAGGCAAGAGGGAGTAGGGGGGGAGTAGGGAGTGGAATAAAACAGGGCGGCCGAAGCCGCCCCTAAGAAAAGAGGGTAAAACTTATGGATTATTTCTCGACTTTTTCTTCCATCTTCTCGGACACCTTCTCCAAGGTCTTCTTGGCGAAGTCGCGGCCGCCGATTCCGAAAGCTACGGCAAAGGCGATGCCCAGAGCTGCCAGAACGCCGATGAAAGCGTAGGTGACGATCTTGGAAGCAATGCCCAGCTGAGTCAGAGCCATAAAGCCGGCAGCGGCGAAGATCACGCCCTTCACCAGCACGGTGTAGCTGCGCAGGTTGGTTTTCTGCAGCGCATTTTCCGCCAGACGGGCCAGAACCACGGCCAGCACGAAAATGATGCAGGCAGCCAGTACATTAGGCAGGTACTTGATGATGTTGGCGCCGATATCCTTCAGCACGGAGAAGCCCAGCATATTCACGCCTTCCACGACGAAGAAGATGATGATGAGGGCCTGCAGCACGATGCGAACAATCTTGGACAGGGCGAACTTGCTTTCCTCATGGCCCATAGCGGTACGCAGCTTGGAGTCCACGCCGGTGGAGGCAATCAGATTCTCCACGATCTGGCCGCCGAAACGGGCAATCACATAACCCAGGGCAATCACCAGAAGGGCTACGATAATCTGAGGGATGGCAGCAAAAATCTTATTCAGCATGCCCACAGCCGGTTCGGAAATGGCTTCAATCTGCAGAACCTTCAGGGCAACAATCACAACGGGAATCACAATCAGGGCGTATACGATGTAAGCCAGGGTGTTGGAAAGCTTGGCGGAATCCGGTACCTGAACGCCGGCTTTTTCCTGTAGCTTGTCCACTTTAATCCGCTGGAAAATAGGAATCAGCAACTGACGCACCAGACGGGCCACAAAGAAGCCCACAACCAGCACAATAATGGCGGCGATGATGTTGGGCAGGAAGCCCCATACCTTATTGACCAGGTTCAAAATGGGAGAGGCGATGTTGTCCGCATGCAGGGCATTTAAGATGCCGGGCACAAACAGAACAAATACGATGAAGTAGACAAGTTTGCCAATGAAGCTGGCAGTGCCGCCGGGATTGTCAGCCGTGTCTACTTTGCTGACGGCGTTTTTGACCTTCGGTACATTCAGCAGCTTGGTGACCAGCATCTTTGCCAGCGCTGCGGCAATGAATGCCAAAATCAGCAGCAGTAAGGCGTGTACAATTGCGCCTATGCCGGTTGCAAAGAATTTGCTGAGTTCTTGACCGATTCTTTCGAACATAGGAAACCTCCTCTTGCTTCTGTGATGAGACAGATATTTTTAACCATAATACCCCTTTTTTTTTATTTTGTAAACTGTTTTTTTATAATTTCTTATTTCTTATTTCTTGTGTCTAGAGTAGTTCTGCCGCAATGGCCGCTGACCGTAGACGCCGATTTACCGCCTGTTTTTTGATCTTATTCGCTGATGCGGTCTTGACAAGGGACCCGTCATACAGTACTGTGTTTTTACATAAGGGTTTTGAGACGCTTATGCATGTATTCGACAGATTTGAGGATACTGAAAATTTTTATTGTTTAGGGGGTTCAAAATGAAAAAGCTAAACACTTTAACGATTTCGCATCTTCTTTTAATGTGCTTAATGATATTCGGCACAATCGGTGCAACTGTAAAATTCCTGATTGGATTTACCGATTCAACCACCGGTATGGAAAGATTTTCCAATCTAAGCAATGTAGTCTTAATGGCTGTTATTTTGGCTATGCTGGTGATTGGTGTCTTATATTTGGTTAAAGATTATAGTAAGCAAGCGGCAAAATACTACAAACTATTCCTGATTCTGAATGTTATTGTATGTATTTTGACGATATTTATTGATTTATTCTTTTATAAACCGACCACATTAATGTATCTAATCAGCGTATTAAATGCGGGCAAGATCATTACTCTTCTGATGCTGGCATTTGGCAAAGATTTGGGGGAGAAAAAGACATGGGCAATCTTTTATACTCTGTTAGCGATTGACATTGTCAAATTCGTGCTTGCCTTTATGAATATGTCTAAAATTGGATTTGACTTTAGTTTCGCAGGGTATGTCACGGCCTTAATTTCCGACGGAACAATAGGACTTGCGATTAAAGGCAAATATGATGATAAGAAATCAAGAGGAAGAGAATAAGAGATACAAATAGATGAAAAAGAAAATGAATTACTTTGAAAATTGATTTTGCAGTTGTCTTTCATTCTTAATTTTGTTAACATTCAAGAGTACTTGTTGGAAGACTCGTGACAGCTTTCTGTTTAGTGAAAACTGATCGGGGTGTGAGCGAGTGCACAACTTGTGCAGCCTGTCCTTGTGACAGGTTTTTTCTATATAAAGAAATTCAATGCGTCCTATAAAAAACCTAAAATTAGATTCTATAATTCTAGGTTCAATGTTTCACATTAAAAGATGTTTAAATGTTCTGTTGAGTGTAAATGACAAAATAAAAATGTAGGTTTTCCTACAAAATTATTTAATCAA
>CADAAS010000209.1 GCA_902785885.1 Pseudoselenomonas ruminantium
GGGAATTGTTTGGCGGAGCTTTAGCCATGGCCGGAATCCCTTTAGTCGGGGTAGCCATGAAACAAAAGAATTCGGCAGCTGACCGTTTTATCAACGAATATCGTACCATGATCGGTATGCATATCACTTATAAGACCGGTGTAAGGGAAATGTTTGCCATGCTCCAAAAGGGGTGGGTTATCGGGTTGATTATGGATCAGGACACCAATCGGCATGACGGTGTTGTGCTGAATTTCTTTGGTCGGCCGACTAACTGTACGCCAGGTGCGGCCTCGATGGCCAGATTTAGAAATGTGCCGATTGTCCCGGCTTTTATGCATCAGGATGAGCAGGGGCGGCATACGCTGGTCGTACATGACCCCGTATATGTGGAAAATACAGGGGACAAGCGGGAGGATATCCGGCGTACAACGCAGGTGCTTAATGATGTGATTGAAGCACATGTGCGAAAATATCCGGAAGAATGGTTTTGGCTCCATGATCGCTGGAAGTCTGTCCGGGATGATTTTTCTGAGGCGGATTATCGGCATTATGAATGAGTATTTCAGGAGGAATAGATTTGCAACAGACTACATTGGCAGCAGAGGCCGTTTATAATGGCATTGGCCTGCATTCTGGGCGTGAGGTGCATTTGGTAATGAAACCTGCCCCGGCGGATACCGGTCTGGTATTTGTACGGACAGATATAGAGGGGCGACCGCAGGTTCATGCTGCAGCTGCTAACGTGACCTCCACCATGCGGGCTACTACTGTCGAAGAAAATGGCTGCAAGGTCTTTACGATTGAGCACTTGATGAGTGCGTTTCATGCAATGGGCATTGATAACTGCTATATTGAAATTGATGCTGAGGAGCCGCCCGTGGCTGATGGTTCTTCGCTGGCTTTTTTTCAGGTGATGAAGGCAGCAGGTGTTGTGGAATTACCGGCAGAACGCAAGGAAATCGTGATTGACAAGGTTTATCGTATTGATGATGAACAGCACAATCGCTTTGTTATGGTTGTGCCTTATGACGGATTCCGGGTGAGCTTTACCTCGGTAAATCCGCACAAGCTCATTGGCATTCAGTATGAAAACTTTGAGATAACCCCGGAGCTTTATGAGACGGAAATCGCGCCAGCCCGTACCATTGCCTACGAAAAGGAAATTGAAGCCCTGCGCAGCATGGGGCTGGGCCTTGGGGGCACGCTGGAGAGCGTCATTGTTTACAATGATGAAGGATGGATCAATCCCCTGCATTTTGAGGACGAGCTGGTACGGCATAAGATTTTGGATGTGATTGGTGACCTGCGGCTGGCAGGCCCCATTCGCGGCCATGTCATTGCGGTGGCCTCTGGGCATGCACTGAATACAAGCCTGGCAAAAAAACTGCAGGCAAGTTTAGGTTGATAGAGAATTTTTCAGGAAGAGGGAATAAAAATGGTTTTGGAAATTACGGATATTATGAAGATTTTGCCTCATCGCCCGCCGATGCTGTTGGTGGATCGTATTATCGAAATTGACCCGTTCAAATCGGCTACGGGCATCAAGAATGTGACCATGAATGAGCCATTTTTCGTAGGGCACTTTCCTAATCATCCCATCATGCCTGGCGTGTTGATTTTGGAAGCTATGGCACAGGTCGGTGGCGTGGCCATGCTGTATCCGGAAGAAAACCGGGGCAAGATTGCCATGTTCGGCGGCATGGAAAACATTAAGTTCAAGCGTCCGGTAGTTCCCGGCGACCAGCTGGTGACGAAGGCGCATATTGTGAAAGTTCGCGGAGAATTTGGCGTGCTGCACTGCGATGGCTATGTTGGTGACCAGCTGGTCGCATCGGCAGATTTCAAGTTTGCCATGAGAAAAGAAGAAAACATGTGATTCCTGCCTAAAAATAGAAGATAATCTTTGTTCAACTCAGATAACGCCTAAATTTGCAGTCAGATGATGTGAGAAAATTAGCGGTTGGTTTGGGAGTGTATAGAAAAGACGGAGCAAAGAGTAGGAAATAGCTGCTTGGCAGGCGTTGCTGGGCAGAGTTATAAGGAGTTGTAGCAGATGAGTGCGGAAAATATTAGTGCAGAGGCACAGATACATCCCACAGCGATTATTGAAGATGGTGCAAAAGTTGCGGCTGGTGTTAAAATTGGTCCCTATAGCGTAATCGGCAGCAATGTGGAGATTGGTGAGAATACCATTGTTGGCCCGCATGTGGTGATTACCGGCTGGACGAAAATTGGCCGGGAGTGCCATATTTTTCAGGGTGCCTCCATTGGTGAGGAACCGCAGGACTTGAAGTTCAAGGGAGAAAAGAGTTACACCAGCATTGGCGACCGGACGGTTATCCGTGAAGGCACGACTGTTCATCGGGCTACTGGCGAAGGCGAAGAAACGCGCATTGGCAATGACTGCCTCTTGATGGCGCTGACCCATGTCGCACATAACTGCGTGATTGGCAACCGGGTCATCATGTCCAATGTGGCTAGCCTCGCCGGTCATGCTGTGGTGGAAGACCGGGCTGTAATTGGCGGCATGACTGGCGTTCATCAGTTCGTAAAGATTGGCCGCAATGCGATGATTGGTGGCATGAGCCGTCTCACGCAGGATGTTGTGCCCTTTACCATTGTGGCAGGCCAGCCGGCAAAAGTGGCCGGGCTTAATGCTGTAGGCATGTCCCGCGCCGGCATTGAGCCGGCAGCCCGCCGCAGCATCAAGCAGGCATATAAGATTCTCTATCGTTCCGGCTTGACCTTGCAGCAGGCGGTCAGCGTTATCGAGCAGGAAGTTCCCTCCTGTGAGGAAGTTGACCATATGCTGCGCTTCCTGCGCAATGCCGACAGGGGCATTTGCCGTGAGCGCCGGGATGACCGAGACTAACCGATATATTTTTTGTACGGAGGATGTTCATGGAGCGCATAGGACTTTTGGCAGGGATTGGTACACTGCCGGTGGAGATTGCCCGGGCGGCGAAGGAGCTGGGGTATGAGGTCTACGCTGTAGCACTCCTGCCGGACACGGATTCCCGCCTGAAAGAGTATGCTGATGACTATCAGGAAATCAATGTCCTGAAGGTGGGCAAGATATTGAAGCACCTGAAAAAAAGCGATATTCATAAGGTGACGATGATTGGCAAGGTGACGAAGGAAGTGCTCTTTGCCAAGAAGACCCTGCCGGACTTGAAAGCCATGCAGATACTTATGCGGGTGCCGGACAGGAAAGACGATACCATTATGCTGGCCATCATCGATGAACTGAAGAAAATCGATGTGGAGGTCTTTGACCAGACGGAACTTATTCGCAAGCTGATGCCGGGGAAGGGCGTGCTGACCAAGCGTCAGCCCACGGCAGAAGAATTAAGGGATATGGAGTTTGGCTTCCAGATGGCCAAGGAAATTGGCCGCATGGATGTCGGACAGACGGTAGTGGTCAAGGACATGGCTGTGATGGCACTGGAGGCAATCGAAGGTACGGATGCCTGCATCCTGCGAGGTGGAAAGCTGGC
>CADAAS010000210.1 GCA_902785885.1 Pseudoselenomonas ruminantium
TTACATTACGACGCCGATATACTATCCCAGTGCCAAGCTGCATATCGGCCATGCTTACTGCACGACCATTGCGGACTCCATTGCCCGTTACCATCGCCTGGCCGGGGATGATGTATTTTTCCTGACCGGTTCGGACGAACACGGCCAGAAGATTCAGCAGAAGGCGGAAGAAGCTGGCATTAAGCCCATTGAATACACGGACAAAATCGTGGCTGGGTTCCAGAACCTCTGGCAGAAGCTCAATATCAGCAATGATGACTTCATCCGTACCACGGAAAAACGCCATGAAAAGGTCGTGCAGGAAATTTTCCGTCGCATTTATGAAAAGGGCGACATCTACAAAGGTTCCTATAAGGGACTCTACTGCACGCCGTGTGAAAGCTATTGGACGGAACATCAGCTCGACGAAAACGGCTGCTGCCCGGACTGCGGCCGTCCTGTGCAGGAAGTGTCCGAAGAAGCCTACTTCTTCAAGATGAGCAACTATCAGGACAAGATCCTCGCCTATATCGAAGAACATCCGGACTTCATTCAGCCGGTATCCCGTCGCAACGAGATGATTAACTTCATCAAGCAGGGATTGGAAGACCTCTGCATTTCCCGTACGTCCTTTGACTGGGGCATTCCGGTGCCCATTGACGAAAAGCACGTTATCTATGTGTGGTTCGATGCGCTGACCAACTACCTGACGCCGATTGGCTTCCTCGATGACCAGGAGAAATTCAACAAGTACTGGCCGGCTGATTTGCACCTCGTGGGCAAGGAAATTGTGCGTTTCCATACCATCATATGGCCCTGCATCCTCATGGCCCTCGACCTGCCGCTGCCGAAAAAGGTTTACGGCCATGGCTGGCTGATTGTGGACGGCGACAAGATGAGCAAGTCCAAGGGCAATGTGATTGACCCAATCGGCCTGATTGATGAATTCGGTGCTGACGCTATCCGCTATTTCCTGCTCCGTGAAATCAACCTCGGCCAGGATGGCAACTTCAGCCGTGATGCGCTGATTGGCCGCATCAACAGCGATTTGGCCAACGACCTGGGCAACCTCCTGCACCGCACCCTCAACATGGTGGGCAAGTTCCAGGATGGCGTGCTTATCGCTCCGCAGGGCGAAAGCGAAGTGGACAAGAGCCTCAAGGCCGATGCCGCCGAAACGGTTGCTTACTTTGCCGAAAATATGGAGAAGATGGAACTTTCCCTGTCCATCAAGAAGGTTTGGGCCTTTATCAGCCGTGCCAACAAATACATTGATGAAACGGCTCCCTGGGCATTGGCCAAGGACGAGAGCAAGAAGCAGGAACTGGCCAATGTCATGTACAATCTGGCCGAATCCCTGCGCCATATCAGCGTGCTGATCAGCCCGTTTATGCCCATTACGGCAGAACGCATCTGGCAGCAGCTCAACCTGTCGGGCGAGTTTGCCGCTGTTCAACTGGACGATATCAAGGACTGGGGCGGCATTGAAGGCGGCCACAAGGTTGGCACGCCGGAACAGCTCTTCCCGCGCATTGAAGTGGAGAAGGAAGAAGCTTCTGCCAAGCAGGAAAAAATGGCGAAGAAAAACAAGCAGGAAAAGAAAGCCGACAAAAAAGAACAGGCTGACGAAAATGCCGAAATCAGCATTGACGATTTTGCCAAGATTCACCTGCGGGTGGTCAAAGTTCTCGCAGCAGAACCCGTGCCCAAGACGGAAAAACTCCTGAAACTCACGGTGGATTTGGGCGATGAACAGCGCGAAATCGTGTCCGGCATTGCCAAGCACTATGAGCCGGTAGACCTTATCGGCAAGAACGTGGTCATGGTCATCAATCTGAAGCCGGCCAAGATTCGCGGCATTGTGTCCCACGGCATGGTGCTCGCGGCTTCGCAGGGTGATGATTTGCAGGTCTTGTCCGTGGATATGCCGGTTGGTTCGACGGTGCGCTAGGATGGCAGATTTTACGCTGGTGGATACCCATACCCACCTGAACGACAGCAAATTTGCCGGCAGCGAAGCCGAAGTGATTGCCCGTGCCAATGAGGCCGGTGTTACCCGCCTGATAAATATGGGCGATACCTTGCAATCCTCGGCTAAGGCGGTGGAGCTGGCAGCGACTTATGACGGTGTATATGCCGGCGTGGGCATTCACCCGGAGGAAATCTATGAGCTGGGCACGGCTGATGATGAACAGCTGACTGCTTGGACGAGAGAAAAGCGGGTGGTGGCCATTGGCGAAATCGGCCTGGACTATTATTGGGAAAAGGACGAGGAAAAGCGTGCCCTGCAGCGGCGCATGTTTATCCATCAGCTGGATTTGGCCCGGCAGCTGCAGCGAAATGGCACAGGAAATCTACAAAATGGGCTGGTATATCGGCGTTGATGGGCCACTGACCTACAAGAATGCCGCCAAACTTCCCGAGATTGTGGAAAAATTTCCCTTGGAGCGCATTTTGGTGGAAACAGATGCCCCATATTTGGCACCCGTACCCATGCGCGGCAAGCAAAATGAACCGGCCTTTGTCCGCTATGTGGCGGAGAAAGTCGCCGAAATCAAGGGGATTTCGGTGGAAAACGTGGCAAAACAAACCTCAGCCAATGCTGGGGAACTATACGGCATCTAAAACGGGAATATGCCTGTTTTTGGACGAAAGTGGTGGATAAACTATAGAAATTAGTGTCCACCGCTTTTTTATTCCCATTTTTCATGTGTTTTTCAGCTAAATGTGGGAGAATAGGAGTACAGGGTTTGACAAGGTATTAAATCCCATGTTATACTACGCGAAGTTCTTCACCAAAATTTTTAAGGGGGCTTTCAATGAGTTTAGCGAAATTGTTAACATTCAATCATAAAGAAAAAAAAGTCATAATGTGCATGGTGCTGGCCGTTATGATGATGATGACAACGGGGTTTACCAACACTTCGTTGCCGGATGATTGGCACCAGGTAACCATCGTGGTCGATGGCAAGACCATCAAGACCACAACCAATCATACGAATCCAGCGTTTATTTTAGGGAAAAATGGCGTGAAACTTAGAGCCAACGACGAATACCATCTGGAAAAGGATGGCAAGAACACGAAAATCACCGTTTACCGTGCGGTTCCGGTAACGGTAACGTACAATGGCCAGGCAAAGAATGTGGTGACCAGCAAGCAGACCGTAGGCGATGCCCTGATTGAGTTGGGCTATAATCTGGAGGATGTGGAAACGCCTCTGGGACTGGATGCGAAAATTCAGGCGAACTTAGACATAGTAGTAACGGACAGTGCAAAAAAACGCGAGGCACTGCAGCGTATGCGTGAAGAACAAATGCGACCCATGGTGCAGACGGAGATGGGCAATATGCACTACACCGGCGTGTACACCATGGAAGCAACGGCTTACCTGCCCACTGATGGCGGTGGCGATGGAATTACGGCGACAGGCATTCCTGCCCGCCGCGGCGTAGTGGCCGTAGACCCCCGTGTTATTCCCTTGGGGTCCAAGGTTTACATCCCAGGCTATGGCGTGGCAATCGCTGCCGATACCGGCGGCGCTATCCGCGGCCAAAAGGTAGACCTGTGCATGGAAACTTACGGCGAGTGCATGAATTTTGGTCGGAGAAATATCGAGGTTTATGTGCTGGCATAATGCAAGGCGCAAAAATCCGCAAGCAAATTTGCTTGCGGATTTTTTGTGTTACTGTTCAATTTCGACACCATTTTTCCTGCATTCATTAAAGAAGAAGACGGCGTTGGTGTCTTTGGGATTATCGCTCCAGAATTTGATGAGCTTTTGTGCCATTTCGTATTTTTCCTGCATGAAGGGCAGGAGGTTTTCGGCGGTAACCGGACCGCCGACGGTCATAAACACATCAATATTATGTCCGAGGGTTTCGAGCATTTCCTCTGTACATTCATTCTTCGCCAAGGCCTCGGCAAAGCGTATTCCCTGTTCAACATCATCGGCATAGCCGCGCTTTAGCAGCCAGACGGCAATTAGCTTTTCCATGGAAGTCCCTCCCTTTTTTCGCTGTGTGCTATGTATTCTATGCGGAAGGGAGAAATTCCTGCTTGTACAATGGAGGAATTTAGCAGATAAGCATTGCTTGTTTTTGTACCAGCAGTTTTTGCCATATTCCTTTTTATTGTGGTGTTTGTTGCCTTAGGAAATGGGACAGGAAGGCGTGTCGCTGCCACCGCGTTCAGCGGTATGCTTGCCCTCGAAGAGGGCCTGGCTGACCTTGCGCATGAGTTCATCCTGTTCAGCGGCAGCCGAGAATACTACCTGCTTGTTGGGGGCAGCTTTTTCGGGATCAACTTCCGTAATGGCCAGCTGCAGGCGGTGACTTTTGTCCTTGCGGAAGGAATAGCTGCTGCGAGTCGCCAGCCATTCCGTAATCATTTCGATATTTTGGAAGGAGGCAACCTTATTATAATCCTTATAAACTTCGGCAGCCATGGCAGCGGCCTCTTTCTTGCCGGCAGCGGCGCCGATAATGGAAAACTCAGTATTTGTTTCTTCTGTTATAAGACAGGTAACGACGTAGAGCATGATAAAACCTTTCTTTCTCCGTAGAATAATGGACGGATTGTCCGCTATTATTGTAACAAATATCCTTTAAATGTCAATTTATGGGCAGGATGAGTGTATACAAATGGTGGACATTTTTAGGGAATGTAGCATAAAAAATACATATTTACACATATGGTAAAATTTTTGTGTTATTTTTATAACACATATTTCTTTTATGGAGGATAAATTAGCCTATTATTAGATTGGTGGTGAATAAAAGGACATATGTCTTTGAAATAAAGAGGTGAAAAATGTATAGTTGTCTATGTAACAGTTTTTACACTTTTGAGTAGTTTGCAGATACTTAAATTTATGCTATAATGTCTACTCGTAACAAACATTGCAGAGATGCGATATTGTGTGTGTAATTTGTAAGAAGTTAGGAGAATGTTTTATGGTTGGAACGCAGCCGGTGAACCGTAAAAAAGCGTTTAATATGCTTTTCTTCCTGGAATTTTGGGAACGGTTTGGTTTTTATGGCCTGCAGGCCGTGTTGGCAGGGTTCTTCGTTAAGAGCCTGGGCATGGAGGATGCAGAGTCTTTCGTTGTATTTGGTGCATTCAGCGCCATGGTATATGGTTATGTATCCATTGGCGGCTTTTTAGGCGATAAGGTGCTGGGGACTCAGCGTACCATTACGTTGGGTGCCGTGGTCTTGATGATTGGTTACTTCATGATGGGCATGGCCGGTACCAACAAGGATATGGTCTTCTTGGCACTTGGTGCTATTGCCTGCGGTAATGGTATCTTTAAGGCCAACCCGTCCTCCCTGCTTTCTAAGCTCTATGAAGGGGCCGAGGAAGAACTGGACAGTGCATTCACCATGTATTATATGGCGGTAAATATCGGTTCGTTTATTTCCATGTTGCTCGTACCGATTGTTGGTGCACAGTATGGCCTTGATTTGGGCTTCATGATTTGTGCCATGGGTCTTGTGCTGGCTATTGGCGGCTTTGTCAGCTTCCGTTATCTGGTCAAGGGCATTGACTCTCCGGCTGGTGCTCAGCCGCTCTCGATGGTGAAACTGGCGGCTACGATTGCCGGTGTTGTCATCATGACGTTTGTATCCAGCTGGCTCCTGTCGCATCTGTCTGTTGCGCATTGGCTGCTCTTAATCATCGGTATTCTCGTTTATGGCGTGTTCTTCAAGATGATTTTCCAGTCT
>CADAAS010000211.1 GCA_902785885.1 Pseudoselenomonas ruminantium
CGTGCGTTCCTAACCCAAGTGCCTATCGCACTTTTGGAGAGTCCAAGCTCTTTTGCTGCTTTAGTCTGCCCAATTTCCATAGCAAGTTTAACGGCTTGTACTTTGTAATCGTTGTTGTATCTTTTTCCAGTTGACATTTGTTTTTACCATCCTTTTCGATTCAGCATTTTCTATACTGAGTGATTGTTTTATATCTGTCAACTAAAAGTGTACTACTTCAGCCTCAGCTCTCTGTGTTTCCGACCTGCTGAGCAATAAGGACAACTCCCATGGTTCCGACAAGTACAATCCACTGCTTTCGCCCCACGGTATGGCCGTCTATGCTCTTTTCAGAGCCAATTCCCGTCCCTACTCCGTTGGATAAGATTGATCCTCACTGTGAAGATGATGATGACGACGAATATAATGATGCAGATATTTTTGTCAATCTGGTATCCGTGGATGTAGAGACCTATGCCCGCACACATTTCAATAAGTCCGTCAAAAAAACATTGACGATTCCCCAGTGGCTCAATGACATGACCACTGCAAAAAAAATCAACTTTTCCAAGGTCTTGCAGGCTGTCCTGAAGGCAGAGCTTGGAGTTGAAGCTTGATTACTATCGAAGCCCAGGCAGACCGACTGCAGGCTTACTGTAAAGCCAAAGAATGGGCAGTAACCGGCGTATACAAAGATGCTGGTTTCTCCGGCTCAAACACGGAAAGACCGGCTCTGCAACGTCATCTGAATGACGTGCGTGCCGGTCTTGTCGATTGTGTGCTTGTCTATAAGCTTGACCGCCATTCCCGCAGTCAGAAGGATACGCTCATGCTCATAGAGGATGAATTTCTGTCCCGTGATGTTGCCTTTGTCTCCATGAGTGAGAATTTTGACACCAGCACACCGCTGGACCGTGCCATGGTTGGTATTCTTTCCGTGTTTGCCCAGCTGGAGAGAGAACAGATAAAAGAGCGTATGGCCATGGGCCGTGCTGAGCGTGCCCAGGCATTACTGGAAGACCGCCGGTGTTTGACGGTCTTTTTTGCATCTTATGGCAAATCACTTTTTGACAAGTTCCGTGACAACTTCCACGTGCGAAGTACAAGGGAACATATCCACAGGCTGTACTTTCACCGCTTTATAGCCCAGTTCGTCAAGGATAGCAATATCGCGGGCGAGACTGGCGGGGTTGCAGGATACATAGACTATTCTTTCCGGCTGCATATTGGCAAAGGTTTCGAGAACCGTCGGCGTACAGCCTGCACGCGGTGGGTCTACGACCACCACATCCGCCCGGACGCCCTGCCTGTAAAGGCGCGGCATAACCTTGGTGGCATCACCGACGATAAATTCGGCATTGCGCACGTTGTTGTCACGGGCATTTTTCTGCGCGTCGAGAATCGCCGGCTTCACGATTTCGATACCGATAACGCTATGGGCTTTCTGTGCGAGGAACAGGGTAATCGTACCCGTACCACAATAAGCGTCAATAACTGTTTCCTGCCCGCTCAGGTTCGCATATTCCAGCGCCTTGTTGTAGAGGACTTCTGCCTGGCTTGTATTGACCTGGAAGAAGGAACGCGGGGAAATGTGAAAATTCAAGCGACCAATGCTGTCCTGAATGGTCGGACGACCCCAAAGGAGTTTCGTATCGCGACCCATAATGACGTTGTTATGGTAGGTCTGGATATTCTGATGGACGCTGACCACCTTGGGAAGTCTTGCCCGCAGCATTTTGACAAATTCTTTTTCCTTGGGCATGGTCTTGGTGGCGGTGACGATAACCACCATGATGTCACCATTCTTGCCCACGCGTCCTACCACATGACGCAGTACGCCGGTATGCTTGTCCTCATTGTAGACAGGAATGTTCAGCTTGGTGACGATTTCCCGCACAGCATTGACGACTTCGTTATTGCCCTCTTTTTGAATATGGCAGTCCGTTGTGTCAATGATGGCATGGCTACCCTGTGCAAAGCAGCCGATAATGGTCTTGCCCTTGTCGCGGCCAATGGGGAACTGCATCTTATTGCGGTAATTCCAAGGCGTAGCGGCTCCAATTGTGGGTTCGACATGCAAATCCGGCTGCTTGCCAATACGGGTAACCGCATCAATGACCTGCTGACGCTTGGCGTTCAGCTGAGCCATATAGTCCAAATGCTGCAGCTGACAGCCGCCGCATTTATCGTAAATGCCGCAAATCGGCTCCACCCTGTCCGCACTTTTCTTGATGATTTTCTTGACATGCCCCTTGGCATAGGTCTTTTTGACCTCATCAATAACCGCTTCCACCGTTTCTCCCGGCAAGGCATAGGGCACAAAGACCGTAAACTCTTCGTAGCGACCTACGCCTTCACCGCTAGTACCCAGCGTGTTGATTACGATTTCATAAGCTTTTCCTTTTTCGACGGGAACTTTTTTGCTCATAACTTCCTCTTTCTTAAAACTCTACCTTGTTAAATAATTCCATGGGGGTGCCTAAGAGTATCTTCGCCCCATGCTCCACTAATTCCTCCTTGGGTCGGAATCCCCAGGTAACACCAATAGACAACATACCAGCATTCTTTGCCGTGTCCATATCTACGCTGGTATCACCAAAATAGGCAACTTCTTCCGGCTTTACGCCCATCTTGTCGGCAATCAGCAAAACCTTTTGCGGGTCAGGCTTGCGTGGCAAATCCTTGCAGTCACCGATAACGGACACAAACATATCTTGCGGAAATAATTTTGCCACGATGATATCGGCTGCCGACTGATGCTTATTGGTGCAGATGCCCAAGGGGATATTCTTGGCCTGCAAGGCCTGCAGCATGTCCATAATGCCGTCATAGCAAGCGGTTTTATGGGTAAGATTGCGGTCATAGCATTCTTTGTATTTTGCCAAAGCTTCATCCACAAATGCCGAACCTGCGGCTTTGTCAGCGGGCAGGCAGCGTTCAATGAGCTTGCGGGAACCATTGCCCACGAAGTAACGATATTTATCGATATCGTGAGTGGGATAGCCATAGCTTGTGAGCATTTCATTGGCGCTGTCGACCAGGTCGGCCAAAGAGTCAATCAATGTGCCATCCAAATCAAAGATGGCTGCTTTATACTGCATAATTTCCTCCCTAAAAAGAGAATACAGGGATGCCCTTTGGCATCCCCTTCCTGTATTCTATAAAAATCAGCCTAATTTTTCAGCTAAAAGTTTGTTGACCATCTGCGGGTTGGCTTTGCCCTTGGAGGCTTTCATAACCTGGCCTACGAGAGCGCCGATGGCTTTCTTGTTGCCACCCTTGTAGTCGTCAACGGCCTTCTGGTTATTGGCGATTACTTCGTCCACAATGCCTTCGATGGCTTTGGTATCGGTAATCTGTACAAGGCCCTTGTCCTTGACGATTTTTTCCGGGCTGTCGGTATTCGTCCACATTTCCTTGAAGACTTTC
>CADAAS010000212.1 GCA_902785885.1 Pseudoselenomonas ruminantium
GCCAAAGAAAAGTACAGATATCCACAAGTTACCTTCATGGCAATCTGTGGATAATTTTTTTTGCGCCCTTGCCACGGGCTTCATGCAGCAATTTCCTTGTGGATAACCCCGTGCATAAACAACTACATATAGTATTCCTTGTTGACTAACCACCATA
Source organism: Pseudoselenomonas ruminantium (assembly GCA_902785885.1). GTDB lineage: Bacteria > Bacillota > Negativicutes > Selenomonadales > Selenomonadaceae > Selenomonas_A > Selenomonas_A ruminantium_M. Next base: position 158 of record CADAAS010000212.1, read on the forward strand.
CATATTGTATAATTTCCTTACATTCACCACTTCTTGTGGCTTGCTTTGAATATACCCCAACGGGCATTATAAATACTAAAGGATAGGTGATTATCATGATGGTAAATGATGTAGTAGTAACCGTCGATGGTCTCAGCGACATTACGGAAGAGGAAATCGCACAGTATATCGGTTATGTCGAAGACCAGACCAAGGAAAAGGTCAACGAGCTGACCCTGACCCCTGCCGCTGACGGACAAATTCATCTGGACTATGTGCTCCAGCCGCAGAAATTCGAGCGCATCCGCCGCATTACGGGCTACCTCGTCGGCACCATTGACCGCTGGAACGATGCCAAGCGTGCCGAGGAACATGACCGCGTAAAACACACGGTTATGCACTGATATGAAAATACGCATTGCCGGTATCGTTGAGGATTCCATTGTCGACGGCGAAGGCTTTCGTATAACCGTCTTTACCCAGGGCTGTCCCCATAACTGCCCCGGCTGCCATAACCCCAACACCCACCCTGCCACAGGTGGCAGGGATGCCGATACAGCAGAAATCATCAATCTTATCGATAATAATCCCCTGCTCGATGGCATAACCTTCAGCGGCGGAGAACCCTTTCTCCAGCCCTCCCCCCTGACAAAACTAGCCCGCGAGGCCCATGCCCGCGGGCTTGATGTTTGGAGTTATACCGGCTACACCCTGGAAGAACTCAACGCCAAAAAAAATCCCGCCATCGACGCCCTGCTGCAGGAAATCGACGTCCTCGTAGACGGACGCTACGACGAAAAACAACGCGACCTGACCCTGAACTTTCGCGGCTCCGCCAACCAACGCATCATCGATATGAAGGCCTATCGCAAAACGGGGAAGATTCGCCTATTGGATATCTAATGCGGTCGTTCGTTCGCAGTACGCCGCCAGCGGCCATGCTTGCCACGCTCTGCTCGGCGGCTCGCTAAAAAATCTCCTTTGCCTTTTAATTAAGCATGCCTAAAAGTCAAAACTCGCTACGCTCAAACAGTAGACTTTTAGACATGATATTAAGGTAGGCAAAGGAGATTTTTCTTTACGCTCGCTCGCCTGACGCTTCGCTTAGGCAAGCATGGCCGCTGGCGGCTAGTTGCATCTTTTCTGCCTTATGCAACCACATTGAAACAGCCACGCTGTGGCATGGAAAAACTAGCTGACATCGCGCTTAATTACCATACTTATTACCTTATTTTCAGCAAGGAATAGTCAATCAGATGCTACACCCAGGCTGGCATGGTCTTCTGGCGGGGCGGCTGAGGGCTGTTCTAAGCGACGCGTATGATGATTCGCGTTAAGAAAATTATTTTTGTCCACCACCTAAAAAACGCAAAGCACTTTTGTTTGAACGCAGCGAGTTTAAGTGCTTTGCGTTTTTATTATGACAAAAATAATTTTTAGCGAATCATCATAGCAGAGCGTGAACAGCCCTCAGCCGCCCCGCCAGCCACGAACCACAAACAAATCTTACTTAACAACCAACACCGGACACTTCGCCTGTTCCACGATATACTGGCTGACGCTCCCTAGCAGCACGCCTTTGACAATGCCAAGCCCCCGACTGCCCATGATGATTAAATCAATATCATTGGACGAAGCAAAATCCAGAATCACCACGGCCGGCGACCCGGTTTCCGAAAAGGCTTCCTTCTCAATTCCCGAAGGCACCATTTCCATGGCCCTGTCCAAAATGACATTGCCCGCCTTGGTCACAGCTTCCAAAATCGCATCGGACAAGCAGGCATTAATCGCCAGCTGGTTGATATTGGCCACATAGAGGAAGTTGAGCTTTGCCTCACAGACCTCGGCCATGGCAATAGCCTCTGCCACTGCGCGGTCCGAACCTTCCGAGCCATCTACCGGCACAAGAATATTTTTCATCATAAAGATTACCCCCTCTAATGTTATTTAACCACCATCACAGCTGTCTGTGCCCGTTCCACTAAATCCTGACTGACACTGCCTGCGAAAAAGCCTTCCACAACACCAAGCCCGCGGCCGCCGGTCACGATTAAATCCGGCAGGCTTTCCTCCGCAAACTGCAGGATTTCCTCCACCGGCATCCCCGTACGGCAATGATACGCATAATCCACATTCTCCAGACTGCAGCCTTCAATCATCCGCTTTGTCGCCGCTTCATCACTGCGCACATGCCCGGCAATTTCATCCGGCAGCCAGCTTTCCTCCTGCGCATCTGTCTCACTCGTAAAATACGTCACATGCAAAATATCCAGCTTTGCCTGCATCTCCTGCGCCAGATTCGCCGCAAACTGCAATGCACGCCGCGAAGTATCGGACGCATCCACCGGCACCAAAATACGGGATAACTTCATCTCATCAACCTCCCCGTAAAGATTATCTACCTAGTATTTCGCGCCCCCGCTTAGAAAATCCTCCCACAAAGCTCAGAAAATACATTGACATTTTCTCACGGATAATGCTACACTAAATAGAACATTTTTATTAATAATTCACTATAAAAATAAGCTTTATGTAAACAATAAAAGCTGAGGAGGCTATATTATGTCCAAGGAAAAACACAGCCAGCCCAATAATACCGAAATTGTCGAACAGACCACCATCGCCGGCGTCTATCAGGCCGCCCGCAACCTTGAAGGCATTGTGCGCAAAACCCGCCTGATTGAAAGCGACTTTTTCTCGGAACTGTCCGGCAACAAAGTCTACCTGAAACCGGAAAACCTCCAGCACACCGGCGCCTTCAAGCTGCGCGGCGCTTACAATAAAATCAGCCAGCTCACGCCCGAAGAACGGGCCAAAGGCGTAATTACCTCCTCTGCCGGCAACCATGCACAGGGCGTGGCGTTTGCCGCGCAAAAACTCGGCGTCAAGGCCGTTATCTGTATGCCTGCTACCACCCCAATTCTCAAAGTCGAAGGCACAAAAGCACTAGGCGCTGAAGTCGTGCTCCACGGTGACGGCTTTGACGATGCTTACGCCTACAGTTTGGAACTCCAAAAACAGCATGGATATGTCTACATCCATCCCTTTAACGATTTGCAGGTGCTCTTAGGACAGGGAACCACGGCGCTCGAAATCATCGACGCCTGCAAGGACATTGACGCTATCCTCGTCCCCATCGGTGGCGGCGGCTTTGCCTCCGGCGTGGCTTTGGCTACAAAACTCGTCAACCCCAACATCAAGGTTATCGGCGTAGAACCCGAAAACGCGGCCTGCATGA
>CADAAS010000213.1 GCA_902785885.1 Pseudoselenomonas ruminantium
CTGGGAAAAGCTCACCGAGATGGGCATACGCGAATGGATCGAAGCCAAAAAAGCAGACGGTTCCATAAAGAACATCGGCTTTTCCTATCACGGTACCTGCGACATGTTCCTTAAGCTCCTGGATGCCTACGACTGGGATTTCGTTCAGATACAGTATAACTATATGGATGAGAATTCCCAGGCTGGAAGGATCGGGCTGGAAGCAGCCTCTAAAAAGGGCATACCTGTGATCATCATGGAGCCCTTAAGAGGAGGCAAGCTTGCAAACCTTCCCAAGACTTGCGGGAATCGGATAAAGGAATTTAACGCCAGGAACGGAAAAGCGGTTACAGCTGCCGAACTCGGACTGAAATGGCTTTGGGATCAGCCGGCGGTAACCTGCGTGCTTTCAGGGATGAATTCCATCGGTATGGTAGAGGAGAACTGCAGGATCGCTGACGAGACGGAAGCAGGGTGCTTTACGGACGAGGAAAAAACTCTTGTCGAAAACATAAAGACAGTGATCAAGGCTAAGGAAAAGGTCGGCTGCACGGGCTGCCGCTACTGTATGCCCTGCCCTAAGGGCGTGGACATACCCGGTATCTTCCACCACTATAACCTTCTGTATACCGAAGGAAGGATCGAAGGCTACAGGTGGTTCTTCCAGAACATGGGACTGAGGGAAGACCACGGATACGCGTCCCGGTGCGTAGCCTGCGGAAGATGCGAGGCACACTGCCCTCAGAATATTAATATAATAGAAGAATTAAAGAAGGCGGACAGGGCGTTAAGGCCGTTCTACATCAGGCCTGTCATGTACGCCGCAGGCAAGTTTGTGAACCGTAAGAGGCACAGGTCAGCCAAGGTATAAGATCATGAGAGAGATAGAATGCCCTAACTGCGGGGCGGTGTTTGAAGCAAAAGAACCAAAATGCCCGTACTGCGGTCACATCAATCCGTCCGGCGCGGAGGCGAAGTTCCTGAGAGATCTGGAAGGAACCCGGAAGAAGCTGGACAAGGTGGATGATGAAGCGAGAAGCGGATACGGTGAAGAGGTGAAACGCGGAGCGGGATCTGTGGTGAAGATCGCGGTGATCGCAGCTGTGATAATAGCGATCCTGGCAGGCGTGATCTACCTTATGAACAAAACCATATTCGACTACGGCTTTAAAGGTGACTATGCCGAGGAACTGACATGGCAGCACGAGACCTTCGAGGAGTACGACGAGCTCTACGAAGCCGGCAAGTATGAGGAACTGATGGAGAGGATCAGCGAATCCACCAAGGCGACCATTGATTACTTCGGAAAAAAGACAGCCTTCCTGAATGTGATGCGCAATATGAGCGTGGACTGCGACTGCGCCGGTACGTCGGCCAAGCCCGTGGTTACACCGGATATTGGCATTGTGGCTTCCTTGGATATTCTGGCCGCAGACCAGGCGTGTGTGGATTGCGTTTATGCCTTGCCCGAGGAAAGCAAGCACGATTTGGTCGAGCGTATGGAATCCCGCCATAGTATGCGTCAGCTGACCTATATGAAGGAAATGGGCATGGGCAATGACCGTTATCAGCTGATTGATGTGGATAACGATGATAAGGTAATCACGGCTGCTGAGGCCGTCAAGGGCATCAAAGGCACCTGGGTGCCGGAGGCGGTATGACCTTTTTAGGGAACGGAAGAGCAGATATGGAATTTGTATGTACGAAATGTGGACATAAATACAAGGTGCAGGGGATAACCATTCCTGAGGATAAAATCCTCAGTGCGCGGGAGAAAATTGCCCGTCAAGGCATTTACTGTGAACATACCACGGCGGCTGTATATGCCGGGTATGAGCATTACTGCGAAAAATATGGCAGACCGCAGGAAGCATTGCTGTCCATGTGCGGCGCCGGCTTAAAATCAGACCATGCGTAAGGATGAGGTGTGCAAGATGACGGAAACGAAGACCATAAGATTGTACGATGAACAGGTTATGCTGCGTAGCTGCAAAACCGTTGTTACAGCCTGTGTGGAACTGAAAAAAGGTTTTGGCGTGGAGCTTTCCAAAACCGTATTTTATCCTGAGGGCGGCGGACAGTTAAGCGATACGGGCAAATTGATTTTGGCCGATAAGACGATCGTCGTTACCCATGTGCGGGAAAAGGACGGGGCAATCTATCATGAAACGGCAGAACCCATAGCCGTAGGAACGGAAGTAACCGCCGAAATCGACTGGCAGATGCGCTTTGACCATATGCAGCAACACTGCGGGGAACATCTCTTATCCTATGGTTTCTGGAAACTTTGTCAGGCCGATAATGTGGGCTTTCATATGACGGAAGAAATGGTGACGATTGACCTTAACCGTGAGGTCAGCGCCGCCGAGGTTCAGCAGGTGGAAACACTGGCGAATGCACAGATTCAGGAAAATTTGCCGATAAAAACGACCTGGATGGATGCCGAGCAGGCAGCTGCCTGTGCGACGCGTAAATTCAATGACAAGCTGACCGGCCCCGTACGGGTGGTCAGCATTGAAGGCAGTGATGCCTGTACCTGCTGCGGCACGCATCCGCCGATGACCGGCATGGTGGGACTGGTCAAAATCTTCAAGGCAGAAAAGCATAAGGAAGGCACGCGGATTTATTTCCTCTGTGGCAGACGCGCAATGGAAAAAGTCCAAACATGCTGGCAGGAGCTGACTGGCGCTGTGCAGCTGCTTTCGCTTAAAGATGAAGAAATCAAATTGGGTGTAGAACGTCTGCAGGCGGAAAACAAGGAACTGCGGGACAAGCTGGCTTTAGCTGAAGAACACTGGGTAAACGAAATAGCCCCGCAGCTTTTGGCCAAGGCGGAGCTTAAAGATGATATTAAGATTGTTGAAGCCCATTTTGAGGATATTTCAGCAGACGCAGCCAAAAAGCTGGCGCAGAAGCTGGTCGAAGAACCACAGGCACAGGTGACGGTATTCTATAAACAGAAAAACAGGCTTAACTATATTCTGGCAAGGGGAGCTGCTGTACCGGTTAGCTGCCGGGAGCGCATAGCCGTGCTCAATAAGGAATTAAACGGTCATGGCGGCGGTAATGATAATATGGCGCAGGGCAGCAGCGCGGTAAGTGATTGATGGGATTAAGTAAAAATATTGAATTGTTTGTGGAGGGCTGCAAAGCCCTCCTTATTGTATGGCAAATTTTTCCTGCAAGGTCTGCAGAAACAGCTGAGAGGCTTTGGAAAAGACCTGATTCTTTTTCCAGGCTAAAGAAGGTTCGGTGTAGATGGGCGGTTCCAACGGACGGGTGCAGAGGTTGGTGCCCGTGGTATTTATGAGCTTATCAAAGGAGATGGCATAGCCTAAGCCTTCTTTGACCATCAGGGTGGCATTATAAAGCAGGGTGTAGGAACCGGGTGTAGGAACCAGCAACATGAAGCTCATTTATTGGCTTTTGCAGCCAGTTGAGCAGTTCGTCACCGTGGGTACTCGGTGAGAGTGTTTGGCGGGAAAAGAGCAGGGGGCGGTTCCAAAGGTCAGCGGCTGTTATGGTTTCCTGCTTAGCCAGTTCGTCATCTTTGCGCAGGAATAGTACCCATTGGTCACGGACTGGCAGGGAAAGTTCCTGATATTTGGCCGGGTCAAGACGGCCATAGACAAAGGCGAAGTCGATAAGGCCCCGGTCCAAACGGGTGAGGGTGGTGCTGCCATCGCCGGTGGCGATATGAAAGCGGATGCGGGGATGCTGCTTTTGTAGCTGGCGGGCGGCTGCCATGATCAGGCCAAAGTGCACGGATTCGCCTGCACCAATGCGGATATCGCCGCTGATATCTTCGTTGCTGCTCATGAGTTCTCCTTCGGTCTTTTCCACCAGCGACAGGATTTCTTCGGCACGGCGGCGTAAAAGAGCTCCGTCATCGGTCAGGAGAATGCGGCGCGGTTCACGAATCAGCAGTTGTTTGCCGAATTCTTCTTCCAAATCCTTTAACTGCCGGGAAAGGGTCGGCTGGGAGAGGTGCAGTTTTTCTGCCGCCCGCGAAAAACTTTCCTCGCGGGCAACGGTTAGAAAGTAGTTGAGAACACGCAATTCCATCACAATCAGCTCCTTGTTTTTCCTTTATTATAGATTGTAAATCTATTACTGTAAAGCA
>CADAAS010000214.1 GCA_902785885.1 Pseudoselenomonas ruminantium
GATTATTTCTTGAAAATAATCGTAATCGTATTGTTGTTATCATCGATCAGCCATTGGTTAGCCTCGGCTGGTGTGTAATGCTTTTTGGCGAACGGATATTCATCATAGCAGGCAGTGGCGGAATCGACTACCTTGCGCCAGGCAGCATCGGCAGTCGGCGCATTGTCGTTTTCGTTTGCGGGCGGATGAATCATTAACTCCACTTCATAGCGTTCAATATTATGCAAGGGAATCCATTGGTAGACCGGATAGATGGGCATTTCAAAATTCGGCATCTGGTCATATTCGTTCAGCAGGGGATGGTCCGGCTGAGGAAGACTGGCATCAATATAGAGTTCTTCTGTGGGCGAAAACTCCCCAATCGGCTGATGGTGAATATCGAGTGCCCGCACCCGCCAATAGATGAATTTCCGATTGGCGTATTTTTTGAGGTCTGCTTGCCAGCCATTGGTGAAAATCAGTTGCGTGCTATCTAAGTGGTTGTTTTTATCCGCAACAGTGCCGCCCTCCTGTGCGGGCTTGCCCGCCAATAGTTCCACTTCATAGCAGACCGCATTGGGAACGGAGTGCCAGACGAGGAATGGCATGAGACTGGCGGGATGTTCCTCGCCGTAATGGGAGATTACCGATGGGCTTAGCGGCTGTTTGGTATGCAACGGATTTTCAATCGGCCGTGAAGGCTCAGTCAACTGACCGAACATGCCATAGGCCGTCACCCGATAGTTCATGGGGATGGCGCTGGGGGGGAGTTCGTAACTGGCGTTCATCGTGTAGCCACTGCCCCAGAATTTTGTCTCTGGTTCGCCTTCGACCAGTCCTGTAGTGGGTGAATAAGTCTCCACCTTATAGAAGCAGGGATAAGGCAGCGGGTCCCAGGACAGGGTGAGCTTGCCGTCCTGCTCGTTAAAGGAGGCAGAAATCTCCATAGAGCGCAGGTTCATCAGGTCTGTTTTCTCTGCCATATAAGCTGATAAGATGGTAAAACCAAGGATAATCAGCGTGAACAACAAAAATTTCTTCATAAAAATAACACCAACATTAACAGGATTTTCTTGCATTGTCTATAATATATTAATTAGTATAGCATACTTTTGAGGTGATGTGAAAATGAAAAAGCAAGGTTTGGTAATCGTACATACCGGAAACGGCAAGGGAAAGACCACAGCTGCATTAGGGCTGGCCATTCGTGCCTGGGGCGATGGCTTCCGTGTTTTGATTCTGCAGTTTATCAAAGGCGGTTGCACCTATGGTGAGCTGAAGACGATAGAAACATTGAAAAATATTGATGACCGCATAGAAATTGACCAGGGCGGCTTGGGCTTTACCAACAAGGGACCGACGACACAGGAAGAACATAAGGCTGCAGCACAGGAAACACTCAAGCGTGCCAAGGAAGAAATCCAAAGCGGCAAATGGGATTTGATTATTCTGGATGAAATCAACTACGCCGTGAAATATGAGCTGATTGCAGAAAGTGATATGCTTGAACTTCTCGACCTGCGCCCCGAAGACCTGCATTTGGTGATGACCGGCCGGGATGCGGCTGAGTCTCTGGTTGAGCGGGCGGATCTGGTCACGGAGATGAAGGAGATAAAACATCCCTACCAAAAGGGCATTAAGGCACAGAAAGGAATCGAGTTTTAACATTTATCTTGCAAAAATAGCTGTAAAGTTGTAAACTTGTAACTATATTCGTATCTTGATACTTAGGAGAGTGGAAGAATGATTAGCGATAATGTAAAAAAAGGCGCTACCCGTTGTGCGCATCGTTCCCTGTTTCATGCCAATGGCTATGGCCCGGAGGACTTAAATAAGCCGCTTATTGGTATTTGCAACTCCTTCAATGAAATTATTCCCGGCCATATTCATCTGCGGGAAATTGCGGAAGCTGCTAAACTCGGTGTAGCTGCTGCCGGCGGTACGCCAATTGAATTCCCGGCTATTGGTGTCTGCGATGGTATCGCCATGGGTCATACGGGCATGAAATATTCGCTGGCCAGCCGCGAACTTATCGCTGATTCCGTGGAAGCGGTGACGATGGCTTCCGGCTTTGATGCGCTGATTCTGATTCCGAACTGCGATAAGGTCGTTCCCGGCATGCTGATGGCAGCAGCCCGTTTGAATATCCCGGCAGTTGTGGTATCCGGCGGCCCTATGCTGCCGGGACGTTATAAAGGTCGCGATGTCAGCGTCAGCCAGGCCTTTGAAGCCGCCGGCAAATTTGCCGCTGGCGATATGACAGCCGAAGAAATGGAAGACTTGGAAGCAAAATGCTGCCCGGGCTGCGGCTCCTGCGCAGGGCTCTTTACCGCTAATACCATGAACTCCCTGTCGGAAGTGCTCGGCATGGCTCTGCCGGGGAACGGCACGATTCCTGCCGCTTACACCGGCGGTCGTCGTTTGCTGGCCAAACGTGCCGGCGCTGTGGTGATGGAACTCTTGAAGAACAACATTCGCCCCCGCGATATCCTGACCAAGAAAGCTTTTGAAAATGCCATCACGGTTGATATGGCGATTGGCGGTTCTTCCAATACGGTACTGCACCTCACGGCCATTGCCCATGAAGCGGGAATTGAGATTCCGGCGCCGCTCTTTGATGAGATTTCCCGCCGTACGCCGTATATTGCCAAACTCAGCCCGGCTGGCAAACATCATATGGTTGACCTCAATGAAGCGGGCGGCATTTCAGCCGTGATGAATGAATTGTCCAAGAAAAATCTCATTCATTTGGATGCGCTGACTGTTACAGGCACTATGGGGGATCGAATCAAGAATACGCCGGTGGAAGACAACACGGTGATTCATTCCGTGGAAACGCCGTATCGTCCTGAAGGCGGCATTGCCGTACTCAAGGGCAATTTGGCACCCGATTATGCTGTGGTAAAGGCATCGGCAGTGGCAGAAGATATGCTGACCTATACCGGCAAGGCAAAATGCTACAACTCGGAACCTGAGGCCTGCGATGCCATCATGAACGGGGAAATCCATGATGGGGATGTCGTGGTCATCCGCTACGAAGGCCCCAAGGGCGGCCCCGGCATGCAGGAAATGCTCAATCCGACTGCCGTTATCACAGGTCGTGGCCTTAAAGTAGGCCTCATTACCGACGGACGTTTCAGCGGTGCCAGCCAGGGTGCATGCGTAGGCCATGTTTCCCCGGAAGCTATGGAAGGCGGGCCGATTGCGCTCATTGAAGATGGGGATGAAATCACCATTGATATTCCGAACCGCAAGCTTGAACTCAATGTCAGTGATGAAGTGCTGGCAGAGCGCCGTGCTAACTGGCAGAAGCCGGAACCGAAGATCAAGCACGGGTATTTGGCACGGTATGCACGCATGACTACTTCGGCAAGTACTGGGGC
>CADAAS010000215.1 GCA_902785885.1 Pseudoselenomonas ruminantium
TTTTCTTAGACTTGAAGCGTGGTTTTCCAAAGTGCCTGCGATTATTCCAAAAGTTGTTGTAAGCCTTATTCAGGTTTAGCTGAGCATTTGCAAGAGCCAAGCTGTCTACTTCCTTTAGCCAAGGAAATTCAGATTTGTATTGTGCGGGAGTGTTGTTCAGCTTCTTGCCTGTTTCTTTGTAGTAGTCAAGGCGGTCGCCAAGCATTTTGTTATAGATGAATCGGACGCAGCCGAAAGCCTTAGCAAACATATGCTTTTGTTCAGGTGTTGGATATAACCTATATCGGTATGCCTTATTCACTATAATCACCGCCTTCCTACCAATATTTTATCACAAAAAAGTCACAAAGTATCGTATGGCTCAATTACTTATGTAAATTCGCCATACCCGCCTTCATCCCCCACCTAAGAGGTTGAGGACTTATGGTGGATTAGGTTAAAACAGCATTGTATATTATTTTATCATATTTTAATGTGAATGTCTTTTATTTTAATAAAGTAAAACATATCGTTTGGGGGATTTGTAAAAAAATTTGTAATGTTATATTGCCTGGTACGTATATATTCCTAAAGGAAGGGCGGATTATCTGTTAGAGCGGCTTATTGAGAAAAACCAGGAGGAAAAGATGATGAAGAAAATGGTTATCGTATTGATGGCGGCTTTGTTTGTCTGTGTAGGCAGCGTTAGCGAGGCCGCTGAAATAGACCATCGCACCTGGACTGTGGTTCATGTTTCCTACGAAGTACAGAAAGGTGATACGTTGGATAGTATTGCTCAAAAATACATACAGAAGAATACCTACGGAGTTCGGGACATCAATGAATTTCGTGAAGGTATCAGGGAAATCAATAATTGGCTTATGACCAGGGAGCTTAAACCGGGGGATATTATTCGAATTAATTACTGGGAAAAAGTTACCAACTGATAAAATAAAAAGAGATTTGCAGGTTTTACGTCATTCATGTAGAAGAAATATAATGTAAATGTATTATATGTACGGACATTAGAGGTGATGTTCTATGTGTTCTGACATAGACTGGCGTGAACTTATCGGCAAAGCGATTACAACGGATGCCTCAGACATCCACTTAACGGTGGGGCAAAAGCCGCATATGCGCTGTTTGGGTATATTGACGCCTATGGACAGCCGCCCGCTGACAGAGCCTGTCATGAAAGAAATTTGTTCGGTTATCCTGAATAATGGTCAACGAGAGCATTTGGCAAAGACACGAGAAATCGATTTGTCCTGGATTTTTGCGGGCAGGCGGTTCAGGGTCCATGCCTATTATCAGCAGGGCTGGTTGGCTTTAGCTTTTCGTCTGTTGCCGGAGAGGATTCCGAGTCTGGCAGAGCTGGGGGCACCGAAGGCCTGGCAGAAGATGAAGAATATCGATCAAGGGCTGATTTTGGTGACGGGAAGAACAGGTTCCGGCAAGTCAACAACGCTTGCAGCCTTTATCGAGGAGCTTAATCACGAAAAGCCATATCATATCGTCACCTTGGAAGACCCAATCGAATATGTTTTTTATCCGGATAAATGTTTTATCAGTCAGCGGGAACTGGGGACTGATTTTTATTCATTTGGCCATGCGTTAAAAGGGAGCCTTCGTGAAATGCCTGACCTTGTTTTGGTGGGCGAGATAAGAGACTATGATACGCTGGCTACAGCACTGGCGGCAGCTTCTGCAGGGATGTTGGTGTTGGGGACTTTGCATAGTGCAAGTGCTGCTGAGGCTGTTTTGCGCATGGAAGGAATGTTTCCGTTAGAAGAACAGTCTAGCTTGCGCAGCCTGTTGGCAGAAGTTCTGCAGGGGATATTTGCGCAGCGCCTGGTTCCTGCTGCCGGTGGCGGGCGGACGGCCGTTACCGAGGTGCTGTTGGCGAATCCGGCTGTGCGCAGCTTAATTCGGCAGGGAAAGTATAATCAGCTGGTTTCGGTAATGCTTAGTCAGCAGGCTGTTGGAATGCAGACTTTGGCCATTGCTGCCCAAAAACTTTGGCAGGCAGGTCAAATTGACAGGTCTGTCTATGACAAGCTTTGCAGCCAGCAGGGAGGTCTTTATGACGTATCATTATGAAGCATATAATCGTCAGGGTGAACATTATCAAGGGGAAATCGAAGCTGGAAGCCGTCAGGAAGCGGCGCATAAGATACGGCGGCAAGGCTTGTGGATAACGGCGCTGGCAAGTAATGACAAGAATACAAAGGGAATGCAAGAATACTTCCAGGAAACGAAATTTTTCGCTAAAGCTGTGGATGACACGCAAATTGCCCTCTTTTTCCGTCAAATGTCTGTACTGTTAAGTGCGGGAATTCCTGTCCATGAGGCGTTGAAATCGCTGCTGGCCGGCGGCAGGAGGGGAAGCTATGCCCGCTTGCTCACGGGGCTTTATCAACAGGTACTCAAGGGAAAATCCTTGTCGGCAGCAATGGAGGAGAGTCACTGTTTTTCGCCGCGGATAGTCCAGTTGGTATCTGCCGGTGAACGTGCGGGGACTTTGGAGGAAACTTTCAGCCGTTTGGCAGATTTTTTAGCGCAAATGGTTAAGAATCGGGAGCAGCTGAAATCCGTGCTGCTATATCCTGCGATTATCGGGGCGACTGCTTTGATGGTATTGATTTTTATGACATTGTTTATACTGCCAGCGTTTGCCTCGATGTTAAGCAATCTGCAAACGGAACTGCCGCTGCCAACGAAAATTTTATTGGATTTGGCTGCTTTTTTGCAGGCCTATGGCTTGGAGACACTAGTTGGAGGCTGCGTATTGGCCTTGGGACTGTATGGACTATCCCGACAGGCATTGGTCTGCTATTATGGTCATCGCCTGCTTCTTTCTCTGCCCTTGGTGGGGGCATTGGTCTGTCATGTAGCCTGGTCCTTGGTTTTTCATACGCTGGCTATGCTTTTGGAACAAGGAATAACCTTGCATGCGGCCATAAAAATGGCGGCTCCCGTGACAGGGAACCGCTACATTGAACAGGAGCTATGTTGTTTACAGGCCAAGGTGGAGCATGGCAGTTCGCTCATTAACGCCCTGCAGGATTGCCAGGCATTTCCGCCAATGCTGTTGGAAATGCTCGAAGCCGGGGAACAGGCCGGACAATTGGAGATTATGCTCGGCAAAGCCGCTGCCTTTTGCCAGGTACTGGCGGAAAACGAATCCGCCCGCCTGCAGGCACTGGCTGAACCTGCTGCCATCTTCACCGTGGGTGGCTTAGTTTTCTTTATGGTTATGGCGGTGATTATGCCGTTATTAAATACCATGGATGCGCTGAGCATGTAAAAAAATTGACTTGTCAAATTCGCGTTGACAAGTCAATTTTTCATTAGGACAGCAACTTTTCTTTAAGC
>CADAAS010000216.1 GCA_902785885.1 Pseudoselenomonas ruminantium
CCGGAAGATCAGCAAGTTCATCTGCCAGTTCTTCCAGCGTATCGGCCTTGACGATAATGCCTTTTTCCACCAGCTGTTCAAACTCATTCTTGCGATGATGATATTTGAGCTTCTTGCAGGCACTCTGCTTAAAGCGCGGAGCTTCTTCCTCCCACTTGGCATCAAAAATCGTCCAATGCGTAAGCCCGACCTGCTGACGCGCCTGATTGCAGATATAGGCAAAGGGCAGGTCTTCATTCGCATAACGCTCGCCCCGCTTGTTGACAGCCAGCCAGGGCTGACGGGGGATAGCATCCATACGCCCGCCGGAGTTGCCTTCCGGGTCGAGGAGGGCGTTATCAAAGAGCATCGGAGCATGCGGGCCTTCATCAATGCCAGCGCCTACCCAAAGGCCCATCTTCTGCCCGTCACCCGTGTTAAAGGAGTTCGGGTACATGATTTTCTGCACCTTGGATGCTGCCGGAATATAATAGCGCAGCATTTCCTCGTCATGGCCATAGTCACCCGAGCAGAGAATTACACCCTTTTTCGCCAGGAACTTGATGTAATTGCCATCCTTGTCCTTGGCGATAACGCCTTGAACGCGCCCTTCGTTGTTCGGACGAATCAGCTGCACACCCGGCGTTTCATAGAAGATTTCACAACCTAACTGTTCCGCCGAAGTCTTCAGCGTATATGCCATGGCAATAACCGCACTGCCGCCAATCATGCCTTTCGGCGTAGCTTCTGCGGCCCCTTCGGGCGGCTCCAGCACGAAAGACAGCGTCGGGATATTGGGAATGGTCGCATTCGGAGACATCTGGTCATCCTTCGTCCAGACCGACTTCACCTTACAGCCCAGCTTTTCGGCATGCTCCACAATCCAGTCATTGACCATGCCGCTCTTTTCCGAAAAGAGTTTTACCACTTTCTGGTCAGCCTTGTAGCCGCCCCAGCGCATGATTTCGCGGGTTACATCCAAGGGATTGAGCTGATTGCCCACAGACAACTGGAGCTTGGAATTTACCGCACCATAGTCATAGCTGCGGAAATTGATGGTCGGCCCTTTTTCGATAATCATTACCTTGGCACCAGCTTCCGCAGCCGATACCGCCGCACACAGGCCAGCCATGCCCGCACCCACAATCACGACATCCGTTTCCTTCGTTTCCTTGATGCTGCCGTCCGCAATGGGTTCCGGTGCCTTCATAAACGCCGGTTCCTCGCCAGCTGCCAGGCCGCCCTCTTTATCCTTGCGCAGATTCGCCTTGCGGCCGTTGCCACAGCCCGTCATTACGCCCGCCGTCATCACGCCTGCCATGGCGAACACACCCGTTTTCAGGAAGTTGCGGCGACTCATGCCACCCTGTTCATGCTTGTCATTCGTTGCCATTTTTATCCCCCATTTGCAAAATCGTTTTTTGATAAAATTCACTTGTTTTTATTCTAACGGAGATGCCTGCTTCTGCGCTTGTATAATCCTACAAAACATCCTTGCTCTTTTTCGGCACATCCCTTAAAGGCAAAGAACTCCCCTTTTCCTTATAATTTAAGAGAGAATCCCTCAAATTATAAGGAAAGGAGAGTTACAAATGAAGGAACTATGCAAAAAATTTCTGGACTTTGCCAAACAGCGTCCTTTAGTGGTCATTGCAGGGCTCTTCGTGCTGGGCGCCGCGGGCATGCTGGCCATGCATCAGGTGGAAAAAATCCCGGAGCTGGCCTGCTCACCCTGCCATGTGATGGAACCATACGTGGAGGGCTATCATAAGGACGAACTGCTGGCCCACAGCCATGAAAAAGCCGGCGTAGCCTGCATCGACTGCCATGACAACGGCCTCGAAGACAAGATTCAGGAAACCGTCTGGTATGTCACCGATGACTTCGATGACCCGCCCCTGAAGCGAGCCTTCGACAACGAAATGTGCATCAAATGCCATAAAGTTGAAGATATCATCGCCAAAACCAACTACAAGGACGGCAACCCCCATGATTCACACTTAGGTGACCTGGTTTGCTCCGACTGCCATTACAGCCACGAAAAATCACAGGCCGCCTGCCAGAAATGCCACAACTTCGAATTCCTCCAAAATCTCCCGCCAGAATGGGCAGGAAAAGGAGATAAGGGCAGCAAATTGTAATAAACTTCTTTACACTCATGCCCTCCTTATGTTATAATACTTGTTGTTCAATCATGAACAACCTTGGAGAGGTGTCCGAGTGGTCGAAGGTGCTTGACTCGAAATCAAGTGTGGTTAATAGCCACCGTGGGTTCGAATCCCACCCTCTCTGCCATTGAGATTAAAGGGCTCGCGCGTTTTTGTGCGGGTCTTTTTTGCTGTGTTTTTTGAGGTGTCTGCGGGCAACTTGCGGGCAACAGGAAAGTATTATGTTTGGCACGGATAGCCGTTTTTCGGACATTTTTCGTTAGATGAGTCGGGACGAACAGGCAGATTTTTCTGCGCTGGTCGTCCCTTTTTTCATTTCATCTGACGTAATTGGGTTTTATCACATTCGCCGAAGTCCACGACATTATCCATGTCGTTTTGAAGCCAGTCGCTGACAGCTGCCTTTTTTTCTTCATTAATGTGTGTATAAATATCCATGGTAATCTGGATAGTGCTGTGCCCCAGCTGCTCCTGAATATCCTTGAAGTCAAAGCGATGTGAGGCTTTCATGCGGCTGGCCATATCGTGGCGCAGCATGTGGAATGTGGTCTTGATGCCCAGCTTTTTGCGAACTTTGACGTATTGGGAGGGGCTGATATAGGCCCCGTCCTTATCCGTGAACACCATTTCCGGGTGCTCCCAATGGCCGTTCTGCAGGCGAAGTTTCATTTGCTGAACCTTGTAAGCCGCAAGTTCCCGACAAAGGGCAGGCGGCAGATAAAGCTGGCGGCGGCTCTTTTCCGTCTTGGGTTCACTCAAAAAGACGGGATACGCATCCATGCCCGCTTCCTTCCGACCATTGACCAGTGCGTGACGAACTTTGAGCCAGCCTTCCTCCAGGTTCAAATCCTCCCAATGCAGGGCCAAAAGTTCCCCGCGCCTAAGGCCGGTCATAAACTCCACCAGCATCATCTGACGCCAGCAGTAGTAAATGGAGGGTTCCTCAATCAGCGCCTCCCGCTGCTCCTTGGTGGGCGCGATAAAGGGCCGCTTGGGTGGTTTCTTGGGCAGTTCCAAATCCTCCGCCGGATTTTCGGGGATGATTTTCAGTTTGACCGCCCGCGCAAAGGCCATTTTCATGACCGTACGAAAATACTGGGCCTCCCGGTAATGGTTGTAAAGGCGCTTGTTGATGACATTTTGCAGGTCAAAGCTGCATAGCGCCTCCAGGTCAATCCTGCCGACATATTCCTTGGCAATATCAATCATGAGCAAATAGCCGGCCGCCGTATTCTGACGGATATGGGGCCTGGAATACGTGTCAAACCAACGGTCAAGCCAAAGGCCTACGGTCATACGACTGGCCAGGATAGCTGTCTGGCTGGCATATTTTTCCTTGAGCGCGGCCAGCGCCGCCTGCGCCTCTTTGCGGGTGCGGGCGGATTTTGACCGCCGGATTAAACGTCCCGTCCGGCCATCATAGCCCACGGTGACCTGTGCCACCCAGCGATTGCGGGCCGTATCCTTGTAAATGGTGCCCTCACCGGCACCGCGATGGGTAGACTTGCTTTGCGTTGTCATTTCCTGTCACTCCTCTTGAGTAGATACAGGAAAGATGTGGATTTACTCCCCAGATTGTGGATAACTCTGTGGATAACTTGTGAATTTCTTGTGATTAATCGGTGGATAACTGGCAGGGTTGGTACTATTACGGGTACATCTTCGGGTACAAGTGCGGGTACAACGCTTTGCAGCGTTCCTAAGACGTACCTAATTTAGAAGACATAACCTATAAATAATCGTAGTGGGTAGAACACCTGCCCAACACCGGGTGTTATCGTGTGCGATTAAAGCGTGCTGTTTTTCTTGTTGCTTTTCTTGCTGCTGTTCATACTGGATAAAACTAACTCGACAGCCTGGCGCTGCTCCGGGGAGAGCGCGGCCAGCTGCTTCACAATGCGGCGGTTCACGGTGTCCCGGTTGGCTCCCATGAGGTAGTCCACGGTCACATCGAAGAAGGCCGCGATGCGCGGCAGACGGTCAACGCTGGGAAAGGAACGTCCCTGCTCCCAGTTGGCATAAGTCGTCAGCGGTACGCCGAGGATTTTGGCCATCTCACTTTGCCGGATGGAAAGCTCCTGCCGCAGGGATTTGAGCCGCCCGGGAAACAGGTTATCGCTGGCATCCTGGGCGTCAAGGTCGGCGAACCGTTCCGCCAGGTCAGGGCGTTCCGCGAGGATTGACCGGTCAGATTTTGCCGCACATGCTTTTATTTTATCGTTCACCTCTAATCCTCCTTTCACCCCTATTCTACCATAGTCTGGCACAAAATACCATAAAAATACTATTAAAATACGCTAAAATACCAATCTTTTAGTAGACAACACGAACAAACAATAGTATAATAAACTAACAGATGGGGGTTATCAGGAAACAATCAATCAAATTCTAGTATTGTAACGGATTCCGTTGATTTATGTCCTCGTGGGTAGGATAATCCCGACCAAATAAGTGGAAAGGTGTGGAAAAAATATGGAAGAAACAAGCAAGATTCTTTTATCGGTGCAGGAATTTGCCAAAATCACAGGGCTTGGGGAAAAGTCCATTCGGCGGCTTTCGCATGTGCAGGGCTTTCCGGCTATCCGCATCGGTCACCGCATCATGATTCACAAGCGGTCCGCAGAGGACTGGCTGGCTACTTGCGCCGCGCATCAGGACGCGTGCCTGCCCTCCATTGAACTCTGATGGATACGCTTGGCGGCTGGATGCAGGAAATCCGCTATTTTTACAAGCGGCAGCTATCGTTTCCGCTGTCCACCCATGCGCAGGCGCTCTGGTCGTACTTAATGTACCGGGGCAATGAGGCGTTCTGGCATTTTCCGCTGCGGCTGTCGCTCATGGAGCTGGCGGGCGGCACGAAAATGTCGGTCACGATGGTCAAGCGCGCCCGGCGGGAGCTGGAGGATTACGGCTATATCCGCCATCAGTCGTTTGGGGGCAACAAGCCCGCGGGGTATTACATCTTGTCCAATATCCATATCGGGCAGAAACTTGCGCCGCAGGTGGAACAAAGCGGGGAAGCGGTACAGACGGCGAAAGCACAGAAAAACGGATTGCATCTGGCATAAAAATTTTTGGATTCACCACAACGATTTTGGCTATTTCCCGTGAAGGGGTGCGGGAGGCGATTGCTTTTCCCCTTGCGGATTCCGCGCGCATTTATGCGAGACGACAAAATAAGGGAGATGTCAAATTGAGCAGCATAGAAGATTCAGAAACAGCAGATTATGGACTATTCAGCGGCTGGACCGCCAATGAATGCGTGGTTTTGGAGGTCTACCGGCGGGCGCGGATACCCGTCCGGTTTGACCGGTCAAAGATGGTGGCACTGGTCAACGGCAGGCCCGTGGCCCGCGTCGCCTACGAGAAAGGAGCGCGTCTTTCATGGAACGATGTGTGAAATTACGGCTAGACGGGCCGCAGGCCCTCTATATCGGAGATTGCCTAAAGCGGGAGGAGCAGGCGGCGCAGCTTTCTGCGGGAAAACCGTCCCTTGCCGCCTACTGGCAGCAGCTTTTGGCGCAGAGGCTCACCCGCGAGGGACTTATGCTCTGGGTGCCTTTGCATATCGCGCCCCACGGCATCGCGCTTACGGCAGAGGTTGACCTGTCCGGCGGCGATATCTTGGATATCTCGCTGGCGTTGGGGGATTTTGGCTACACCCGCATGGCACGGCTTTGGGCGCAGCTCTACGCCAGCCTGGCCTGGGACGTGGCGCGGGAAATCCTGCCCCGCTGCAGTATGCTCGGCAAAGACTATATCGACTTTGCCACCATCGAGGGCCGCAGGCTTTTTGCCGATGGCATGGAAAAACGCGACCACGAGCACGGCATTAAAAAACGTCCGCCCTGCGGCGTGCGGGAATTTGCGGTGTTCCAAAAGTGCGGGGAGGCGTAAATATGGTATCGGCAAAAGCAGAAAAACTGCTCGCGGTAATTCAGGAAAAAGGCGGCGGCATATTGGATGAATACCTGCTGCGGGATAAAACCGGCCTAAGCCACGGCAGTATCGTGGCGGGACGCAAGGAACTGGAGCTGGCGGGCCTCCTGCAACTGACCAAACAGGGAAGGAAACTCTACTATACGCTGACGGGTCAAAACGATACGCCTTTGACGGGTCAACCGCCCCTAGCAACCAGTCCGGCTAATGCGGTCAGTCCGGCGGGCGGCAGTCTCCCTTCTGCCCCACCTGTGGTGTCGCCTGCCCCCGCAGAAACGCAGGCAGTCCCCTCCCCGCCGCCCGCCTCCGACGATACAAGCACCGCTGCCCCTGCAATGGCAGAACCGCCAAACAGCGACTCTGCCGCCTTTCTCCCCGCCATGCCCCATATCGCGGGCACCTTCTACGACTTCGACGAATGGACGGACGCCCTGATGAACGCCCTGGGCGCCTGCATCTACATCAGCGAAAGCCTGACAGGCGACGGCACCTATACCGTCTACTCCCACGAATACGAAGGCGAGGACACTTATCTGACCGAAACGACCGAAGACGGCTTTATTGTACAGTGAGAAAGGAGCGTTTCATGCGTGTATTCCTCAATCCCGGGCACGCCCTCGGCGGTGACCCTGACCCCGGCTGTGTCAATTCTGCCCTAACCTTGCGGGAATGTGACCTGGCGCTGACCTATGGCTCACTCTGCGGCAAATACTTAGAGGCCGCAGGTTTAGAAGTCAAACTCCTGCAAAGCCCCCGGTTACCCTTGCGTCGTGGACGCGGCCAATAACTGGCCCGCCGATATCTTCCTCAGCATCCACGTCAACGCCGGCGGCGGGCGGGGCGCAGAAACCTACTGCTACGACCTGCAAGGCGCGGGCGGAAAGCTGGCGGCCTGCATCCAAAACCAGCTCGTAAAAAACCTTGCCCCCTTTGACG
>CADAAS010000217.1 GCA_902785885.1 Pseudoselenomonas ruminantium
GTATTGGCCACACCAGCCAGCGACAGGATATTGTCGATGCTCATGATGAAGTCGGCAATCAGAATCGTGCGCACAGCTGCGCCAAAACTTGCCGGAGCCTCGCCTTCCTCGTTGTTTTCCTTATGGTCGGTCAACAGTTTCACGGCAATATAGAGAAGCGCCGCCCCGCCGACAAATTCGATATAAGGTGCCGCGAGCACGCTGGTGGCAAAGAGCGTACATACGATGCGGATAAACACCGCACCGAAACCACCGATAAAGATGGCCTTTTTCTTATGATGCTCCGGCAGGTTCTTGCAGGCCAGCGCAATCAAAATCGCATTGTCACCAGACAGCAAAATATCCAAGAGCAGAATCCCCGATAAAGCCGCAAACCATTCAGGGCTGAACATCCCTGCAAATATAGATTCCATCACAGCTAATCAAACTCCTTTTTCCGTCAAAAATAAATACCAAAAAGACCTCGCCCTACACGCCGCCCGCAGGCCACTTGTAAGACAAGGTCTCGCTTACTAAATTATAGCCGGCCATACCGGGTGCGATGCACCGTATTGACGATATCTGACCGTTCAGCTACTCCCCTTGTATGGGATTTATGCTATTACTATAGCATAAAAAATCGGAAAGTCAAATTAAAATTTGCTTAAATATCGAGATTGCGTACCAGTTTGGCATTTTCTTCGATGAACTGGCGGCGCGGCTCAACCTTATCGCCCATGAGAATTGTAAAGAGCTCGTCAGCGGCTTCAGCGTCAGCCATTTCCACGCGCAGCATGGTGCGGCCAGCGGGGTCCATAGTGGTTTCCCAAAGCTGTTCCGGGTTCATTTCACCCAGACCTTTGTAGCGCTGTACGGTGACACCGTCACGGCCAACTTCGTCGAGCTTCTTGGCCAGTTCTTCATCGCTATAGGTATACCAATGTTTCTTGCCCTTGCGAATCTGATAGAGGGGCGGCTGGGCAATGAATACATGACCATGCTCAATCAGCGGCTTCATGTAACGATAGAGGAAGGTGAGCAGCAACGTACGGATATGCGCGCCATCGACATCGGCATCTGTCATGATGATGATTTTGCCGTAACGGCGTTTTGCCAAATCAAAATCATCGCTGATGCCCGTACCGAAAGCCGTAATCATCGTGCGGATTTCAGCGTTGGCAAAAATCTTGTCCAAACGTGCTTTTTCGACGTTCAGAATCTTGCCGCGCAGGGGCAGGATAGCCTGGAAACGTCTATCACGTCCCTGCTTGGCGGAACCGCCTGCGGAGTCACCCTCGACGAGGTAGATTTCGGCCATTTCCGGGTCCTTTACGGAGCAGTCTGCCAGCTTGCCGGGCAGGCTCGATACCTCCAGCGCATTCTTGCGGCGGGTCAGTTCGCGTGCCTTGCGGGCGGCTTCGCGGGCACGGGCAGCCATGATGGCCTTTTCAATGAACTTCTTCGTGATAGCCGGATTTTCCTCGAAGTATTCGGACAAGCCTTCGGTTACGATAGAGTCCACAATGCCACGCACTTCGCTGTTGCCCAGCTTGGTCTTGGTCTGTCCCTCGAACTGCGGGTCACGAACCTTTAGGCTGATAACGGCGGTCAAGCCTTCGCGGACATCATCACCGGAGAGGTTGCCGTCCTTGTCCTTGAGGATATTCTGCTTGCGGGCAAAGTCGTTGGCTGCACGGGTCAGCGCGAGCTTGAAGCCGGCCAAATGCGTACCGCCTTCCTCGGTGTTGATGTTGTTGACGAAGGAGTAGATATTCTCCTGATAGCTGTCATTATACTGCAGGGCAATTTCCACGACAGTATCATCTTTGATGCCATTGAAGTAAATCGGCACTGGATTGATTTTTTCCTTTTTGCGGTTCAGATGTTCCACAAAGGAGCTGATGCCGCCTTCAAAGTGGAACGTATCGCTTCTGAGTTCCTCACCACGCTCATCATTGAGCACAATGGTAATTCCGTGGTTCAGGAAAGCCAGCTCGCGCAGGCGGTGTTTGAGTGTATCGTAGCTATAAGTGGTCACGGAGAAAATTTCCGGGTCCGGTACGAAGTGTACACGGGTCCCCGTGATTTCCGTTTCGCCGGTTACATGGAGTTTTTCCACAGTTTCGCCGCGCTTAAAGGAGATTTCATGGACTTTGCCGTCACGCTTAACCTGTACTTCCATGGAAGTGGACAGGGCGTTAACAACGGATACACCTACGCCGTGCAGGCCGCCAGATACCTTGTAGCCGTCACCGCCGAACTTGCCGCCGGCATGGAGTACCGTCAGTACGACCTCAACAGCCGGCATGCCGCTTTCGTGCATGTCTACAGGGATACCACGGCCATTATCCGTAACGGTAATGCTGTTATCCTTGTGAATCGTCACATCAATCTTGTCACAGAACCCAGCCAGGGCCTCGTCTATGGAGTTGTCCACGACTTCGTATACGAGATGATGCAAGCCGCGCTCAGAGGTGCTGCCGATGTACATGCCAGGGCGCATACGCACAGCTTCCAAGCCTTCGAGAATCTGGATCTGTTCGGCACCATAATCGGCATCTACCGCCGTTACCTCGGCACTGCTTTCATCCGTATGGATTTCAATGCCGGAAGTGTCTACGCTCTCGATGCCGTTCTCCTCACTCTGTACGGTATTTTCTATATTCAGCTGATCATTGTCATTTGCCATGAAATCTTACGCTCCCATCATTTCGTAAAAGACTCCGATACTGCAAGGGGCGCAGCATCCTTTTCCATATCCATTGTATCATAAACCATCTGCGACCGCCGCTTTAGTGTCCAGGGCGAAATCGCGGACAGGTAAGTTTTCTTGTCGGTGATGATGAGGGACTTTTTCGCCTCCTCATCCTGACGAATCTCTAGCGGCAGTGTGTTCTCCAATCTGCCGGCTGCTTGCTCATGCTTTAGAAATTCGCCGCCTGTTCCCTTTTGGAACAGCGCATAATCGTGTATCGCAATTACATCCTTCGTTCGTACGGACATACCATTGCCTAAATGGAGAAACATCAGTTACCTCCTCCCCAGCTTGATGACATCATAGCGCTTTGGTGCCTTATAATCCTTGGGACGGTGCATATCAAACCGCAGGGCATACAGCGCCCGGGTGATATTGTCTTCATTCAGCTGTTCCGGCGGCAGGCAGCGGTAGAGCATCACCAGCGTCTTTGCTTTCATGCTGTCCTTGTCGTTTACATCCGTATCAGCTGCCAAGTGCTGTACCATAATGGAACGCTGCTCATTGACGATTTTGGGCGTGCATTCCGGCACATACTGCTTGACCTCCGGATATCGTGCCCAGGGCATATCCCTCAGCACCTGCCGCACAGCGGCCGT
>CADAAS010000218.1 GCA_902785885.1 Pseudoselenomonas ruminantium
TTCCAATTTAGCTTTTCAGTGTCAACTTCATGCCCCTCTACCCACATCCTACCGAGGGAGTTCTGCACCATATATCGCACAATCCAGTCGGGGGTAAAGAGCTGGGTGGCAGCAGGGATTTCTTCTTTTTTGATTTTCTGACCGCTGGGGCGGGCAAAGACCTTTGCCTTCGGCTCGGTGTTGTAGTATTGATACAGCCAGCCGCTAATCTCTACCTGTCCGCCCGCTTCCACATTGAAATCTTCTTCGGGAATGTCGTTTACAAGATGCGCCACCACGCCATCAGGATTCGTAACCGAGAGACTAAGCAAAAGTTCCGTATAGTCCGTGGTCTTTTCAAACAGCTCAGGCAGGTACTCGTTAAGGGCGTTGCATTCCTTGATGAACAGCAGCCGAAAGAGGTCATCGGTCTTGTTGTTCTCCTGCCACTCCAAAATCTGTTCCCGTTCCTCTGACGTAAACTCCAAGTCGCTGTCGAAGGGAGTCGTCACCAGCTCAGGCTCGATTTTATTGGTGCTTGCCGAAGAGAGCACACGCAGACCTCCAGGCAGATAGCCATTGACCTCCATGAAACGAATGGCAATGAGGCGGTTGAACCAGGTATAGGCCACCTCTTCGATTACGTTTTCATAGGCTGTAACAAGATTCGACTCTTTGGCCTTCTGTTCAAGGAACTTTACCAGAGCACTGCGCTGCCCTACCGCCGCCCCCGTCACTTGATAGGGGGCACGGGTGCCAATGTCATAGAATTCCACATCTGCCGTGGACTGGGGCAGTTTTTTCTTGATGCCCTCCTTATCAATGCCGATAAGGCGCATCTGATAGGTGATGTCCTCTATGAGCTTGTTTCGTGCCCAAATGGCAAAATTCTTGATGGCTGTCTTGTTCATCCGTTACCCCTCTTGTTAAAATTCTATATGAATGCTGTCGCGCTCTTTCAACTCCTGCATGAATTTAGCTTTAACCTTGGCAAGCAGGTCGTCCAAAGCAGCTTCGCTCTTGATTTCCACGGAACCTACGCCTACCGTTTCGCGGAATTTCAGGTACTTGGTTCGTCCTGGCTGATACCCCTGTTTCTTCCCGTCATGAATCTCTTTCCCGTCTTTTTCATCACCCGAGGTCGCGGAGGGAGTTTTTTCCTGCTCCTTTGCCAGCCGCTCTTCCTCGGCAGCGATTTCATTGAGGAATTTATCCTTGACGGCATCCGCCTGATTGCTGAGGCTCATGAGCTGGTTGATATTATTGCTTTGCTCGGCACTATCCAGAAGTTCATCAAACTTTTTCTGTACATTGGGCGTGATTTTGTCCCTATAGGGGCGGCCCTCCAGCTCATCCATGACCCGCTGACGATAGGTTTCGATAACCGACTTGATGGGCTGGGCCTTTTCTTCAAGGATTTTCATATAAGCTTCGAGGAAATCCTCCCTAAGCTGCGGCAAATCCTTGATAAGACGATATGGCTTGGGATTTTGCAGGATGGCTTTAATTTTGTCTGCCAGTTTCTCTAGGTCAATATCTGAGATATAGTTCTGGCTTTCCTGATAAATTTTGAAAATATGCTGTGCCGTGTCAAAAATCCCCTTCTGGGTGCCCGTGAAGAATTTTTTGACATGAACATAATCATCGGCAAAATCAAGCAGGTCTTCTTTTTCATCCACTGCCACACGGAAGAACGCACTGGAAGTCTTGGCAGCGCGGATTTTTTCCAGCAGCCCAATCCCCGTTTCAATCGTAGCCGTTCCAGGATATTTGCCAGCCGCTGCCTGCCCTTTGAAGTTCTGCATTTCTTCCATCATGCCACCAGTATGGGATACAAAGGCATCCATCAGGGCGTCTTCATCATCGGTAGCAGTTCCATTGCCAAAGATTTCTTTCAACAGGTCGCGGACGATTTTCTTGTCCTTGTCCGAGACACGCTCACGCTTTTCTATCATCAGCTTGTCCAAATAGCCCTTATTGCTGATATAGGTATAGATGTCCTTTGGTTCGCGGTTCGCCAAAGTGACATACTCTCCCTGCAAGGAGAAAGCAATATCGCCCCGCTTGAACAGGCGGGCCACCAAATAGTAGATATCATCCTCCACAAAGCCATAGGGGGCGCGTTTCAGATAATGGTCTTTTACCACCTTCATGGAAATCTTCATGTGATTTCCCGTTTTTCCAGTGATATAGGTCAGCATATCGCTGATGGCATGTTGATTGACTTCACCGCCGCCCGCAAAGAGGTCAATCGTATTCTCTTTCGCGGCCTTGAGCATCTTTAAGGCAGCATCTCCATCCATCGGCTTTTCGATATAGGTGAGTTTGGTGAAGAGTTGCTGGGTAAGGTTTTGCAGCGCCTCCTGCATGCGTTTTTCCATGTCTTTGACACCAATATCGACCTTGTGTCCATTGATAAAGATATTGGCCTCCTGTAGCGCATCTATGAGCAGTGTCTTGGCAAGCTGCAGGCGTTCCCGCATTTCATTGGATTTAATCACACGAATGGTCTCGTATTGGGACATGGATTTGGCTTCGCTGTCCCGCATGATGAAGCTCTCTATTTTGATAGCAGTACGCACTTCTCTGATGAAATCATCCTGATTGGGGAGCTGGATGATAATACCTGGAAGCTGCATGGATAAGCTGCTCATAGTTGCTTCATCGCCGTCATAATCCGACAGTGAGGTAATGACCTCCACCTTCAGAGCATTAAGGGGATTGCTGTAATAGGGGTGTTCATCAACGTATTGGTCGAAGCTGAACACATAGCGATTGTTGAACAGGGGATAGGTATATTTATTCCCCTTGATGATTTCCGTAAAAATTATCTCTGCCGTCCGATTGACAATTTCCTGAGTCTCAACTGTCTGCCGTTCAATACGACGGTTGATTTCCTGCTCCTCATTGGTGAGGAAGATGTAGACACTGCCCTGACGCTGGATGAGCATTTCATCTTCCAGCAGGCGCAGAGCCTTCTCTACTTCGCCCCGCAGGACGCTACGTTCTGCCTGTACATTGTCTACCATGAGGCTGGTGACGTTTTCCACATTGGCATCCATTTCACGGACATATTTTACCATGAAAAGAGCCTTCAACACTTCGATGACGAAGACATTTTCTCTGGTATCCCTGCCCGCAGGATTCAAATGACTGTTATTATATGCGCTGTTTATTACCCCACGGTGGCTATGGTCAAGGTAGCTGTCCAAAGCACGGTAGAAAGCACTGAATGGAATGAGGGTATTCTCGTCCCCCTCTCGATAGTAGTTAGCCGTTTCCTTAAAAAAAGCTATCATGGAACGCTCGCCATCCGCCAAGCTCT
>CADAAS010000219.1 GCA_902785885.1 Pseudoselenomonas ruminantium
TTGTAGGCCAAGCCCTTCTTGTAGAAGAGTTCAAAGAGCCACTGGGTCCACTTGTAGTATTCCGGCGTGCAGGTGATGGCTTCTCTGTCCCAGTCGTAGGACAGGCCCATGGAACGCTGCTGGCGTTTCATGTTTTCGATATTGGAGAACGTCCAGTCCGCAGGTTTTACATTGTTCTTGATAGCGGCGTTTTCTGCCGGCATACCAAAGGAGTCAAAGCCCATGGGATGGAGCACGTTGAAGCCTTCCATGGTCTTGTAGCGGGCCATAACATCACCGATGGAGTAGTTACGGACATGGCCCATATGCAGGTTGCCCGATGGGTAGGGGAACATCTCCAGCGCGTAATATTTCGGGCGATTTTCGTCCATCTCCGTCTTGAAGGCAGCATCCTTTTCCCATTTATCCTGCCATTTTTTTTCTATCTCCTGGGGTGAGTATTTATCCAAAGCAATCTCCTCCTATTTTTTCACAATAAGTGTATTATAGCGCAGTTGTTTAATTTTTGCCATAGGTAAAAATACATAATTGCGCCACAACGAGACAGAAATCACTTTCTGTTCTCGTTCTAACGCAAGGTGACAAAAATCGCAATTTAAAATTAGAACTGTCCGCTTGCAATCTCCCTTTGTCTTTCCTGTTCCTCCAGCCATTTGGCGCGGGCGTCCTGATAGGATTCACATTCGAGGGTAAAGCCTTTGCCGGAGACCTCGGAAGTGTCGGAGACAATCATAAAGGCCTGGCTGTCGTAATGGTCCACAATGGCTTTGACGCGGCTCACCTGCGTCAGGCGCACCACGATAAAGAGAATATCCTTGTGTTCCCGGGCAAAGCCGCCTTTGCCTTCGAGATAGGTTACACCGCGATGAACATTCTCCATGATATCCTGGCAGATTTGCTGCGCCGCCGGGGATACGATAAAGATGGATTTTTCGCGGTTAAGGCCGGCTGCCACGCGGTTCGTCAATTCCGCTGTCACATAGATGGACACGAGCGTATAGAGCGCTTCGTCGATGTTGAACATCCATGCCGAAGCCATGACGATGACAAAGTTCATCACAAA
Source organism: Pseudoselenomonas ruminantium (assembly GCA_902785885.1). GTDB lineage: Bacteria > Bacillota > Negativicutes > Selenomonadales > Selenomonadaceae > Selenomonas_A > Selenomonas_A ruminantium_M. Next base: position 1,064 of record CADAAS010000219.1, read on the forward strand.
GATGCAGGTGCCGATATCCAAAGAATAGAATTTCTTGGCCACAGCACCGACAACGTCCAAGCCGCCGGTATTGGCGTTCGCACGAAAGATGATACCAAAGCCGATGCCCGCCATCACGCCGCCAAAGATGGCATTGAGCATGCCGTCCTGCGTGATGTTCCAGCTTACCATAAAGTGGGTCGCATCCAAAATCAACGACAACACGACCGTTCCCACAATGGTATCCCAGGCATAAAGCCGGCCAAATACGCGGTAGGCCAGATAGAGTATCGGCAGGTTGTAGACGATATTCTGCATACCCACAGGCAGTCCGGTTAGATAGTAGATAATCAGCGCCACACCGCTAAGGCCACCGGTCAGCAGGTGGGCAGGGATAATAAAGAGATTAAATCCTAAACAAACAATCAGCGCCCCCAAGGTAATCTGTGTATAGCGGGCGACTTGCTTTTTCAGCACATTACTCGTCATATTCATTCCTAAAACTTTCTTTATTTTTTTGCCAAAGCATTAAACAATGGTGAAGAAATCACCGGATTCCGTATCGGCGATAACCTCCATATGGTATTCGGCAAGTTCTGCCGCCAATCGCTCGCACAAGACCTCCACCACTGGAAACTCCGTAGCAAAGTGGCCGGCATCGATAACGTGCATGCCCATCTCCACAGCCGTCTGGGCTTCATGGTATTTCACATCACCGGTGACATAGGCATCTGCCCCCATAAAGGCGGCCTTTTGGATGAATTCAGCACCACTGCCACTGCAGAGTGCCACCTTGCGCACAGGACGCGGGCCGGCATTGACCAGGCGCACATGTTCCGTGGGCAGGGCCTCCCGAATCTGCCGGGCAAAGTCCGTCACTTCCATCGGAGCCGGCAGGCTGCCGATGCGCCCCAGGCTCTCCACCGTTCCATCTTCTTCCTGCGACGTGATGACAAAGGTGGACAGCTTGCCAAGGCCAATGGCTTCGGCCAGCACATCATTGACGCCGCCCACGGCGATATCGAGATTCGTATGGGCTGCCGCCACGGCGATATCATGCTTTAAGAGGTTCTGCAGTCTCGCGCCTAAAGGCAAGTCCGTGCGGATTTTTTTGATTCCCTTAAAAATCAAGGGGTGATGGGCCACAATCATATTGGCGCCCGTTTTTACCGCCTGTTCCACTACAGCATCGCTGACGTCGAGACAGACGAGTATCTTGCGGATATCCTGATTAAAGGCACCAACGAGCAGCCCAGGATTATCCCAATCCTCAGCCAAACGCTTGGGCGCAATGCGCTCCAGGGCGTCCATAACCACCTGACATTTTACCATTTCAGCCGTTCCTCCAATGCCCTGACCCGCCGTTTTACCTGGGCAAAACGCTTATCGCCCTTGGCGCGGTCGCTTTTTTCCATGCCATTCAAGATGCGGCGCTGCTGGAAGAGCAGGGCTTCGATATGATGCCGCAGAAGTGGCGGTTTCTTTTTCCAAAGCTTCGGGCCGACCAGCAAGTCAAGGGCCGAGGGTTTCTTGCGGCTGCCCTTCTCGGCCTTGATGATTTCGTAAATGCGTCCATCATCAATGACGAGATTTTCGTCCACAATATGCCATTCATGGTCATAGAGCCATTCTCTAAGTTCCGGTGCGCCATTCATCGGCTGAAGCACCAACGTTTCCAATGCTTCCGTCACTTCGGGGCTGGCTTCCAAAATCGTATTCATCAAGATGCCGCCCATGCCGGCAATGCAGGCCGTGTCCACTTCGCCGGGCTTTACGACTTCGAGCCCATCACCTAGGCGCACAGAAATCTGTTCTTCGCTGATGGCGTATTCATGGACAGTACGCTTGGCGGCTTCATAAGGGCCGCGGTTCTTATCACTTGCGATCACACGCTCTGCCCTGCCCTGCTGCACAAGCGCCAGCGCCAGATGACCGTGATCCGTTCCGATATCCGCCACGACACTTCCTTCTTGGACAAAGTCAGCCAATGCCTGCAGTCTTCGATCCATCCGAAGAATCCCCTTCCCACAGCAAACAGGATGAGCATGACGCCCATCCTGTCCGTTCCTCTC
>CADAAS010000220.1 GCA_902785885.1 Pseudoselenomonas ruminantium
TGCCCGCATTGTGTCCAAGGAACTGAGCCTGACGCTTACAAGCCGCAGCGGCAATACGGATAAGGCGCCCATGTGCGGCGTGCCCTATCATGCGGCCGAAGGCTATATCAATAAGCTCGTGAGCCGCGGCTACAAGGTCGCCATTGCCGAGCAGATTGGCGACCCCAAGGCCAAGGGGCTGACCAAGCGTGAAGTCATCAAGATTATCACGCCGGGTACGGTACTGTCTGAATCTGCGCTCAAGGATTCTGCCAACAATTATATTGCGCTTGTTTATGAAAAGGGCGAACAGATTATCCTGGCAGGCGCCGATATTTCCACCGGGGAATGTTTCTATGGCATCTATGGCGGCGGCAGCCGGGAGCAGATGCTCTATGATGAGCTTTACCGTCTGGCGATGCCGGAACTTTTGGTGGTGGGGCAGCCCTCCTTTATGGAACGGCTCAAGGAATTTACGGATTTGCGCTTGCCGGCAACGTCCTATACCCGCATTGCCGAGGTTTCGGCGGCTGTAGAGGACCGCATTATCGAGCATTTTGCTGCGGATGTCCGCCCGGCTGATGAAGGGGCAAAAGAGGCTGTGGCCACGCTGTTGGATTATCTGCATGATACGGTCATGACGGACTTAACCCACCTCAATCAGCTGGCGTTTTTGGATGCCTCGGAAAATCTCGTCATTGATACCTATACCCTGCGGAACCTCGAAATCACGCGCAATCTGCGGGACGGAGGCAAGAAGGATACCCTGCTCGATGTGCTCGATTTCACCAACACCGCCATGGGCAGCCGCTTGCTGAAAAAATGGCTCGAATATCCGCTCTTGAATATCCTGCCCATCAATCAGCGACTGGATGCGGTGGAGGAACTCACGAAGGACTTTGCCCTGCGCGGTGGTTTGCGGGAAGCCTGCAAGGATATCCATGACTTTGAGCGCCTGCTTACGCGCATTGAGGTGGGCACGGCTAATGCCCGCGATTTGATTGCGCTGAAGATTTCCCTGATGAGCCTGCCCGCCATCAAAAACAAGATGGTTGAGGTCAAGGCCAATGTCCTGCAGAACTGCCAGGCTAACATTCACCTCTTTGATGATTTGGTGGATTTGCTGCAGCGTGCCATTGTGGATGAACCGGGGATTTCCCTGCGGGATGGCGGCATTATCAAGAGCGGCTATAACGCCGACTTGGACGAATACCGCCGCATTGCCCATGACAGCAAATCCATGCTGCAGGAAATCGAGGAGCGGGAGAAGGAAGAAACCGGCATCCGCTCACTCAAAATCGGTTACAACAAGGTCTTTGGCTACTATATTGAAGTGCGCCACAGCGGCGCGGACTTGGTGCCGGACAGGTATATCCGCAAGCAGACACTGGCGAATGCCGAGCGTTATATCACCGAGGAACTCAAGGAATTTGAAACCAAGATTCTCGGCGCACAGGAAAAGATTGTCAGCATTGAGTACAATCTCTTTACCGAGGTGCGGGAGGTTGTCAAGAGCCGCCTGACGGAGATTCAGGGCACGGCCCATGAAATCGCCATTGTCGATGTGCTGAGCAGCTTGGCGGAGGCGGCCGTAGCCTATAACTATGTGCGGCCCCGCATGGCAAATAACGGCGAAATTGATATCAAGGATGGCCGTCATCCGCTCGTGGAACGGATTTTGACCCGTGACCTCTTTGTGCCCAACGATACGAAACTCAACCATAGCAGCTGTGAAATCATGCTGATTACCGGCCCGAATATGGCAGGTAAATCCACCTATATGCGGCAGACGGCACTCCTCACGCTGATGGCGCAGATTGGCAGCTTTATTCCCGCCCGCGAGGCCACGATTTCGCCGGTGGATAGAATCTTTACCCGTATCGGTGCCAGTGATGACCTCGTCAGCGGTCAGAGTACCTTTATGGTGGAGATGAACGAGGTGGCGCAGATTCTCAAATACGCCACGAAGAACAGTCTGGTAATCCTCGATGAAATCGGTCGTGGCACGAGTACCTTTGACGGCATGAGCATTGCCCGCGCCGTGATTGAACACATCGAGCAGAAGGTTCATGCCAAGACACTCTTTGCCACGCATTACCATGAACTTACGGATTTGGAAGACGATATCGTCAAGAATTACTGCGTGGCGGTTAAGGAGCGCGGCACGCAGGTAGCTTTCCTGCGTCGCATTGTGCCCGGGGCGGCCGATAAGTCCTATGGTATCCATGTGGCGCGGCTCGCAGGTCTTCCCAAGACTGTGACCAAGCGGGCGGAGGATATTCTTGCTGAACTGGAGTCGGAAGCGGCTACCGCTGTGCCTGCAACGGAAAATGCCAAGCCGGCAGCCAAGCAGGCCCAGGCGTCCATGGATATGATGGGCTCGCTCTTTGCGAACAGCCTGAGCGACAAGCTGCTCGCGCTCGACGTAATGACCATGACCCCGCTTGAGGCCATGAATGAACTCTATAAACTGCAGGAGCAGGCGAAAAGGGAGGCAGGACAGGCATGAGCAAGATTCATGTGCTTGACGATAACACCATCAACAAAATCGCCGCGGGCGAAGTGGTGGAGCGTCCGGCATCGGTAATTAAAGAACTTATCGAAAATGCCATGGATGCGGGGGCAACCCGCATTGAAGTGGAAATCATGGCAGGCGGCACATCCTTTATGCGGGTGACGGATAACGGCAAGGGCATGAGCAAGGAAGATGCCTCCGTGGCCATCCTGCGCCACGCCACGAGCAAGATTCAAGAGGTTTCGGACCTCAACAGCATTTCCACCATGGGCTTCCGTGGCGAGGCCCTGCCAACGATTGCCTCCGTGTCCCGCTTTACCATGCTGACCCGTGAGCCGGGCAGTGATTTGGGGACAAAAGTGGAAATCAGCGGCGGCAAGGCGCCGGATATCATCGAAATGGGCTGCAACGTGGGCACGAGCATCAAGGTGGAGGATTTGTTCTTCAACACGCCCGCCCGCAAGAAGTTCCTCAAAACCAACCATACCGAGGGCGGCAAAATCAACGATTTCATCATCAAGCTGGCACTGTCCCGTCCCGATATTGCCTTTCAGTTTATCAACAACAACAAGACCTCGGTGGTGACGCCGGGCAATGGCAATCCCTCCATGCTCAAAAGTTCCCGCACCTGGCAGACCTTTATCGTCAATGGCCGTATCATTCAGAACCGCGCCATTGCCAAGGCGATTGACAATGCCTACCGCTCGCTGATTCCGAAAAGCGGCTTTCCCTTCACGGTGCTCAACATCGAAGTGCCGCAGCGCACGATTGACGTCAACGTGCATCCGCAGAAAAGCGAAATGAAGTTCGAGGACGAGAGCCGTATCTTTAAGGCTGTCTATAAGTCGGTCTTAGATGCCATTCGTCCAAGTTCCGGCAATCTGACGGAAGTGGCGGCAGTCGTGGAAAAGCCCAAAGTGGAATACACGATGGAGCCCATGCAGTTTGTGCCCGCCAGTGCTCCGGCACCTGCAGTATCATCTGCTCCGGCGCATTCCGGCAGCTATCAGCCCAAAACAATTTATGAAGCGGTCAGCCGCCCGGCAGTGAAACCTGCGGTAAGCTTTGCCGAAGCACAGAAACAGCTGCAGCAGGAGCGGCAGGTGCATTACCAACCGCAGGAGCGCCATGAGCAGGTAGCCGACAGCCCACAGTTTGACCAGTCCAATGTTGGTGCGTCAAATGACCAGTCAAAAATGGACATGTCAACTGTTGACCGGTCAATTGCAGAGCAGCCTGCCGAAAATACAGGGCGCATGATTCCCATTGGACAGGTCGACTTGACCTATATTATCGCGCAGGATTTGAAAGGGCTGTACATTATCGACCAGCATGCCGCCCATGAGCGCATTCTCTTTGACAAGCTCTCCGCTATGGCGGATGGCATTCCCTCCCAGCAGCTTTTGGTACATCAGCTCCTGGCCTTTGACCGCAAAGAAGCAGCTATGGTGGAGGAGAACAAGGAACTTTTTGCCAAATTAGGCTTTCATATGGAGGCGGCAGGCGATTTTGACTACCGCCTGATGGAAGTTCCTGCCGATGTGCCTGTGGGGGAAGCCGAGGATATTATCCGGGAAATTTTGACGGATTTGGGCAATATGCATGAGACAACGGCCAAGGAAATCCGCCAGGCCTGCCTTGCGACAACTGCCTGTCGGGCAGCCATTAAAGCTGGCGAAGAACTCAATATGCGGCAGATGGAGATTTTGCTCGATGAGCTTTCTACGACGGCCTTTCCCTATACCTGCCCGCATGGCCGCCCGACGATTTTGAAATTCAGCAGTGAAGATTTAGCCAAGATGTTCAAGCGGACAGGTTTTGGCTTTTGAGAAAGTGATGGATAGATATTGAACGAAAATAAATTGCTGGCCATAGCGACCACCGGCCGCAAATGGAACCGACCCAGTGAAAAACTGGCCCGGGAAATGGCAGAGCGGCTGCATATTCCCTACGCCGAACGCGGGCGTACGAATATACCGGAGCTTTGCCAAAGTTATGACGCCAAGTTTGCCCTGGTGGCGAAAAAAGGCCTGCTGACCCTCGTTACGCCAGAGGCGGAACTGTTCTTTCACCCCAATATGGCTCATTTGCGCATGAAAAATCTGCGCTTTGGTGATGGCGACCGCATGGCGGAAGCCATGGGCTTAAAGCCAGGCATGGATGTGCTCGACTGCACATTGGGATTCGGCGCAGATGCCATTGTGGCCAGTGCCGTGGTGGGCGAGAGTGGCAGCGTCACGGGACTGGAATCCCAACCGCTCATTGAAGCAGTGGTAGGCTATGGTTTGGCCAATTATGAAAAGGACACCGAACAGATTATCGCGGCCATGCGCCGGGTAAAGACCGTCTGCACCGAGGCTTATGAATACCTCAAAGCCCAGCCGGACAACTCCGTGGATGTCATCTACTTTGACCCCATGTTCCGCCATCCCTTTGCCGAGAGCAAGAACATTGCGCCTTTGCGGCCCGTGGCCAATAAAAATCCGCTGACGCTGGAAACCATCGCCGAAGCCCGCAGGGTGGCAAGACAGCGCGTGGTGCTTAAAGAATCCAGCAAAAGCCGCGAATTTGCGCGCTTGGGCTTTACGGAACGGGCTGGGGGGCGGTATAGCAAAGTACAGTACGGGGTAATGCGGCTGCACTAAGACACATAAATTGCAGTTTATCGATGTTATTACGAGCTTTATTTTTGTTGTTACAGCTCAGTTTGGGCGGAGGTGGTAATACTTTTC
>CADAAS010000221.1:0-1394 GCA_902785885.1 Pseudoselenomonas ruminantium
CTAAATGTTTACATAATATCATAATACTAAGCCCGTGGGGCTGGCAGTGTTTTTCCGCACCTTTTGACAAGCCTGTCTATGGCGAAGGAAAAATATTGCCAGCCCCACGGGCGCCTTAATATATCGAATGTCTCATCCATGTAATATCTATATAATATCCATATAATGTACGCAATAAAGCCCGGTGGCTGATAATACTTTTCCGTCGCGTTTGGCAAGCCTGCCTAAGCAAAGGAAAAGTATTATCAGCCACCGGGCGTCAATTTAAGCAAATGAATATATGAACCACAGCAACGGTATTCATCCCGCTTTTGTTGTTGCAAATTTCTGCTTCGTAAGCTTTGCATGACTCACCATTTCCTTGGCATTATCCAAGGAAGCAGTTGTCACATCCACACCGGAAGCCATACGGGCAATCTCACTGATGCGTTCGCGCTCAGTAAGCGACCGTACCTGCGTAACGGTGGATTCTCCGGCGCTGGTCTTGGCAATGTAGAGATGAATGTCTGCCATGCAGGCAATCTGCGGCAGATGCGTAATGCAGAGCACCTGCTTGTACTGTGCCACGAGCGCAATGCGCTCGGCCACCATCTGCGCGGTGCGGCCGCCGATGCCCGTGTCGATTTCGTCAAAGACCATGCTGGGCACAGAGGAATCCCTTGAAGCGGCCACCGTCTTGATGGCCAGGGCAATACGGGAGAGCTCACCACCGGAGGCCACCTTCGACAGCAGCTTTTCTTCCTCGCCAGGGTTGGCAGAAAAGTACATCGCTACGTTGTCGGCACCATTAGGCAGGAATTTTCCTGCCGGTTCCACGCGGATATGAAAAGCTGCCTGTGGCATGCCCAAAGCAGCAAGCTGGCTGCCAATAGCCGCAGCCAGTTCTGCCCCCGCCCGCTGACGCAGGTCGGTAAGCTGGGCCGCCTTTTTGCCCAGCTTTTCTTCGAGCAGCGCGATTTCTTTTTCGAGCCTTGCCATATCGTCATCATAATTTTCGATATCCATGAGTTCCTGCTGCACCTTGCGCTGATGTTCCAGCACATCGACAATGGTTGCCCCGTATTTCCGGCACAGACGGTCGATAACATCCATGCGGCTTTGCAATTTGTCAAGTTTCGCGGGCTGGAACTCCAGCGATTCCCCGTAATCCCGCAGCTCACCTGCCGCCTCCTGCAGGGAGATATAGGCCTCCTCCACCATCGTATAGGTATTGGCGAGGCTGTCATCATAGCGGCTCATATCCTCAAGGTTCTTCTTGACCTTGGCCACGGCTGTAAGTACGGCACTGCCACCGACCCCCACATCCAAAATATTATAGGATTCTTCCACAAATCCCGCTATTTTTTCGGCATGGGAGAGCTTGCGGATTTCCGCATCGCGCTCGATTTTGCGCG
>CADAAS010000221.1:1407-6523 GCA_902785885.1 Pseudoselenomonas ruminantium
TTCTTCGTCCTCATTTTCCTTGAGTTCCGCTTCGCTGATTTCCTTGTCCTGCCAGCGCAGCATATCGAGACGTTGGGCATATTCCCTGGCAGCCTGTGCCTTTTGCGCCTGTTCCTGCTTCTTTTCCCGCCAGGTGCCAAAAAGCTGCTTATAGCCGGCCAAAGCCTCCGTTACATCCGGGTCATACTGGTCAAGCAGGGCAAACTGGCTTTCTTCCTTCAGCAGGGCCAGATTTTCATTTTGGCCGTGAATATCCACCAAAAAGGCACCAATCTGCTTCAAAATCGTCAGCGTAACATGACAACCATTGACCAGCACCATGCTGCGGCCGCCTTTGGTCACCTGCCGCGTGATGATCAAAAGCCCCTCCGAATCATCAATGGCCTGACCGGAAAGCAGTTCATGCAACCCTAAGGATTCATCATCCAGCGTAAAGACAGCCTCTACCCGCAGCCATTCACAGCCGGTACGGATGGCATCCGAAGAAACTCTCTGCCCCAGGATAGCCCCTAAAGCGTCAATCAGGATTGACTTGCCTGCGCCAGTTTCACCAGTCAGTATATTCAGCCCTTCGCCAAATTCCACCTGAACATGTTCCAGCAGGGCAAAATTCCAAACCGTTAATGTTTTCAGCATCCCATGCGTCTCCTTTAGTTCAAGAAAGCCAACAGCCGCTGCGTAACTTCCGGAGCTGCATCCTTGGGCTTTACAATGATGAAGATATTATCGTCTCCGGCTACCGTCCCCAGCACCTCAGGCCAGTTGGCATGGTCGAGCGCCGAAGCCACCGTATTGGCCCCGCCGGGCAGGGTTTTCAGCACAACGATATTTTCACTGTAGTCACAGCCAAGCACGGTATCCTGAAACAAGCGCTGCATGCGTTCTTCCGTGAAAATAACCGTGTTGTTCATCGGATAGGCATAACGATAGCGTCCATCGCCGGTGGGGACTTTTATGAGCATCATTTCCTTGATATCCCGGGAAACGGTGGCCTGCGTCACCTTAATCCGCTCCTGCCGCAAAGCTTCAGCCAAATCTTCCTGCGTTTCAATGATTTGCCGATCGATGATGTTTTTTATCACGGCCTGGCGAACACTTTTCACCTTTTCACCTTCACGCTTATTTCCTTTCATCGAACTCATGATTCCACCCCATTGTTTTTCCAAAGTTTTGTTCTTAAAATCTGATAATAATCCTTGTCCTCAAATTTTATAATGCCGGCCTGCACCGTGGACTTCATCACGGTTACCTCATCGCCAGGCAGCAAACGGAAGCTTTCCTGGCCATCAAAGGTCACGAGAATATCCTGATGAATTGCCGCAATCTTAATGTGCACCACATCATCTTCCCCAACCACCAGGGGCCGGATGTTAAAGGTATGGGCACAGATAGGCGTGACGAGCAGTGCCTGAATGGACGGGCTCATAATCGGCCCGCCGGCCGACAGGGAATAGGCGGTAGAACCGGTCGGCGAGGATACGATTACACCATCGGCCTTGTAATCCATCAGATGGGAATCGTTGATGGATAACCCCAAATGCAGCATACGCGCCACACCGCCCTTGGTGATGACCACATCATTGATGGCATGGCCCAAGAAACGTTCTTCGCCGTCCGATTTGGCAAAGCCCGCGAGCAGCAGACGATGTTCAATGCGGTAATCGCCATCGAGCAGTTTTTGCAGCTTCGTTTCCAGTTCGCTGAGCTCAATATCGGCCATAAAGCCCAATGTGCCGATATTGATGCCACAGACCGGCACGGCCATGGCACCATAGCGGCGGCAGACACCCAAAAGGGTTCCATCACCGCCAATGGACAAGGCAATATCAGCCGTCTTTTTTTCGATATCCGGCACGCCTAAGTATTCCAAATCAAAATATCTGGACTCATCCACGGGAAGCATCAGCTGCACATCTTTATCCTGATAAAATTGTAAGATCCGCCGCAAAACCTCCGGGGCCTGAGGTTTGCTGACATTGGGAAATATGGCAATCGTCTTAATCGGCATAAAGATTCAGCTCCTTATCTGCCTGTTTTTTTATTTATCCAGTTCACCGTGGGCATCGGCCACCACCGTGACAATCCGCTCCTCCGTCACCGTATCTTCCTGCGCCTTATCCTTGGACAGGCGAATCAGATACTCGATATTGCTCAGGGCCATGGTGACAAAGCCCAATTCCCGCGCAAAGACCGTTACCTTGCGAATAACATCCTCATGGATTTTTGGGTCACGGACAACGCCCTTCTTGCCCACATTTTCCCGGCCGGCTTCAAACTGGGGCTTAATCAGCGCCACCACTTCTCCGCTGTCGGTGAGCAGGCTGTACGTCACCGGCAACACCTTGGTCAGCGAAATAAACGCCACATCAATGGAGGCAAAATCCAGTGCCGTGCCAATGTCTTCAAGCGTCACATTGCGGATATTGGTGCGCTCCATATTGACCACGCGTTCATCAGTACGCAATTTCCAGGCCAGCTGGCCATAGCCAACATCAATAGCAAAGACCTGCACCGCACCATTTTGCAGCATACAGTCCGTAAAGCCACCGGTCGAAGCACCGATATCGGCACAGCGTTTGCCGGTAATCTCCACACCGAATTCCTTCATGGCCTTGGCCAGCTTCAACCCGCCGCGGCTGACATAGGGAATATCGCTGCCGAGCAGACGGATTTCCGCTTCAGCCTTCACCGTTGCGCCGGCCTTATCCACCTTCTGATTGTCTACGAGGACTTCTCCGGCCATAATCATGCGTTTGGCGCGTTCCCGGCTGCCTGCCAGGCCACGCTCCACCAAAAGCATATCCAATCTCTGTTTTGCCATCAGTTCAATCTTTCCTTTATCTTCGTTGCCATCTGCTCCGGCTGCAAGCCGCAAAGGGTCAAGAGTTCTTCCTGCGTGCCCTGCTCGATAAACTTATCCGGCAGGCCCAGCCGCAGTAAAGCCAAATTGCGGCTTAAACCGCTGTCCATCAGGTATTCGGCCACAGCGGAACCAAAACCGCCGGCAAGGCTGTTTTCTTCCAGCGTGACCATTAACTTAACATGGCTGAGCCGTTTAATCATATCCGTATCCAAAGGCTTAACAAAGCGCATATTGACCACAGCAGCGGAAATTCCCTGCTGCTGCAGCATATCGGCAGCTTCTTCAGCCTTGTAGAGCAGCGGGCCTACACCTAAAATCGCCACATCGCTGCCCTCGCGCAGAAGCTGCGCCTTGCCCACAGGAATATCGGCAAAATTTGCCGCAAGCTCTACGCCCTTGCCCGCTCCGCGAGGATAGCGCACCGCCGTAGGACTGTCCATGCTGACTGCCTTGGCCAGCATATCGCGCAGCTCAGCTTCATCCTTGGGCACAAAAATCGTCATATTGGGCATATGCCGCAGGTAGGACAGGTCAAACGCACCATGATGCGTCGGGCCATCAGCACCGACCAGCCCAGCTCTATCGAGGCACAAGGTCACCGGCAGATTCTGCAGACAAACATCATGCATCAGCTGGTCATAGGCACGCTGCGCAAAGGTGGAATAAAGCGCCACCACCGGATGCCTGCCATCAGCAGCCATGCCGGCCGCCAGCGTCACCGCATGTTCTTCGGCAATACCCACATCAAAGAAACGACCGGGATATTCCTCGCCAAAGGCCTTGAGGCCCGTGCCGCTCGGCATGGCCGCCGTGATTGCAGTGATATTGCTGTCCTTTGCGGCCAGTTCAATTAACGCCTTGCTGAATACGGATGTATAGGACGGCGCACCCGCCTTTTGCGGGCACTTGCCCGTCTCCCGGTCAAACTTGCCAATGCCGTGGAACTTGTCCGGTTCCATTTCTGCCGGCGCATAGCCCTTGCCCTTGGTCGTATGGACATGGATAAGAATAGGCCCATCCATCTCACGCACCCGCTCGAAAAGCTCCTGCAGCAGGCTGATATTGTGTCCATCCACCGGACCGATATAGTGAAAACCGATTTCCTCAAAGACACTGCCCGGCACCAAAGCCGCCCGAACGCTGTCCTTTACAATCTGTGCGGTCTTGAAGGCTTTATCGCCAATATGGGGAATGCTCATCAAGAGATTGCCCATATCCTTTTTGGCGCGGTTGTACTGCGGCGTAATGCGGATGCGGGACAGGTAGTCGCTAAGCCCGCCGACATTTTTATCAATCGACATTTCATTGTCGTTGAGGATGACAATGAGTTTTTTTCCCAAATCGCCTGCCTGATTCAACGCCTCAAACGCTTCCCCGCCGGTCAGGGCACCATCGCCGATAACGGCGATAACCTCGTTGTTGCGCCCGGTTAAATCGCGGGAAATCGCCATGCCCAAAGCCGCCGAAATCGAAGTGCTGGCATGGCCAACACCAAAGGCATCATAATCCGACTCAAAGCGGTTGGGAAAGCCCGTAATGCCTCCCTTTTGGCGCAGGGTATGGAATCTTTCCCGGCGTCCCGTGAGAATCTTGTGCGTGTAGGCCTGATGGCCCACATCCCAAATCAGTTTGTCCTTGGGAAAATTAAAGACACTGTAGAGTGCCAACGTCAGTTCTACAGTTCCCAGGCTCGGTGCCAGATGTCCCCCATTTTCAGCCACCGTCTCTACGATAAAGGCCCGCAATTCCTTGGCCAGCCGTTCCAATTCTGTTACACTGTATCGCTTGATATCTGCTGCTTCCTTGATTTTTTCCAGTAACGGATACATTGTCATGCGCACATCCCCATTATTTATTGCGTTTCACCAGAAAAGCCACCAATTCCCGCAGGAAATCCGCTTCCTCACCGAAAATCTTCAAGGCATCGATAGCCGTATCTACTGCTTCCTGCGCAAGTTTCTGCGCTTCTTCCAGCGAAGTCAGCGTTACATAGGTGGATTTATGGTTCTTTTCATCACTGCCTACCGGTTTGCCAATGACCTGTTCATCCCCAATGACATCCAGAATATCATCTGTAATCTGGAAGGCCAGGCCAAAATTATCGGCATAGACCGTAAGCGCCTGCAACTCATCTTCACTGGCACCGCCCAAGATAGCGCCGCTGCGGATAGCCGCGCGGAACAGCGCACCGGTCTTGCCCAAATGGATGTTTTTCATGGTTTCCATGGAAATCTGCTTGTCTTCCGATTCCAT
>CADAAS010000222.1 GCA_902785885.1 Pseudoselenomonas ruminantium
GTGGATGGCAGAGAGTTCACGCGTGCCGAAGAGATCAGAAAGGTATGCGGGCATGCAGGAGAAGCCGCCGCCGTAGCAACTGATGATGAGCAGGACGAGCAGCTGGAAGAGCAACGCGTCGTGCGTACCGGAAAGCAACGCGAACGCGCCGATCTCGAGTGTGAAAAACAGCATGTAGGTGAAGCCGCGCCCGAGATAATCAGAGAGCGTCGACCAGAGGATCCTGCCGCCGCCGTTCAAAAGACCGATGATACCGACCATGGACGCCGCCTGCGCCGCATCCATGCCGACAACCTCCTGCGCCATCGGCGAGGCGACCGCGAGCAAACCGATGCCGCAGGTGATGTTGACAAAGAATATCCACCAGAGAGCACCAAACTGCCAGGTCTTGATGGCTTCGGCCGCCGTAGCACCATGCTGCAGTTTCTTGACTACGGAACTGCCTTCCGGCAGTACCGGCGGCTGCAGATACATGGCCGACGCGCCAATCAGCACCATATAGACCGTGCCCAAAATCAGGAAATTTTCCACCAAGCCGAAGCGGGCGGTCAAATACTGCATCACCGGCCCGGCAATCAAGGCCGCAAAGCCAAAGCCCATAATGGCCAACCCCGTGGCAAAGCCGCGATGATTGGGAAAATACTTGACCAAAGTCGATACCGGCGTAATGTAGCCCACGCCCAAACCGATACCGCCAATCACACCATAAAAGAGATAGAGCAGCGGCAGGCTGTGCAGATAAAAAGCCAGTGCCGTACCAAACATCCCCGTGCCGAAGAACGCCATGGACAAAAGGCCGCTTTTCTTCGGACCATGTTTTTCCACAAACCGCCCCAAGAAACCTGCGGACATGCCCAAAAACAGAATAGCCAAAGAAAACGTCCAAGTCGTCTCCGACAGGGTAAAGCCCATTTCCGCCATAATGGGACGGGTCAAAACACTCCAGGCATAGACGCTGCCAATGGAAATATGGATTCCCACTGCAGCTAAAGCAATCAACCAACGATTCCGCATAAAAACCATCCTTTCTGCTGTACAAACAGCAAGCGAAAAGAGATTTTTCCAGCAGGCAAAACAAAAACCGCCTGGACAAAATCTCTGCCCAGACGGTCGGCTTATCTTAACCATACAGTGCATGTGGTCATTTCCACTAATCCGTCAGCCCTGCATGGCCTATTTACTTTTGCAATTAGTATATCAGCTTCCACAGGATTATGTCAATGCTTTTTCTTCATCCGGGACGTGCTGCCATCTCCTCCACCACCTGATAGATATAACCCAAAGCTGAGTGCATTTTTTCCAAGGACAAATCCACGCCATAGCGCTGTTCCAGCTGACCTATTCCCTGCTCCATGCCACTCGCTTGCTTCTTGTCCTGCAAATCGGCAAACGATAGCTGGCGGATATAGTCCTTGCTGAGATTCTGCATACCCAAACCTATGAGGCGCACCGGCTGGCGTTTTACCTTTCGCAGCAGTTCCACCGCTATTTTATAAATCTCATAGCCATCATTGGTACTTTCACAGGCCTGAGAACGGGTAATGGATTTCATATCCCCATAAGTAATCTTCAGCGTTACCGTCCGGCCGTAAAGTCCCCGCTTCTTGAGCCGTTCATCCACATTGCGGGCCAAAATCAGCAGCACATCCTGCAAAAAGAAAAAGTTCCGCTGGTCCTTCTGAAAGGTCATTTCCCGGCTCAATGACTTAGCATCGGCGGCATCATAATGAATCACCGGGCGTTCGTCCAATCCTAATGCAGAATTGAGGATAAAGCTGCCGTGTTTTGGCCCAAACATTTCCAACACCTGTTTGGACTTGGCGATGATGTCTTTGACCTTATAAATGCCATAGCTATTTAATTTTTCTGCCGTGCGCTTGCCAATGCCAAAAATCACGCGGATATCCCGTTCGCGAATCAGCTCGCAATACGATTCCCGGTCAGGAATCACAAAAAAGCCGTCCGGCTTCTTCTCCTCGCTGGCCATCTTAGCCGCCGACTTGGAATAGCCAATCCCCACGGAGCAGGTCAGTCCCGTCTCGGCCTTTACCCGAGCCTTTATCAAGAGCCCCAGTTCTTCGGGACTATGAAATTCTCTGACCGCACGGGTGACATCCAAATAGCCTTCATCGCAGGCAATGTACTCCGTGACATCCGCATAAGTTTCCCAAATATGATGAAGTTCCGTTGATATCCGACGGTATTTTTCATAGTCACCGTACATAAAAACCGCCTGCGGGCAAAGCCGATAGGCTTCCTTGATATTCATAGCTGAATGGACTCCATACTTCCGGGCAATATAATTACAGGTGGAGACAACGCCTCGCTCATGGGGCATTGCACCGATTACCACCGGCCGATTTTTCAGTTTAGGGTTGTCCCGGATCTCCACGGAAGCAAAAAATGCATCCATATCCACATGTATGATGACACGCTTCATAAAAAGCCCCTCCACTTTGTGTAATCATCTTACACAAAGTGTAACACAAATGCAAAATCCAGGCAAGGCAACTCACACACTGCCACGTGCTCTTAATTGCAAAAAAAATCCGTTGACAGGGCAAAGGTCAACGGATTTTTTGATAAATAGCAGTTTGTCGGGGAAGTTCAGTTCGTGGTAAAGGTATCCTGTTCATACTTTGTCAGGGGGCGAACGGGGAGTACTTTTTCTGTTTCCCGCTAAACGACCCCCTCGGAAAAAATAGCTGTCCAGTTACCTGCGCCGGGCAAGCCAACGGCGCTGTTTTCAGCGTATTTGTTTAGCTGTTTCCCACATGGGGCCGGCCTTCACTACGTTCAGGCAGTCGCTCCTAACAGAAAAAGCACTCCCCGTTCGCCCCAAGTTACGGATTAGCCTATTGCCACAAACTCGTTGCTTCTGTCACAAGAACATCGATGTACTTGCTGCTTGTCACCGCGAAAATGCCGTTTTATACGAACATCACTTAGGGCGGAGGTGGTGATGCTTTTCGCCGTGGAACG
>CADAAS010000223.1 GCA_902785885.1 Pseudoselenomonas ruminantium
CGCCTCTGCCGATGTTACCGACGCTTATTCCGCCGACGGCACCAAAACCGTCATGTACCCCATCGACACAAAGGGCTATGATTCCACATGGTCGAACGATATCAAAGAAATCAAAGTGGGGAAAATTGCCGCCGATAGCGCAGAAGCGGATTTGGCAGAGCGTTACAAATATTATGACACCAACTGGATTTCCAATCCTGATGCCGAAGAAGGCGCGCGCCTTTTTACAGAGCTTTATGTGAACGCATACAACAATGATGTGGAAAACAGCGGCATGGAGGGGCTTCATGTCGGTCTCATCAAAAACGGCGAAGGGCGTTTGTCCCTGACGGGGAACAACACCTATGAGGGGGCAAGCGTTGCCAAGGGCGGCACACTTTCCATTGACGGCTCGGTGGCAGGGGATGCCTATAGCGTAGAGAGCGGCACCATCGCCGGACGTGGCACTTTGGCGGCACGCTCTACAATCGCAATATCGCCGTAGCGGGGGACAGTACGGCGAGCGGCAACCTCACCATGCAAAATCTCATCAGTACGGGAACGCTCGTTTCCCATGTGACGGCAAAAGACAACAGCCGTTTTATTGTTCACAATACGGCAGACGTAACGGGCAGTACGGTGCTGCTAAATCATGCGCTCCCCAACGAGAGCCGCACCGTGGTGACGGCGGGGACGCTCACGGGAAATGTTGCCAACACGGTTGACAAGCCGTTGGCAACAACGGGTATGTTAAGCACCTATGGGGCAACAACGGGTAACACCTTGACGGCGACGGCAGTAGCCGCCAATCATTTGGGCGCTATGGACGGGCGGCAGGAAGAAACATATTGGGCAATGAATGCCCTGTACAAGAACCTTGATACAAACCGCCGTGAAGAAATGCGAACCTTATATAATCTGGATGCGGCAGGAGCAAAAAAGGCTTTGTCGGAAATCTCGTCCGCCGATGCTCCTCAGATCATGTCACTTGTACAGCAAAATTCCCTCGCAGCGCAGGTAATCAGCGAGCGCCTGAGCACAGCCTTTGCTGCTTCGAATGTAGATGTCCCCATGCCGATGAATCATTTTGCAGATGCTGACGAATCGGAAAACAAAATCACCATCCCTATGGAACTTCCCGTTTCTGTCGATCACAACGTTTGGGTAAAATTCACCAAGCACTGGGGAGACATGAAAAGCGGTGCAAATTATCACGGGCAAGGCATAAGCGGCGGTTATGACAAACAGATAAGTCCGAATTGGCGGCTGGGCACATTCGTCAGCTATAACGCTATGAGTTATGGCGCAGAATCTGCCAACGGAAATATCTATGATACCCGTTTTGGTTTCTACGGCGGCTATCATAAAGAAGCAAGAGATGCTTACATATACCTTGACTACGGTCACCAAAGGAATCACCTGAATCGAAGTGTTCTCGGAAATACCGCCGCAGCAAAATACAACAGTAATCTGTGGGAGCTAGGCGGCAAGTATAAATATGACCTGCATGCGGAGGACGGGAAAATCTGGCATATCAGCCCCTACGTTGGGATGCAGTTTTCCTACCTGCGCCAGAAGGGTTACGGCGAAACGGGAGCCGGAATCTTCAACCATCATACAAGCGCACAGCATAATACCTATTTCGCCATGCAGACGGGAGTGGAGTTCAGGCGGTATCTGGCGAGAGGCAGCTATGGCATGCGTTTGGGCGTAAAACATGCTTTTGCCGGAGCAGATCCGAATATGTCTTTCCACTACGAAGGAGATGCGACAAATCGTTATACACTCCAAAATAGTCAAGACAAGACACATTTTATCTTGGCACTCTCCGGCAATACGGAATTTTCTCCCGGCTGGCAATTAGATGGTGAGGTACGCTTGCAGAAAGGGAGCCATGACAAGGATTTGTCAGCATCGGTGATGCTTCGAAGAGGGTGGTGATGAATGACTTGCATTGGCAACGTGAGCTTCTGCTGAAGGCATTGCAAAAGCTCTGCTACAATGAAAAGAACCTCTACTACGTTTTTACTACTTTTGAGGGATTCAATATGCCCTGATTTGCCCTAATATGCCACTTTTACACTTTCTGATAATTCCAACATTCTTTTGGAGGGATCGGCACAATGTGGCATTTCACGGCGTATCGGGGCATATCTGGAAGGAGAATTTGAATGGTGAAAATACTTTTCGTTTGCCACGGCAGCAGGGACTTATAGATGGATACTTGAAAGAGTAGCGGGGCAAACTGGGGCATAATGGGGTATTTGAAAAAACGGGTTACTACCGTTTTGCTACGATTGAGAGCATGAAAAAATGGGCATCGCAGGAGGAAATTTCCTTCTGCGATGCTCGTTTTCGATTCAAAACAACGCCACGTATTTCGCCTGTTCCTCGGCAGGGATTTTCATTGCATCCATGGCTTGTTGAGCCGTTAAGATAGTTTGCCCGCCATTTGCCTATACCGTGTAGGCAAATTCAGCAAGCAATCAAAATGGCTGGAAAGGCAGGATTTACGGTAGTATTAGCGAAATTTGATATTTGTGGAGATGACTGAACATGGGGAAACTAACTGCAATATTTACGATTATTCTTATGATTGCTGTGACATTTCCAGCAATGGCATCATCTGCCATCAATAAGGATGGCTCTACAAGGGCATCAAACTCAGCGGCAGGGTGAAGGTCGTGGAGCATTTTGCTGATATCAAAGTCAAGGTGGTGGATTCATTCCCTGACATCAAGGTGAAGGCGGTTGAGTCCTTTTCGGATGATATAGGCGAGTGGATGTTCGTGGAAAGCGGTGAAGACTTCACCGTTCAGTTCGTAGACAACTTTCCAGATATCAAAATCAAGTATGTGGATTCGTTTCCAGGAGTGGAATGATAAATATGTGTACCAAGCATGTCATTCGCAGATGGTATACGGAGTTACTATCACAAGACGGTAATAGTCCGGACATGCGGGATGATGTAGTGGCAATTACACCAGGGATACAATTTCAAACTTCTAAGAAGGCTAGCTTTGCTAGATTCATATCAAATAAGTATACAAACTGGCTAACAAAAAGAATTGAAGGCCAACATGGTGACTTTGATGTACCTGTAGGAGATGCGGCATTTATAGATGGTTATGAGGATATTAGCCCATATGTTATAGGGCTGAATCCTGGGAGTAGTTCGGATACGTATGAGATGCTTCAGGAGAAATATGCACAGGCTTATGCTAAAGCTATAGAAATGACCTGGTCTACGGGGAGACGAAAACTTCATTTATCTTTTTTAGCTCCCAACAGGGAAAAACTGACCTATAAGAATTTTAGACAGGGAATCCGATTGATTAAATCTATAACAGATCATTATAATGGTCTCGTAATAATGGTTTATTCTGGAAGGAACAACTTTTTCATAAATGAGCATGCGGATTTGGTAGATGATCTAAATAGGTATACTGCTTTTAACTGTGATGACAATAACGTTAAATACTCGATTAGAGTTGACGATAGCGAGGAAGTTGAGCGCGCAAGGAAAATTGACACGGATAAAGCTGAGCCAATTTCGACGCCAGATTTAATAGATGAAATTGAGCAGGCCGTGGCAAAGTCACAGCCACCATTTAAAGATGTACTACTATCTTATATGAAAGAGAAGCAAATGACTGCGCCGGATGTGTATAAGCCTGGAAATATAGATAGGCGGGTCTTTGCAAAGATTTATAATGTGAATGACTATATTCCACATAAGGAAACAATTGTGGCGTTCGCGTTTGCCATGAAGTTGACAAAAGAGGAAATCCAGGATTTGCTTGGGGCTGCTGGGCTTACGTTAGGGAGAAGCACCTTATTTGATGTTATAGTATCTTACTTCTTGGAAAAGGGAATATATGACATAGATATCGTAAATGAAGCACTGCTATATTATAACCAGAACATTGTCGGAAGGATGTAAATGTCGCTTGTAAAGCGACCAAATTGGGACGTATTTGTTGTATATTGGAATAAAGAGTAAATGAACTGATAGCACCTAGCTCGACCAGTGTAGGAGGGAACTCACATGGAAGTGCGGGAACTGGTATTCCGAAATGATGGGACGGATAGGTGGGTCAACTGTGAGGGCAGGTTGGCAGAGCTTGATGCTGAAAAGCTGCCCTATGGTATAATCTTGG
>CADAAS010000224.1 GCA_902785885.1 Pseudoselenomonas ruminantium
GGCCACTATGATTTGGATGCTGTTAATTCCGGCATCCTGCGGCTCGGTACGCGCTATACCGTTAAGCAGAATGACAACTGCAAGTTCTATGGCGGTATTGCCGTGGAACACGAATTTGACGGCAAAGCCGGTGGCCGGGCAGACGGGGTGGAGATTCGCGGCGCAGATATCGGCGGCACGAGTGTCCGCGGTGAATTTGGCGTGAACTTTAAGCCGACGAAAAAAAGTCCCGTGACGCTTGACCTAAATCTCAGCGGTTTTGCCGGCAAAAAACGAGGCTTTACCGGCGGCCTTACCGCGTTGTTCCATATTTGATGTAACTTAACTATAAAGGGGGAACTCCCCAAAAGCGTTGTTACAGCAACATAACAAAAAGCGTTCAATCACTGAAAGCCCTTAATTTATAGGGCTTTGATGATTTGAACGCTTTTGTTTTTTAGAAGCTGTATCGACTTTTTTCACAACCCCAATAGGTAGAAAAAATTGGTGAGTACTAACGCTGAAAATGTGATATAATACAATAATTATTGCTGAATTTTATGATTTTAAGGCGAAAAATGTGGAGAATTTTGTGATGGGACGACTGCGACGAAAAATTGACACTATACGCGTGGAATGAGCAGCAAGCAAAGACCGGATGCAGCTATCAAGAGATTGAGTCCAATAGCGTCGGCTACAAGGAAGATATCACGATGTATCCGCCGGATTATGGAAAGAATATAGGGAAGGAAGCGTATTGGTTAAGGAGTTATACATGGGTTGTAATAAAATCATTTGGCTGGCCCTCAATGCCAAATACTCGCATACATCATTGTCCGTCCGCTATCTGCGTGAGGCGGTGCCGGGTTCGGAAATTATGGAGTTGACGATTAATCATCAGTTGCTTGCAATGCTTGGAGAAATCTACAGTGCCCGGCCTAAAGTGCTCGGGATTTCCTGTTATATCTGGAATATCGAACCGGTCAAGAGCCTGCTGAAACTTTTGCCTGCGGCTTTGCCGAATACCATCATTATTTGTGGTGGCCCGGAGGTTTCCTATGGCGTGGCCGAGTTCATGCAGGAATTTTCCATGGTGGATTATGTGTGCCGTGGGGAAGGCGAAATTGCCCTGCCGGAGTTGGTAAAACAGCTGCAAGCGTCTGCTTTTGACCGGTCAAAAGTCAACGGTCAGCTTGACCGGTCAGCTATTCCCGGCATTGCCTGGCGCAGCTCTGATGGTCAAATCTGCGAAGGGCAGGATGTGACGGTGGCTGATTTTGCGGGCAAGGTGCCCTTTGCCTATCGCGCAGAAGAAATGGCGGATATCAAGGAGCGGATTCTCTACTATGAAACCAGCCGCGGCTGTCCATTTTCCTGTGCGTATTGTCTTTCCTGTGCCACGGCGGGGGTGCGCTTTTTGCCGTTGGAGCGGGTGTTTAAGGAACTGGATTTCTTTGTCGCCCATGATGTGCGGCAGGTGAAATTTGTTGACCGCACGTTTAATGCCAAGAAATCCCATTTTCTGCCTATCCTGCAGTATCTACTGAAATTGCCTGCTGACTGCCGCACTAACTTCCATTTTGAAGTAGCCATTGATTATCTGGATGAAGAAGTCATGCAGGTGCTCGCGCAGCTGCCCAAGGGGCGTGTCCAGCTCGAAATCGGCATTCAGTCAACCAATCCTGCAACACTGAAGGCTGTTTCCCGCGTAAATCATTGGCAGGATATTGCTGACCATATCAATAAGATTATGGGCTTCCATAACATGCACCTGCATGTGGATTTGATTATCGGCTTGCCGGGCGAGGGCATGGAATCCTTCCATAAGTCCTTTAATGATGTTTATGCTTTGCAGACGGATATGCTGCAGCTGGGCTTTTTGAAATTCCTCAAGGGGGCTGCGATGATGCAGCTGATTGACGCCTACCATTATCAGTATATGCCCATGGCACCTTATGAGGTATTGCAAAATGATGTGTTGAGTTATGGGCAAATACGTTGGTTCCACAGTTTTGAGCAGGTCTTTGAGCTCTATTACAATGCAGGGCGTTGCCGTAAGACGGCAAACTATCTGATTCAGGAATGTGAGCAGGGGGATGCCTTTGCCTTTTGGCAGAAGTTTACCGACTGGTGGGAGGAAAAGGGTTTTCATAAAATCGGTCATAGCACCAAAAATCTCTATGGCTATCTGCGGGATTTTGCACTGGCGGCGTATGCTTTGCCGGCGGATTTATTGGACAATCTGCTGCGTTATGATGCACTGCTCTCCGACGGCGGTAAAATCCGCCCGGAGAATCTCAACTGGAACCGCCTGCAGTACCAGAATATCACTGCTGACTTCTGGAAGGGTGCCCCGAGCCGTGTGCGGGCTTACCTGCCGGATTACGAATTCACCAACTGGCGGGATGTGAATAAGAAATATCATATCGAGGTCTTTGACTATAACGTGATGTTGACAAGTCAAGGGTTGACATGTCAAATTCTGACTTGTCAACAGACGGCCCTGTTGTTTGACTATACTGCAGATGAGCCGATATGCCAGCGGATTGAACTGGAGTTTGGCTCTGAGGACTAAGGTTGGCAGTGATTTTGATTGTCAAGAATGCAACTTAGGTGTAAGATAGTATACAAGAAAGTATATAAGATAATATATAAGATGAGGGAGGGAAGTGGCATGGAAAATCGTCCTCCATATACGATAAATAATGAGATGCTCGGTTTGGTGGCAACGATATCAACCAAACTAGGGCGTATCATGCATTACCAGGATATGTCTGCTTATCCTCGTTTGCGCAGAAACAATCGCATTGAATCCATTCATTCCTCGTTGGCCATAGAAGCAAATTCCTTGACACTGGGCAATGTGCGGGATGTTATTGCGGGAAAAGTCGTAGCAGGGCCGGAGCGTGAGATACGCGAAGTCAAGAATGCCTATGC
>CADAAS010000225.1 GCA_902785885.1 Pseudoselenomonas ruminantium
TGCTGTATCTCCTGGATGCAACGCTGACGCTTCCTGGTGTGGCTGGTATCATCCTGTCCATCGGTATGGCCGTTGACGCTAACGTACTGATTTTTGAGCATTTCAAAGAAGAATATCAGATTCAGGGCAAGACCTTGCGTCTGTCCATGGATGCAGGCTTCAAGCGTGCGTTCACGACGATTTTTGACTCCAACATCACGACGATTATCGCCGCCGGCGTACTGTTCTTCCTTGGAACGGGCACGATTCGCGGCTTTGCCATCACGTTGGGGCTGGGCACGATGCTGTCCATGTTGACGGCCATCACGCTGTCGCAGTACCTGCTGAAACTCATGATTAACTCGAAGATTTCGGAAAACCCCGGTGCCTATGGTGCCAACGGTTATATGCTGTGGAAAAAGGAGGACTTGAAGCATGAACAAGCTTGATATTGCCGGGCGTTCAAAGCTCTGGTTTGCCATTTCCACAGTCATCATTGTGGCCGGGCTTATCTGCATGTTTACCCGGGGCTTTAATTTCGGTATCGACTTCACTGGCGGTACGATTATCGACTTGAAATTTGAACGCCCGGTGGCGATTGCTGAGGTGCGTACGAGCCTTGCCAAGTTCGGCCTGGAAGGTTCGCAGATTCAGCTCACTGGTGCAGAATCCGGCGTGACGGAAGCCGAAAACGTCATGATTCGTACGACGGATATGGAAGAAGCACAGCGCAAGGAAGTTATGGCGGCCATTAAGACCGATGTCGGGAGTTATGATGTACTCCGCGAGGAAAAAGTCGGTGCGACCATCGGCGGCGAGCTGATTACCAATGCGGTATTGGCGCTCGTTGTGTCCTGGGCACTCATCATTGCCTATGTTGCCTATCGCTTTGAATGGCGCTTTGGCGTGGCAGCCGTGCTCGCACTCGTGCACGATATTCTCATCGTGCTGGCCGTGTTCTCCTTCACGGGGCGGCAGATTGATTCTTCCTTTATTGCGGCGCTCCTGACGATTGTCGGTTATTCCATCAACGATACCATCGTTATCTTTGACCGTATCCGCGAGAACTTGAAGCTGCACTTCCGCCGGGGCGGCGATGTGAACCATCTGGTGAATACCTCAGTATTCCAGACGCTCACCCGCTCCCTGTACACGGTGTTTACGGTAATGTTTACGACCTTTGCCCTGTACTTCTTCGGCGGCGAAACGACGAAAGACTTTGCGTTTGCCCTGCTGGTTGGTTTTGGCAGCGGCTGTTATTCGTCCATCTTCATTGCCAGCCCGCTGTGGGTGACGCTGCGCAAGATGGGGGACAAGAAGAAGGCGGCAGCTAGTCCGGCTGTGGCTAAGTAAGTTCGTGTTCGGTTGACATCTATATGCTAAGACGCCCGGTGGCTGACAATACTTTCCCTTTGCTTAGGCAGGCTTGCCAAACGCGACGGGAAAGCATTATCAGCCACCGGGCTTTTTTCGTACGTTACATAGTAGTGTTAAAGACGCCCGCGTGGCTGGCAATATTTTCCTTCGCCATAGACAAGCTTGTCAAAAGCTACGGAAACATCACCAGCCCCTTCGGGCTTATTGCGAACATTACATCGTGTGGTGCTGAACCTAAGGAGGGAAGGGGAGGCAGTGGCTTTCGGCAGCGTTTGACAAGCTTGTCTAAGCAGACGAAAGTTATTGCCTCCCCTTCCCTCCGTTCTTGTGCCTCGAAATAAGTAGAATAATGTAATTTGACAAATAACGGTTAAAAGCGTAAAGTATTGTCTAGATATTCTTAGAGAAAGATTAAATTTTATGAGAGGGAGATGGATGGTGAGTCAGCAGGGGGGCATGGAAAAGGGGATAGTGACATTCTGTATTGTGGCGGTGTTGTTATTGACACTGACTTGTCTGGCAGGTCTTTTTGTAGAGGATACAGCTGATGAGAAGCCCACTTTGGTAGCGGTGGTTACGGCAGCAGGTGTCAAGGAACAGCCGCAGATTGTTGGTGGCTATGTTCCAGAACGTCATCAGGGGCCGCCACCGCCCAGGCAGGAGTCTTTCTTCCTCAGTTGGGATTTTATCAACGGATTGTTTGCGATAATCCTGGTGGTGGAATTTGTCGTTTTCCCTTTCTTGTTCTGGTTATGGTTTGGCAAGGACAAACGTACAGAAAGCAAATAGAGCATTGCCTCGTGAGTGAAGCAATGCTCTATTTTTATTCGGGTATATTTTCTTCCGGAGCGCCGTCGACGTCTTCGGTGAGCTTGTGCTGCCCGAGCATCGTGGTCAGGGTTTCGCGGTTAAAGCTATAGGTGAAGCTGGCGAAATCCTGTTCCGGATTGTAGCGGCTGGAGGGGGCATTCAAGAGCCCGCAGATGGTATCGTAGAGCATATCGTTGGTAAAGTAGCGATGCTGATGCTCATAGAGCGCTGCAGTATGACGGGGCATGGCTTCCTGATACTGCGGGGAAATGTAGACCCAGAAGGGAATCCGTACCATGTCGAAGCTGAATACGTCGGGATTATGGGAGATTTCCAAATTTTCGCCGTGGTCGGAGAAGTAGACCATAGCCTGCAGATTGAGATGTTTTTGCGCATAGTCATAAATCTGGCTTACCACATAATCGGTGTAGAGAATGCTGTTGGCATAGGAGGGCGTCGACGTAGCCCGTGAATCTTCCTCTAATGTCTGGAACTTGTCAAAGGAAGCAGGGTAGCGATTGTTGTAATAGATATGGCTGCCCATGATATGGAGGACGATAAAATTATTTTTTGACGGGTCAAGCTGATGAAGGTAAGGCAGCAGCGACTCATCGTATTTATCGGTGAAAGTGTAGGAATCGTCCGTCCAGGTGGCATGGTCAGCGGTTTTAGCCACCAGGGTGATGGCACTGTCGTACTGGCCGTAACGCCCTTGATTGCTGAACCACCAGGTTTCATAGCCGGC
>CADAAS010000226.1 GCA_902785885.1 Pseudoselenomonas ruminantium
CGGCATGGAATTCTACGACGTGAACTTCTCCTACATTGATTTGGAGGATATGTCCGAGCATTATGTCTCCGTGCCGGAGCAAGGCAGCGGCAAACTCATCCCAGAAGGAATCTGCAATCCGGGACAGGTCTATACGGTGTCCCACGGCAGAACTGGCATGATTGGCGTGTTCCGTTTGGAAAGTCAAATGCTGCCGGGCAACGGGAAATTGGAGCGTACCGGGCTGGGCTATGATCGCGATGCCAAAGAAGCCGTCAATACGGCATTCAATTTCCTCAAGGCCAACGGCAACCGCATCAGCGGAGCCATCAAGACCACGACCAAGGACTACATCATCCACTATCAGGATTTGCAGGGAATCGGCATGACCAGCAAGCTGGCTCTGCCAACGCTCATTGCCATCTGCTCCATCGCTCTGGGCAAGCCCGTGCAGAGTTCCTTAGCAGTCCTCGGCGAAATCAGCATCAGCGGTACGATAATGAAGGTGGAGGAACTGGCCAACGCCATGCAAGTATGCCTCGACAGCGGAGCAAAGAAAATCCTCCTCCCCAGCACGTCCTTCATGGATTTCGCCACCGTGCCGCCAGAGCTTATGAGCGCATTCCAGTTGATACCCTATACCAGTGCCGAAGATGCCGTGTTTAAGGCATTGGGCGTGGAGTAGTAGGGGCGTGGTATTTTAACTTTGGAAAGTCCCGTCACATTTCTACCATATCGGCAACTATCATAATGTGGCGGGACTCATTTTATGTATTAGGGCGTGTTGATTAATTCCTCAGCCCATTTTCACGAGTCTTGGCTGTCCCTGCTGTGTTGACAAATCCTCGACATAGCACCACTATGACTGCGGTTTGTCGCCTTGCAATGGACAGCCAATTCTCGCAAATCTGGGCCAAGCTCATTTAATCAACACACCCTAATCGAGGAGAAGTGTCCTTCATTGTATTCAGTGCAAATTTTTGAAAAAATGGGCAGGGAAGGAAATAAAAAAGCCTCCGAGCATCCCCGGAGGCCTTGAAATCACTGGAGCTGGCTATAGGACTTGAACCTACGACCTGCTCATTACGAATTTTCTTTTTTCCATAATGTAATATTTTTCTCGTTTTTATACATCAGTTCCATTAAATACGCCCAATTAAGGGCGTATTTTTTTGTCCATTTTATCCGTTTTATCAATCGTGGAAAATAAAAAAATTCCGTTGGGGTTGAAGTCGGGGATTGCTGATAATACATTCATCCTCCTGAGATGGACAAAATTTGCAAAAAGATTAGAGTTTCAAAGCGTTTTTTTATGTTAGCGTATTTTTAGCAAGGTGAGTCGAACATATAACAGTGGTCCGAATCGGACCACTTGAAAGGAGCGGAAGAAAATGGAGAACCAAAAAAATTACTATACCGTAACGGAAGTCATAGAAGTGGTATTTAACGGCAACCTGTCCCGAACGACCATCAATAAGCTTATGAACACGGGCGAGATCCCCTGCGTGAAGTTTCTCAGCAAGCGTCTTATTCCGGCCTCTTGGGTCAAGAGCATGATTTCAAAGGCGCAGAGCGGGGAACAGGAGACAGGAACATGGTAAAAGCATCGGATGGCTATATAGATCGGGTGAAGAACAAAGGGTATATGTACTACCGATACCGTATCAGGAACAACGGCCAGAGGTATCAAGTCTATGCGGCGAAAAGGCGGGATTTGAC
Source organism: Pseudoselenomonas ruminantium (assembly GCA_902785885.1). GTDB lineage: Bacteria > Bacillota > Negativicutes > Selenomonadales > Selenomonadaceae > Selenomonas_A > Selenomonas_A ruminantium_M. The sequence continues at coordinate 1,699 of CADAAS010000226.1, forward strand.
GGCGAAGATCGAGGAACTGGTGGACAAACTGAACGCAGGGCAACGCCCGGAGCGTATCACGGTCGGCGGATGGTGTCAAATCTGGTTGCGTGAGGCGGCGGCAAATACCGTAAAGGCAAAGACAAGGGAAAACTACGAAAAAACCGTTAGAAATCATATTCTCCCGCGCTGGGGGAAAATGCCATTAAATCGGCTGTCCGGGCAGGACATTCAAGGGCTGATCAATGATTTGGCTGCAGATCACGAGGCAAGCACGGTCAACACGATTAGGACGCACATCATTGTTTGCATGAACACCGCCGTCAAATGGGGTTATCTGGCAAGCAATCCGGCGAAGATGACAAAGGGCGTGAAGAAAAGCAAAATCGGAGCCAAAGCAATGACAGTCGAGGAATCCCAGCGGCTGCTGCATGCGTGCGCTGATGCCGTCAAGCAGGCGGCGGCGGAAGGCGACGAGGCGAAAACATACTTGGTGAAATGTTACGAGACAGTGGTATATATCGCCCTTACAACTGGCATGCGGCAGGGGGAAATCCTGGCTTTGCGTCCGCAGGATATAGATTTCGAGGAGAATATGATCCACGTCTCTAAAAATTTATCCAGCGCCCGGGGCGGAGCCAAGTTAGACACAACAAAAACCGGCAAGGCAAGAAACGTCAGCATAACGGCAGAAACAGCAGACAAGATAAGGGAATGGATAAAGTATCAGGAACTCTTCGAAAAAGAATTTTTCGGTATATTTGTAAATAAAATGAATTTACTATTTACAAATAGCGCAGGCGGGGCGATCAATCAGGCGAACTTTGCCACAAGATACTTCCGGCTCCTATTAGCAAGAACAGGGCTTACTGGGTACACATTTCACAGCCTTAGGCATACGCACGCGACTCAATTGCTGATGTCAGGGGTGCATGCCAAGGTAGTTCAGGAAAGGCTGGGGCATAGCAACTTGGCGACAACAATGAATATATATGTTCACGCAATGCCGAATCTGCAGGGCGAGGCAATAGCAGCAACAGAAAGAATAGAAAAAAAGTGGTCCGATTCAGACCACTCATAAATCAGAAGCGAGCGCAAGGACAGGGACTTTGTGGGCCTGCTCGTCTCCGTCCTTGAAAATCGCGAGCAAAGAGGTATAGGCAAGGGAATAAACACCGGCGGCTTGCTTCTGGGTTTTCGTTCCGTTTCGCAGCCTTTCCAGTG
>CADAAS010000227.1 GCA_902785885.1 Pseudoselenomonas ruminantium
ACGTGCCCTGCCTTGCCGGCAATGAAGCGTTTATGGAAATGCAGGGCATAGCGGTGACAAAATATCGCAAGGATTTGGCACGGCTGGCCGATGAGGGCAAGACACCGCTGCTCTTTGCGCAGGACGGACAGCTTGCCGGGATTATCGCTGTGGCCGATAAGGAAAAAGAAAGCAGCCGGGCGGCGATACAGGCGTTTTCGGCTATGGGGCTGGATGTCATTATGCTGACCGGCGATAACGAGCGTACCGCTGAAGCCGTGCGCCGCCGTTTGGGGCTGACGAAAGCCATTGCTGGCGTCTTGCCGGCCAGGAAGGCAGAGCATATTGCCGAATTGCAGGCACAGGGCCATAAGGTTGCCATGATTGGCGATGGCATTAACGATGCGCCGGCGCTTGTGCAGGCGGATTTGGGCATGGCGATTGGTGCCGGTACGGATGTAGCCATGGAAAGCGCCGATGCGGTGCTCGTGCGCAGCAATCTTATGGACGCCGTAAGTGCCATAAAATTATCCAAAGCCGTACTGCGCAATATCAAGGAAAATCTCTTTTGGGCCTTTATTTACAACATTATTGGCATACCTCTGGCGGCAGGCCTTTTCTACCCCGCCTTTGGCATCAAGCTGTCGCCGATGATTGGCGCGGCAGCCATGAGTTTATCCAGTGTATGTGTGGTCATGAATGCCCTGCGGCTGCGTGCGTTCAGGCCGGAACAGGCGGCAGGAATGACTACAGATAATAACAAATTTCAGGAAGGACAGGCAACTGTCGGAAAGGAAGAAAAAGAAATGGCTATGCAAACAGAACTTAAAATCGAAGGCATGATGTGTGCTCATTGCCAGAAGCACGTTAATGATGCACTGTCGAAAATGGACGGCGTTACGGCTGTGGAAGTAAATTTGGAAGCTGGGACAGCTAAGGTGACGGCTGAACGGGAAATTCCCCAGGCTGAGTTTGCTCAGGTTATCACGGATGCAGGTTATGAATTGGTTGGCCTAGTGTAAAGCACAAAATTATTTATTGCGTTGACAATAAAGAAAATTTATGCTAATATACATCTTGTAAACGAAAGCACAATCGAATATTGGTTGGGTCAGGTGTCATGGTCCCGCCACTGTAACAGCGAGTTTATCTGCATAGTTATGTCACTGGAGGTTTCCTCTGGGAAGGCGCAGATAAATGATGAACTGGAGCCAGGAGAACTGCCTGATTAACAATCGCCGTTAAGAGCCTATATGGTTCTTTGGACCTGCGAGTGATGGGGATGGAGATTTATCGGTACTGAAAAGTTTTTAGAGCCTGGTTTAGTGTGGGTATTTTCGAGTAGCGTAAATAAGCTCTTCCCTGCGCGGGAGGAGCTATTATTTTGCCCGTTTTGTCGAAAAGTTTTTCCTGTTAGTTTTCTGACAGGGAGAAATGCTCATACATTTCATTCAGTTCTATGGATTGTCTGCGTTCATGCAGCAGCTCCGATACGCTATATCGGAGCTTATTTTTTTCTTTCCATTTACATAGGGAACGTAGTTCCCAAGACTATCAGGGATTGTGGATAGTATAAATACTATGAGGGGAGTCTTTGGACACCATGGAAGCACTTTGTATTGGGTTAGCACTTTTAGGACTTATGTATTTTGCCTACCGCGGCTGGTCAATCATCCTGATTGCCCCGTTCTTCGCGGGATTGGCAGCACTGGCGAGTATGTTTGACATTCTGCCTGTATACAGTGAGCTGTATATGACGAGGCTCGCGGAATATGTAAAGACATATTACCCGGTGTTCCTGTTTGGTGCGGTATTTGCAAAATTGATGGAAAAAGGTGGGCTGGCATCTGCTATTGCCGGCAAGATTGTGGACGTTTTAGGGGAGAAACGGGCAATCCTGGCGGTGCTTATGGGGTGCGGTGCGTTGACATATGGCGGCTTGTCTGTATTTGTCGTGGCCTTTGTTATGTATCCGTTTGGTGCAGTGGTCTTTAAGAAAGCGGATATTCCCAAGAGATTATTGCCGGCGGCACTGTGGGTAGGCATATTCTCCTTTGCCATGGTTTCCCTTCCTGGAACGCCGCAAATTCAGAATATTATTCCGTCCTCTTATTTTCAGACAAGTACCTGGGCGGCTCCGGGCATTGGCCTGTTTGCTTCAATCTTGTTTCTGCTGATTGGCTGGGGCTGGATTGGCCATCGGGCAAAGCTCCTGCAGTCCCGTGGAGAGGGCTACGGTGAGCATGAAAGTGATGGAAAGAAGAAGCGCCATCCGAAAATCAACATTCCCTGGTATTGGGCAATGGTGCCGTTGCTTATGGTTATTGTGATTAACGTGATTCTGTCCAATCCGTTTGGCTGGGAATGGGGGTTCCATTGGAATGAGGACAGCTTGGCGGCTTTTGTGCCGTTGAAACTGACGCTTTTGGCTTCGCATGTCGGCAAGGTATCGGCAATCTGGTCTATCAGCGTGGCGCTGATTCTCAGCAGTATCGCAGCGGCTTATATCGGCCGCAAACGGCTGAAGGTTACGGATGGTTTTCTGCCGACGGTCAACTATGCAGCGCTTTCCTCTGGGTCTGCGGCGCTGAACGTTGCTTCCGGCTATGCTTTCGGCTGCGTTATCACGGCTATGCCAGGGTTTGCCCCGGTGACAGAATGGCTGGTTGGCATTGCCGCATCTTTCGGGCCGCTGCTCTCGGCGGTTATCACCACCAACATCATGTGCGGCATTACGGGGTCGGCATCTGGCGGCCTGACCATTGCACTGTCGGCATTGGGCGACCAGTGGGCGGCGATGGCGATTGCTGCGGGGATTCCCTTGGAAGTCCTTCACCGTATCGTAGCCGTGGCTTCGGTTGGTATTGACCCGGTTCCGCATTGCGGCGCTTTGGTAACGCTCCTCGCCATTTGCGGGCTCACGCACAATGAATCCTACTTCGATATTGCCGTGATTATGGGCATGAAGTTTTTGGTGCCGTTCCTGTGCATTATCTTCTATATGTTGACAGGTATTTGTTAAAGCATGATAAAAAATCCGATATATCCCTTCGGGGATATATGGGATTTTTTATCATCAGGTGTTTTTCAAGGGTTGTAAGCATCGGTGTGGAGGAATTCCCGTTCGATGACCTGGCCGTTTTGCTTCCATAGGCGGTAAAGCGAGGGGTGCATGGAACTTCCTTCTGTGACGAGGGCAATGCTTTTGCCGGCTAAATCAGCCTTGGTGCCCAGTACATAAACCGTCAAGGCATTCCCGCTGTTGGCAATGGCAAGATAGACCGGATGGGGCAGGGGATTGCGGAAGACGAAGTCGATAAGCCCGTCTGCCACAGTGGCATCCCGCCCGGCAGGCACATAGGAGGACGAAGAGAAATGTCCTGTGCGTTCCACTGGGGTCAGCCCTGCCAGCAAAATGGCATTGTAGAGGGTGGAGCTGACCTGGCAGACACCGCCGCCGACATCAATGGCATGCTTGCCGTAGAGGATAACGCCGGCATCCTTATAGCCAGCTTCGTGCGTACGGGGACCGACCGTTTCATTGAAGGATAAGGTTGCCCCGCTGCGGATTAATGCCCCTTGCAAATGGCTGGCGGCAATGCCGATATTATCGCCGCGGTCGCCAGGATAGAAGCGGGTTGTATAGGAACCCAAAATGCCATCCATGGCAGCAATGTCGTTATCCTGGACAAAGGGGGGCTGTTCTGTAGGGGTCAGCTCCTTTTTTACGGTTAAGTTGAATGCTTGGAAATCTGGAGCTAGTTCTGCGGCAATTGGTTCAATGTCGAGGCTTAGCCCTGTAACGGCAGGCGTTTTGCGAATACTGCCGTCAGCCAGCAGGGTAACGCTGCCGTTTTTTGGCGGCGTATCGATGGCGGTTTTTATCTGCTGCAGCTTATCGTTGAGCAGCGCTTCATCAAAGCTGGCATCCATGGTGACAGTGACGCCGAAGATGGCACAACGCATCTGGGTG
>CADAAS010000228.1 GCA_902785885.1 Pseudoselenomonas ruminantium
GGATAGCCTGTACATGTTCAGCAACTTTCGCGCTGGGCAAGAGACCAACGTCACCAGGTTTTGCACCCTGACCGATTTTAATCAGGATACCCGCTGGGTCCGCGACCATATGCGGCATAGCCTTGATGATGCGGTTCCAGCCAAAATGACCAGAAGCAATCTGAATAATGAAGTATTTAAGATAATCCGATTCCAACAGTTTAACCGGCATACCGCCTTCACCGGAGCTCATGCGCACCGGCAGGCCGCATTTTTCATTGAGATAGCCGACAGCCAAGGCCACAGCTTCCCAAGCACGGGTCGACAGAGCACCGATGGACATATCGGAGAAAATCAGCGGATAAATCCAATCCACGGGCGGAGTCTTCGCTTTCTGCACCAGCTTGCCGTCCTTGATTTCAAAGGGCAGGTCTTTAGCGGGCAGTACCCGGCCGAAAGGCGCGCGGATATCGAAGGTATGACGGGCAGCATCCAAAGACGGGTCCGTCATCTGGGAGATACGGCCCACCACAATGCTGTCCAGCGTGCGCTGGGCGTTGAGGTTGGTACGGCCGCCCCGCTTGATGGGACCGTTATCCTTCGAGAGCAGGGTCTTGCGGGTATCTGCATTGCGCACCGGACGGATGGCATTATTCGGGCAAATCTTTTCACACATGCCACAGCCACGGCAGAAATCCGTGAGGCTTGCCACCTGCTTGATGATGGGTCTTGCGATATGCGTATGTTTCGGTTCCGGCTGGCTGCCTTCCGAAACGGTGAGAGACTGTTTCTGCACTTCTACCTTGATGGCCTTGAAGGAACAGCCGGCCACGCAGCTGCCGCACATGGTACAACGCTCTGCGTGATATTCGATTTTCCACGGCAGGTCATTGACGCCGATATCCTGTGTTTTTACTGCTTCCATCTCTGTACCTCCAGGTCATTGTCAATCACGACAATCTCACGTTCATTGGGATAAATATCCTGCGACTGGTCACGGTTCGGCATGATTTCATTGATGCCACAGACCTCCGAAGAAATCGCCACCATGTTTTCATCACGCCCCACCACTACCGGGCGCAGCTTCTTGGAATCACAGCAGGTAATCATACGGCAGTCCGGCAATACGCCGATAACCGTATTCGGCCCGTTGATTTCCAGGTTCGCCAGGGACTGGCGGATGGCCACCAGCACATCCTTATCCTCACGCTGTTCGCATTCCTCAAAGGGCAGCGGCGTAATGACATGCTTGTAATAGGTAAGCGGCCATTTGAGTTCATGATGCACATAGTGCAGGGTATTCAGGAAGCACTGGGAATCGGATTCAAAGCCGATATAGCCGCGGTGCAGGGAGGACTGAAATTCCTTGTTCTTCGTATAGAAGGTATTTTCCCCGTTGGCACAGAGCGTATACCCCTGCAGGAAGAACGGATGAGCTGCATAGCGCACGATATCATAGTTCGTATTCTGGCGGCACTGTGCCACGATGGATTTCGCCACCAGGCAGCCATTGTCGTCCCAAAGATGGAAATAGGTAGCAATATCCGCCGGGTCGCCGATTTCCTTCAACGTCAACACATCCGGCCAGAAAGAATAGACAAAGCCGGCATTGTTTTCCGTGAGGATTTTGCGCAAGGCCAGCCGCGTATCGAGCAGGAGGTTTTCCTTCTCCTCCTTCGTCATATGGCCGGCTTCTTCCGGATAATCATAGTTGCGGAAGATGTAGTAAGGCATTGCCTTGATGTCGAGCCCGGGACGCTTATCCGGCACCGGAATCCACTCGGCCAGCGGCACAAAGTTATGCGCATCCATATAGTCCTCGACCAGCTGTGCACCACGCTGCGTGCAAGCCAGTGAAAGCAGGGGCTTATCCTTATAATTGGAAAAAATGCCATAGAGGTCCTGCATAACCATGGCAAAGCCCGAATTATCATGTCCTTCCTGTTGTGGAAGCATCAAATGAAGGGCCTTGGAGGGCTGAATAGGCACCTTGCTTTTTATCGAACCAATTCTGCACATAACTGTCGCTCCTTTGCGAATGTATACAAAATATTACACCTTTGTCCTTACTCAATGTATTTTTATTACAACGTAATTAATATTATAAGAACTTTGTAAACCCATGTCAATAAGACAAAAGCTAAAAATTATGCATTTATGATTGTGATAACCCCTTATAAAATAGCGATTTTTAATTTATTTTATGTATAATTATTCTTTAAATTGTATTTTTATGAAAATTATCATTTACAGTGTGACAAATTAGGTATAGCTGAAAAGGCAATAAAAAAGCCCTATGCACGGAAATGCATACGGCTTTTTCTTTTATAATGCTTTTGTTATGTTATGTATTTTTTTACGGTATACAGGAATACATAGCCTTCATTCCTTCGCTGGAACAATAGGCAAGTATACATAATACTTATTCATCATCGGCAAAAGAATCCAACTCCTCACTGTCATAATAGACAGCATTTTGACGGCAAACCAATCCTAGCGAACGGTAAAATGCATCATCAAGATTACCTTTCTTGACCACCTTAAAGGCGACAAGAAACGCCAAAAAAACCGTGTCCCGCATGCCATTGATAAAGGGAACTTCTATAATCTCACCATTTAGCCCCGGTGCGAGAATCAATTTCACCTGACTTTGGCGTTTGGCCAGATAATTATGCAGCTCCGGTGATAAATTACGAAATAAACGTTCACTAGCGCCATCTGCCTGGCTGAAAAAAACAGCGAGATCCTGCTTTTGACTCCCCTTCTTTTTCTTCTTTTTGCCCCAGGTCCTGCTGACCGCTTTCCCCTTTGCCGGTGTCAGTAGATAGGGCTCCATAACATTTGCTGAAGGCAGGGAAACCTTCTT
>CADAAS010000229.1 GCA_902785885.1 Pseudoselenomonas ruminantium
ATGAAGGGGCGGAGGAAGAACTGGACAGCGCCTTTACCATGTACTACATGGCTGTAAATATCGGTTCGTTTGTTTCCATGTTGCTTGTGCCGATTGTGGGCGCACAGTATGGCCTCGATTTGGGCTTTATGATTTGTGCTATGGGCTTGGTTCTGGCCATCGGCGGATTCGTAAGCTTCCGTCATCTGGTGCGGGGCATTGACTCTCCGGCAGGTGCTGAAAAACTGTCCATGCCGAAACTTTTGGCAACCATTGCCGGCGTTGTGGCAATGACCTTTGTATCCAGCTGGCTGCTCAGCCATCTGTCCGTAGCACATTGGCTGCTGCTCGTAATTGGCATTTTGGTTTATGGCGTATTCATCAAGATGATTTTCCAGTCCTCCGGGGCTACGCGCAGTCACATGATTGCCGCTATGATTCTGATTGTCGAAGCTATTGTGTTCTTCACGCTGTACAATCAGATGCCGACGTCGCTCAACTTCTTTGCGATCAAGAATGTGGAACACAGCATTATGGGCATAAACATTCCCGATGCACAGGTGTTCCAGACCCTCAATCCGTTCTGGATTATGCTCGCCAGCCCGGTTCTGGCTTTCCTTTATTCCCGTTTCGGCAGCCAGGGTAAAGACCTTTCTATGCCTGCCAAGTTTGCGCTGGGCATGCTGCTGACGGCAGGTTCCTTCCTCGTGGTTGGTTTCTCGGCGAACTTCGCCAGTGAAGCCGGTATCGTGTCCGCCTGGTGGCTGGTAGGTTCCTACTTCCTGAGCTCCATCGGCGAGCTTCTCATCAGCGGTCTGGGTCTTTCCATGATTTCCAAGCTCGTGCCGCAGAAACTCATCGGCTTCCTGATGGGCGCATGGTTCCTGACCACGGCTATTTCCTCCATTATCGGTGGCTGGGTAGCCAGCCTTACGGCTGTGCCGAAGGACGTTACCGACCCTGTGCTGACACTGGGCGTTTACTCTGATGTATTCACGCAGATTGGCCTGGTTACGCTGGGCGTAACGGCGGTTATGGCGCTGACGGTTCCCATGCTCAATCGCCTGATCAACAAGCAGGATGATGCTGAAGCGGAAGTGGAAGCAGAAACTGTTTTGGAAAAATAATTAAAAAAGTATTGACAACTGCCCTCGAAGTCGCTATAATAATTTTTGTTGATTGCGAGAGCAGTTGACCAATGACTCAGTAGCTCAGTTGGATTAGAGTATTTGACTACGAATCAAAGGGTCGGGGGTTCGAGTCCCTCCTGGGTCACCATATTGAAATGATAAGACTTCTATCTATTTAGATAGGGGTCTTTTTTTGCGTGTACCACGTTTAACTAAATTCTAATCGGGTAAAAGGGGGGAATCAAACATACTAGGAATCATGCGAAAAGGAAGGGGGCTGACATTTGACTTGTAAAAGACGTTAAAAAAACATAAAAAGAACATTCGTGTACCTTAATATGTCCTGTGTGAACAGACAAATGTTTTATTTTGCTAAATTCTCTTTTTCAACTCTAAAATATGTCGATTTTCACCATAAGTAAGACATGGAAGGGGAAATAAAGACAAGCTCTTAGAAAAGGAGGAACATGGGAACGGACAAGGGCGCGAATCGGAACGTTTGTATCTATGCTAAAAGGAGTTGTTTGTATGCAATATCAACGGGGGCTAGACTTGTTTCTGACCGCCAAAAAGGGGGAACTAGCAAGTACAAAGACAATAACCTATTATGACCATTGGTTAAAAGACTTCTTTCGATACGTCATTGACAACGGCGTGTATGAATGGGAATCAATCAAATCGGAAAACGTGCAAAGCTATTTTGTCATGCTACGTACGGAGCGCAATTTACGACCTTCAAGTGTGCATGATAGCTACAGGGCGTTGCGTGCCGTCAATCGTTGGCTATTCAAGAACAACTATATACCGGCGTGCGTTATGGATAAGGTACAAGCACCAAAACAAGAAAAAACTATACCGCGAACTTTTACCATACAAGAAATAAAATCAATGTTTGGGGCGTGCGATAGGTTTACATTTAACGGCGTGCGAGATAAAACAATGCTGGTGTTGTTGCTTAGTAGTGGAGTCCGTAAAAGCGAACTTGCGGGAATCTTATCGGAGAATGTGGATTTAGAGCACGGCTTTATAAAGATTTTCGGCAAAGGAAGCAAGGAGCGAATTATTCCAATAGCGGTAAAGGTAAAAAATGCGTTGCTAGAATACCAAACGGCGAAAAGGTCAAAGGTTTTTCCGATTAGTAGCAAATACTACTTTGTAAATAATCAAGGGGGAATGATAACAGAAAGCGCAATGAGTAGCATATTCAAGCGAATAAAAGAAAAAAGCGGTATACAAGGGGCGAGGGTTTCTTGTCATACGTGGCGGCATACATTCGCGAAAAATTACCTAATGAACGGCGGGGATGTATTCAGCCTGCAAAAACTATTAGGGCATAGCGACTTGACTACCACCAAGCGTTACTTAAACTTAAACACAAAAGAAATAGAAACACAATTTGACAAATACAACCCTGTGGATAATCTTACGTGGGTAATGTAAAAAATAAACAAGGTAGGTAATTCTATAATGACATTGTATATTAATAACGCAGAAATAAACGAAGTAAACGAAGAACAAATTAAAAGCATAGTTCAAGAATACATCGAAAAACATTGTGTAGCATTTGACGATAACGGTTTTGAGATGTCATTAAATGTTAACATATCCGATTAATGGAAGGAGCGTAAAATATGATTGAATTAGAAGACATGAACGAAGAAGACCGCGCAATGTGTGAAGGATGGGAGCG
>CADAAS010000230.1 GCA_902785885.1 Pseudoselenomonas ruminantium
CGGTGGCTGTAAGCATTGACCAATGCTTCGCGGAAGGCTTGGGGAGCATAATGGGGAATGGGCACGCGGAACATGCCTACGTCCATTTCATCTTCCTGATTGATGGTGGTGAAGTAATTGTTGATTTTTTCAATGCTGGCCAGCAAGGGCAGTGTGTAGGTTTCGTTGATGCGGAGCTGGCCGTTATCCATAATTTGCAGGGAGGATTCAGCGGTGGGAATAAGTTCCTGCAAGCGTTCCTGACGGCCGATAAGGAGCATGCCAGTAACGGTGGGCACATAATCTTCGCCGACTTTTGCGACAAGCTGCAGGGCTTTGTCCAGTTCCAAGTCATCCAGTTCCAGTAGTGTGGGCTCGCCATGATAGGTGCGGATGATATTGCGCAGGCGCTCCCGTTCTGTGGCATCGAGGTCTTGGCGTGTGGTGCCCGGCAGAGTTTGGGCAGAAAAATCCAGCAGGGAAAGGCTGGAAAGTCGGTGGGGAATTTCGTAAGGATAGAGGGGAACATTTTCCGGCGTATGGTCGACCTTCAGCCTGCGGCGCTGAATTTTTCCGGTGGAGCTGGCAACAATGGACGTATATTTCGGTACGCTGATTTTCAGCACTTGCAAATTTTTGTCCGTAAGGATGGTAGCCCGGGTACTGACCGGGGGAACGGTCTTATTGGCAATAAAAGCGGTCAGCCGGGTGATATCCCGATGACTGGGATGCAGACCGGTTACGGTGCCGTCATCTTCTATGCCCAAATATAAATCGCCGCCTTCGGTGTTAGCAAATGCGACTACTGCATCAATAAGGTCATTGTCTGGAAAGGGATTTTTATCGCTCTTAAATTCAATGATTAAAGTTTCTGCATGAGGGAGTGTACACATGGCTATCGCCTCCTTTACGCATATTTTAACACACGCGTGTGTTGAAAACAATTAAATTAACGCACGCGTGTGTTAAAGGCGTAAAAAAGGGATGTGACCATGGATTTCATAGTCACATCCCCGTAGTTATTAGCGAGCCTTTGGCGGCTGCTGTTCTTTTTCCTGCTGACATCTTTCTTCTGCGGTTCAGCTTTGGGCGCTTTTACATCCTTTTTATCCTGCTGCTGTACAACAGGAGCCTTAGGTGCCGGAGCCGGGTTAGCATTGGCGACATTGCCGATAAGACCTGCGGTAAAAGTTGTTGCGGCCAAAGCGGCTGCGGCGAAAAGTTTCTTGTTCATTGAGATAATCCCCTTTCAAAATGTAACAGACCATCCTTGGGGCTTTTTTCCATGGCTCTTATCCTACGCGCCGATTCTTGGAATCTGCTAAGAATTGAATTATATTTTGATTAAAAAGCAATCATATTCCGTAGTTTTTCCTCAATACGGATATTTTCATTGACAGAAATCGCCTATGTATGCTATGCTTATCTATACAATTGAATTTGGGGATGTAATGGTTTCGACGGGGTATTGAAGCCACGAGGTTCGCAGGCCAATGGTTATGAAGCCTAACTCTTAACCGCTAAATGTAATTGACGAATTCGATTACGCATACGCTGCCTAAGCTTCGGCTTAGTAGCCCCCTCGGTATCACTAGCTGCGGGCAGGGCTGAGGGTTTCAAATAAGCGCAGCAGTTTTCCTTGTTTTCGCAAAACAAGGTGGTGGGGAACTCTGAATCCCAGAGTTGCGCTTCTATGATGCTGGCATACTCCAGCTATTGCGATAATGCCTTGTGATGTGGATGTATTTCGGACAGGAGTTCGATTCTCCTCATCTCCACCAGATGAATACAAGTGCCGATAAGTCAGAGTTGACTTATCGGCGTTTTTGATGGAGAAATTGTTGCTTTTTTGTAGACAAGTGGGAACAGAAAGGGTTATAATTGTAGGCGGAAAAAATTTCGACAGAAAGGCTGGTGAGGATAATGGATGATCACCCTGGTACGGCAAAAACAAAGCGATGCACATTTACAATAGGGAGCGTCAGCACCATTATCCTTGCAGCATAAGATAATGGGCATGGTGCTCTCCATATAGAGAGGAGATATCCATGCTAAAGATTTACAAATCCTTGGAAAGCGGCCCTTTGCAGGAGCTGACGCTTAAGACGCTGGAGAAAGGGGCCTGGATAAATATTGTTGACCCCACGCCTTATGAGCTGAAAGTGGTCAGCAATCTCACCGAGGTTGACCCGGATTTTTTGCGTTCCGCACTCGATGATGAGGAACGCTCCCATACGGATATTGAGGATGATTCCGTCATGGTTCTGACCAACGTAGCCGTGAACCGCGGGGAAGACAGCTACGATGCCCTGCCTTTGGCAATCATTGTCAGCGAGGACTACATCATCACCGTTTGCCTGGAAGAAACGCCGGTTATGGCCGAGTTCAATGAGCGTACGGCAAAGCTTTTCCGTACCTATAAGAAAACCCGCTTTTTGTTCCAGATTTTGTACAAGTCGGCGACTTTCTATCTGCGCTACCTGCGCCAGATCAGCAAGCTCTCCGACGATATTGAGAACCAGCTGCGCCATGATATGAAGAACAGCGAAATCCTGCGCTTGTTGGAATTGCAGAAGGGCCTGACGTACTTCAACGCGGCTATTCGTTCCAATGGTGCGGTGCTTGACAAGCTCCTGCGCATGCGCAATAATCCGGCACTCACGCCGATTCTCAAGGCGTATGAGGAAGATGAGGATTTGCTGGAAGACGTTATTATCGAGAACAAGCAGGCCAAGGAAATGGTGGAGATGTACAGCAAGATTCTCGCCCGCATGGCCGATACCTTTACGTCCATTATCGCCAACAACCAGAACCTCGTGATGAAGTTCCTGGCGGCAATGACGATTATCATCGCTATTCCCACAGTGGTATCCAGCTTCTTCGGCATGAATGTGCCGGTGCCGTTTACCGATGACAGCCACGGCTTTTTCTACATTATGATGATAGCCTTTGGCATCAGTATCACGGGAGCTTATGCCCTGTGGAAAAAGGATATGTTTTAACAGAAATCAGAAAGGAATTTTGAATGGAACAGTTTTCATCGATTTTTTTGGAGTTTATCGCATCCTGGGGATATGTGGCGGTAGCTATCCTGATGGCAGCAGAAAATGCCTGCATTCCCATTCCGAGTGAGCTCATTTTGGGCTTTGCTGGCTATTTGATTTTTGCTGACCAGATGACTTTCACCGGTGCGCTGATTGCCGGCATGGTGGGCGGCATGGCCGGTTCCATCTTTGCTTATGCCGTAGGCCACTACGGCGGCCGTACATTCGTGGATAAGTACGGACATTATTTCTTCGTCAAAAAATCCCATGTGGATATTGCGCAGAACTGGTTTGATAAATATGGCCTCAAGGCGGTATTCTTCAGCCGTATGCTGCCGGTGGTCAGAACCTTCATTTCCTTGCCGGCAGGCTTTGCCCATGTGGATATGAAAAAGTTTTTGACGCTGACTTTCCTGGGCTCGCTGCCTTGGACGGCGCTCATTCTCTTTGCCGGCATGATGCTTGGCAAGAGCTGGGAAGTTATGTTGAAGGTCGGCCATCAGGCCAGCTTGATTTTCGTCGGTGTATGTGCCGTGATTATCGCTGTGATGTATCTGCGGTATCGTAAGCGCAAACAGGAAAAACAGGCATTGGAATAAAATAAAGACAGGCTATCCGTTATTGGCAATGAAATTGAACCGCTCCCCGTCAAGAGGACAATAAAAAATTATAAGATTTCTTAGGCCGGTAGATTCGTCTGCCGGTCTTTTTATGCGGCTAAATACAAGGTGT
>CADAAS010000231.1 GCA_902785885.1 Pseudoselenomonas ruminantium
ACTTGCCGCCGTTTTCCTTGGTGAGGATCGTGACGCGGGGATCCCCTTCAAATTCCTTTCGCAAAATCGCCAGCGTATTGTCTTTGGAGCCGTCGTCCACCACGATCACGTCCAGCTTTTTGTAATCGGCGGCCAGCACGGAATTTACCGTGGCGACGATGGTCTTTTCCTCGTTGTAGGCCGGGATCACGGCGGTGACCGACGCTCAGGAGTATTACGCCCATCCACAAAACCGCTTTTGGCCCCTTATGGCGCGCATTTTAGAGCAAAGCGACGCACCAACAGTCTATAAGGAGCGCCTAAGCATGCTGCTGCGCCATCATATCGCCCTTTGGGATTCCATCGCCACCTGCGAACGCCCAGGCAGTTTGGATGCCGATATCAAAAACGAGCAGGGCAACGATTTTTCTGCCCTGCTCGCTCACTATCCGCATATCCATACCATTTGTTTCAATGGCGGCAAATCCTTTCAATGCTTCAAAAAATACAACAAAGAACTCCTAAGCCGCCAGGACCTTCACTTCTACCAGCTCCCGTCCACCAGTCCGGCCAATGCCCGCTGGAAAATGGAAATGCTGGAAGAAGCATGGAAAGCTCCCCTTAAACATCTGCCTTCCACAATCCATGAAGATTGCAATACTCATACACCGCTACCGGTGCATCCCCAGCAGCAATCTTAAAGACCGCTTCCGGTTTGTCCTCAGCGGTCAGATGGCACATCATACCGCCTTTTTTCGTCTGGACATGAATCCACTCAATCAGATGCTCCGGCGTCATGGGATGTGCTACAGAACCTACGGTTACCTTCAACACTCCCGCGGCCTGGTCAAATTCCACGACCGGCACATGTTTTTCCTGCGCCGCGTCCGTAGTATTGGCCGTCAATTCCGTCATCGGCTGACCACAGCACATCATCTGGCCCTGGCCTTCATGAATCAACCCTACAAGATTTCCACAAACACTGCAACGATAAAATTTACTTGCCATACCGTTTTCCTCCCATCCATAATACACAGCCGAACTACCTACTACATCATTCTAGCTTCGTATCGCTAAATCCTGCTCACAAGCAGGATTTGTGTCCGACAAAATGGAAATACATTATGAGTAAATAACGTCAGGAGGTAAATTATATGCGTCAATTATTAATCCCCATTTTACTCACTTTTATCCTGTTCAGTACCAATACCGCCCAGGCCAGTTTCGGCACCGGCATCGGTATTACTTTTCCGGCATCCGGTTCCTATACCAAAGCCCCCAACAACACCTACGCTGCCCTGCAATTTGAGCAGATTACCGAAGAACTGACCCTGCAAGAACGTCAAGGCCGACTGAGCATGGAACTAAAAGTCAGCAACAACGGCGACACGCCCTACACCATTGACCACCGCAACGGACAGGTCTACGACTTCCTCATCACCGACAAGAACGGCAAAAAAATATGGCAATGGTCGGATGGCATGGCCTTTACCCAGGCACTATGCACCACCACCATTGCCCCGCACAGCTTTGAAGTCTACACTGCTGAACTCGATAGCAAGGCATATCGCAAAATTAAGGATAACGCCGTACTAGCTACCGCCTATATCCTCGATACACCCTGCCGGCTCTCGGCAAAACTCCCCACCCGCACGGCATCCCAAAGTACACCTGTGATGATTCATGGCGGTGTGATATTCGGCAACGGCCGCTGGGTTGATGACTAATCTTCCAACGCCAAAACGCCATAAGCCGAACAGCCGCCACAAAGCAGCACCCGGTCACCATCTAATGGATAAATATGTAAAGCACGAAAACCGTTTAACGGTTCATTGAAAATTTTCTTGCCATTTGCCCGGTCGAAAATCAGCAAATCGCCCTCTCGTCCCACCTGCAAAACATAATGCTTAGTTACAGCCCAATCCGCAGCTTTACCCAGCTTTCCCAAATAACACGTACGCAGTTCACCAGCCCGATTGAACAAGCAAAGCATTTGGGGATGATTATCACCTAATGACAAACTGACAAAAAGATTATCTCCTTCCAAATGAATCGGACGCAAAAGAGCCGTAGGCTCCTCTAAGCTTTTTCTAGCCTCAGATAGTATGACCTGTGTTTCACCAATAGAGGTTCCTTCCAGCTTAGCCAGACAAATCGTGTCCGGCGCTTGCACCATAAGCAGTTCGCCATTAGGCGCTCCCACCATGCGATTGTATTTCACATTCCAGGGAACACTTCCTCTATATGATTTTTTCCCATCATATAAGCCTAACATACCGTCCTTGCGCTCAAAGAGAACATAATCCTTGCAAACCGTCAGATTATCACTGCGACCTTTACTTTCTCCTATCTCCCTGCGTCTCAGGTACTTGTCACTCTTCTCAGGCTTACTGTATTGATAAATTCCCACATAATTGCCGTCATAGCCGCCACTGCCCGAGGGAGGACGATATTCCTCTCCCGGCTGATAAATCGCCCCATGTGCAAAGACAGCGAGGCCTCCCGTACCAACAAAATCACGGTTAGGCGGCGGGTCAGGCAACTTAAAAATCCGCCCCTGATGCCCGGCAAAGGAAAAGGTCAATGCCGGCTCTCCCATGTCCTCCAGCAAAGAAACCGGCTTATCCGCCTCAACCGCCATTTCCGCACAGCCTCCTGCCAATAGCGAAACCGATAATACACCCAGCAACACACTACAGAGAAAATTTTTCATCACCATCCCCCTTTTCCGTTTGCCAGATTTTTCATTTACAATTCTTATTCGCTAAAGAATAACATTTTCCTTCACTTTTTG
>CADAAS010000232.1 GCA_902785885.1 Pseudoselenomonas ruminantium
TCCAGCAAATATGTATCCTCCAAGGACTTGAAAGCACTCATGGCCGATTTGAAGGCTGTTTACGCTGCGGTAGATGAGCCTACCGCTTTGGACGCACTGGACACCTTCGCTGAGCGATGGGACAAGAAATACCCCAAAATTTCTCAGTCCTGGCGGGATAATTGGCCCAATCTGAGTACCTATTTCAAGTATCCCCAAGAGGTTCGTCGCTTGATATATACGACCAATGCAATTGAGGGATTCAACCGTCAGCTTCGGAAAGTAACCAAGGCAAAATCCGTGTTCCCCACCGATGACAGCCTATTGAAAATGCTGTATCTGGCCATGATCGATATCACAAAGAAATGGACTGGCCGGAGACAGGACTGGAGCATGATTCATGCTCAGCTGGCAGTATTCTTTGCTGATCGCATGCCGGAATAACCTGCTGCATACCGGCATGTCAAGGGTCAAGATGAACGGGGGTTGGCGCCCCCGCCCTTGACATGCCCACTATCCACTGCTATTTTGAAAACAAGGCGGCAGCAGCTTGCGCCACTTCCGCCTTGAATAAATTTTGCTCTATTTGCACCGCATTTCGGTGTTTACACAGAATTTGGGACAGACCCTTAAGATTCAAAGGCAAGTATTGTCTCCTTTGGCAGCTTCTCATTTTCACAGTTCAGAAGATACGCTATCGCCTTGTTCGCAAAGCGATTTGTTTTCATGGTATCCCAATCGGCAAGACGGATGATCTTTGCTGTGCCGCTCTCAAAATCCAATGATATTTCACCCCATTCGCCGTCGCAGTCTGCCTGGTATTCGTAGACTGCGGCGGCGATTTTCTTTTTGTGCTTGGTTTTGGATTTTTGTTTCAGCCGGATAGCATGGAGTGCGCCCTCGGCAACCAACAATTCCGTCAGCTTGTCTACTGCTCTGCGGTAGGCTCGTTCCGCACCGTTGGCCGTGCTGCCCTCAAACATCACAGCCAGTTCTTCAAAGGTGGGTCGGCCTTTCCATGAGCCGACACGCCCGCAGGTCATGCAGATCGCCAGCCGTTTTTCAAGCAAGGTCTGTTCCCGGTAATTCAGCTTCTCAAATGCCCGCTGCACTTTTTCTGCCTGTATGCCGTTCCAGAGGATGTCGGCATAATTCCATGTATCATCAAGGGCAACATCTTCGCCGGTTTCCTCGCCGTCCTCGTCTGTTACATAGAATGGCTGCTGATTGCGGATACCACGGACAACTTTCAAATATTCTTCTGCCAGAGCCAAATCACAGTTGTATTTCCTGGCAAATTCGTTGACTGCATCTTTGGTATTATGGTACAGCCATGCCATTGTCCGCAACATTTTGTAACTGGTCAGAGAGGGCACCGACCACTTTTCTTCTCCCATACGGAAACGGAGCATAGCGTCCCGGATGAACGGATATATGTAGGTGGCATACTCTGCGCCCTTGGCAGGATCATAGTCCATCAGCTTTTGGAGCATTTGTTCCCGGCAGGAGAGCTTTACATCTATAAAGCGGTCTGTGTCGTACAGATCGCCGCCATCCACACCGAGAAACGATTTAATCCGCTTGTTCAACTGCGGTTCGTAGTGGTGGAGGAAGAACGAGAAATATCTCAAGTCCTTTTCCTGCAAAGCAGACAGGATATATTCGTTCAGACTGTCCACCACTGGCGGTTCCGGTTCAAGTTGGAAGATGCGCTCTGCCACATAGGGAATGATACCATCACAGTGCGGATTGACAGGATATTTCGGTATGTATCCGGTCATATTCCACAAATAATCTTCCAGCATAAGCGCACCTCCTTTCATCTCGTAATTCCGAACTTATTTCTTTTTCTTTGGTGCAGGAAGCTCGTTATACATGGCATTAAATAGCCTTGTCAGGAAATCCTTGCTATCGACATCATTAACCAACAGCATTTCTTTTGCACCTTCGTACGGTAATTCATAATTTGCATCTGGCATAAGTAAAATGGCGGATTTGACCGGCTTTACAAGCAGTCTGTCATCATATATACCGCCAATAATTTTTCCACGATAATAGATGATATACTCACCCATCATTGCTCTATATGCTATTTCTTCCAGTTCGGATAGCTGTTCTAATATGAAATCCAAATACTCTTTACGTGAAGCCATATTCTACCTCATCATATTTCGTTTCTCTTTATTGCTTCTTTCTTCAAAGCTGCCTGTTCCATTTCTTTCTCATAAGCACCCCTGGCATAGGTTACATTGCTGAGTGCCCGGAGCATCTTATCTTTCGCCAGTTTCTTCATAATCTCCGCCAAAGCCTCATCCAGTTTGCCACGCTTGATATAGCGGTTTATGGTGTTTCTCCGTTTTTCATATATCTGGATAATCGGGTGATCGTCCGCAAGTTCCCGTTGTTCTCTGCCTTTCAGATTGCCGATCTGCCGGCAAGTGCGGTGCAGCTTGTCCCCTGGTGCATAGCCGCCGCAGTATTTGGTGTGTCTTGCGTTGGTGGTCAGAAACCATTTGCCGCAGATACGGCATTTCTTCGGTGCATGACCGACACACAAGCCTTCAAAAAGATCAGACCGCAACATCCCAACGAAGGACACATAATGCATCCGCTTGACGAGCTTTGCCACATTTTCGCCGGGGCGTACAGTGGCCACATACTGAACAGAGTTGTTCAGGGTAGACATCCAGGCATTGCCCTCCGTGATAGAGAACTCCGGCGGGAAGTAGCTGCCGAACATTT
>CADAAS010000233.1 GCA_902785885.1 Pseudoselenomonas ruminantium
GGGATTGGCACTGCTCAATGGAATGCGCGCATCCAAGAGCTCAATGACCACATCCACCAGTTTCAAATTTTCCTCAATCAGCCGCTGGGCTTTTTTCATATGCCCGGGAAACCATTGCAAATTGGGGATATCCTGTTTTTCCATTAATATGTTCTCCTGTCTTACATAATATCTATGTTCACTATTGTACCATATTTCCTGACTGAAAAAAATTTAGAAAAAAATTTTAAAAACATGTTGACAAATATCATTCTATCCCGTATACTAATATTCGTTGATGACGCAAGAGCGAACATCACGGGGGCATAGCTCAGCTGGGAGAGCGCTTGCATGGCATGCAAGAGGTCAGGAGTTCGATCCTCCTTGTCTCCACCATTTGAATTTTTGACGGTCACGATTGTGGCCGTTTTATTTATATGGTTAGTGTCAGAAAATTATTGACTTTGTGTTTATTTTGTGATATCATAAATCCAAGCTAAAGGTTGAACCGACCGGAAATGGTAATAGCTAGCCGTAGGGAAGTTCAAGCCTGGCAACATCTTTGGCTCGTGAAGGAGGGGAGTCCAATGGGCCCGTAAGATTGGTACCCATAAACAAGATGAAAACAGAATATACGATAAGCAACTAGCAGCTTAACCGAAAAAGGGAAGCTGCTAGTTTTAATTTTGCTGTAAAGTTGTAACATAAATTTTATTTTCCAATTGACAGCCCCCTGCCCGATATATTAAGATATAACACAATATACATGACGGCAACTGCCGCCTGTAAAGCTTTCCACAATATGAACATCTAGAAAGAAGGGGTTAAGTTGGCATTCTATTTTGAAGAACCATCACACACTTTTGGCGAGTATCTCCTCGTTCCCGGCTATTCCTCGGACAAATGCATCCCGGCAAATGTCTCCTTAAAGACACCGCTGGTCAAGTTCCGCAAGGGCGAGGAACCGAAGATTACCATGAACATCCCCATGACCTCTGCCATCATGCAGGCGGTTTCCGATGACAACATGGCTATCGCGCTGGCCAAAGAAGGCGGTGTGTCCTTCATTTATGGCTCACAGAGCATCGAAGATGAAGCCGCTATGGTTTCCCGGGTAAAACATTATAAATCCGGTTTTGTCAGCAGTGACTCCAACATCAAGCCCTCCACCACCCTGGGCGAAATTTTGGACCTCCTGCAGGATACGGGCCACTCCACGATGGCTGTTACGGAAGACGGCACGGCTAACGGCAAGCTTTTGGGCATCGTCACCAGCCGTGACTACCGCGTTTCCCGTATGTCCATGGACACGCCGGCCAGCGAATTCATGACGGCTTTTGAAAATCTGATTTATGCCAAGGCAGAAGAAGTTACCACCATCGGTCAGGCCAACGATATCATCTGGGACAACAAGCTCAACATGCTCCCGATTATCGACAAGAACCAGCGCCTGCGCTACATGGTCTTCCGCAAGGATTACAATGCCAACAAGGACAATGAGCTGGAACTCATTGATGAAAACAAGCGCTATATCGTCGGTGCCGGCATCAACACTCGCGACTATGCAGAACGCGTACCTGCCCTCTTAAAGGCCGGCGCAGACGTCCTCTGCATCGACTCTTCGGAAGGTTTCTCCGAATGGCAGCGCATCACCCTCAAATACATCCATGAAAACTTCGGCGAAGACGTAAAAGTCGGTGCCGGCAACGTCGTAGACGGCGAAGGTTTCCGCTTCCTGGCCGAGGCTGGCGCAGACTTCATCAAGGTCGGCATTGGCGGCGGCTCCATCTGCATCACCCGCGAAACCAAGGGCATTGGCCGTGGCCAGGCTACGGCACTCATCGATGTCTGCCGTGAACGTGACAAGTACTATGAAGAAACGGGCATCTACATCCCCGTATGCTCCGATGGCGGCATTGTTCACGACTACCACATGACGCTTGCCCTGGCCATGGGCGCAGATTTCCTGATGCTCGGCCGCTACTTCTCCCGCTTTGACGAAAGCCCGACGGACAAGGTCAAGGTCAACGGCACCTACTACAAGGAATACTGGGGCGAAGGTTCCAACCGTGCCCGCAACTGGCAGCGCTACGACTTGGGCGGCTCCAAGAAACTCTCCTTCGAGGAGGGCGTCGACTCCTATGTTCCTTACGCCGGTCCCCTGAAGGACAATGTCGGCACGACGCTGGCCAAGATTCGCAGCACCATGTGCAACTGCGGCTCCCTGTCCCTGCCGGAATTCCGCGACAAGGCAAAACTCACGCTGGTATCGGCAACCAGTATCGTGGAAGGCGGCTCCCATGACGTAATCCTGCGCGACCGTCTGGGCAGGGATTAACCTTCCATCAGCAATGCAGCAAAAGCCTGCTGACAGTTTTATGACCTGTCGGCAGGCTTTTTCTATTTTAATGGTCATCCGCCCAATATTCGTGCTATACTAAACATAAATCCATGAAAAATCCGATGTAGGAGGAATCGCTTTGCAATTCACCAAATCGTTAAACGTCGTAAAACTGGGGGCACTGGCTGCCATTGTTTTGCTGTTCGTCATCATCCATCTGCTCAACCCTGCCTTCCTGCCCCATATGTGCGGGCTGCTGGCCCGCGGGGACATTCAGGAAACGGCCGATTATATTGCTACCTTTGGCTCCGGGGCTGTAGTCTTCAGCTTCCTGCTGACCCTCTTTGTCAATG
>CADAAS010000234.1 GCA_902785885.1 Pseudoselenomonas ruminantium
TGCCGCGATTGCATTGGCATCTGCATGTTCAACCTTCAGTTTGCCTGCTATTTTTTCTGTAGCCGTATCGACTGACCCGGTAACCTCGTACGTACCACCATTCTGTTCAAAGCACAACTGGTCAAGATTGGCAATTTCACGCCGATATTTGACTAACCCACGAAGATTTGTGATTTCCTGTTCATTCAGCACCAGACTTGGTGCTTCAAGGACACCGTAAAACTCAGGGCTATTCATTGTCCCGAGGATTTTGCCCTTGAATGTCCCATGTCCGCTTACCTCATAGGGAAGCTTGTGTTCCACACGCTTGAGATCGATATCCTGCGCTTCTACCTCCATATCAAGTTGCTGCGACTGATTGATGGTGCCATTGAGCACCATATCGATCATCGGCGAATACGCATGAAAGTCCTGCAAACGGATTACACCATTATCCAGGAAATAATCGCCGTCCATACCTGAAAGCAGAACACCATGATAACTGCCACGATAGAAATGAATATAACCGACACCTTTGGGATTATCCAATGTCCCCGTAAGTGTGATGATATTATCGACATTACCCGTGATGGGCTGATCCGGTGCCACCAATGCCGCGATATCTTCCATGCGGGCGCCCATTGTATCGATTCGCAGATTCAGCCGGCGCTCGCCGGCAAAACCGGCAGAACCAGCCACCCGCCAAACTTCCCGGCCATCTTTCTCCATCAGGAAGTCATCGATATGCACACCGTCCAGGCTGCCGCTGGCCATGAGTTTAAGACTGTCAAATGGCTGCTTGAACAAGGTACCCTTAAGACCAGAAAATTTGATTTCTACCCGCGGATTGACGGCTGGCCCCTGCACTGTCCCCTTGAAATCGCTGACACCTGTCAAATCAGCATCCGGCTCGAGCTTGCGCAGCAAGGACAAATCGAAATGCGCGCCATAAAACGCCAAGTCAAGTTTCGGTGCCGCAAGTACATCGATCACTGTTCCCTCAACACCCAAACGGCTTTTGCCCGGCAGATTCATGCTGACAAAGTCCAGTTTGAGGTCATCACCAGCCAGATAGAACGACCCATTGAGATCTTCTATGGGCAAAGCCTGATAGCTGCCGTTCTGCAGCTTGGCATTGCCATATGCCTGCATAGCCTCCAGATCCAGACAAGTACCGCTAAGGCCAATGTCTCCCGATACACGTCCGGTAACCTCCTGCGCAGCGGGAAGCACGGCTGCCACCTCAGCCATATCGATGCCTTTTGCCTGCACATGCGCTGTATACCCTAAATCAAGCGTCGATAAGGCAAACTCTCCTACCACATGCCCTCCCAGCGTATCAGCATGCATGTCCTCAGCAAACACATGACCATCCTGATAGCGGACTTTCGCTGCTAAGTTCCGGAAAGACACACCTACAGCCGAGCCAGCTGCCACCTTGACACTGCCATCAACCAACGGATTCTGGATGGTACCTTTGACCCTCGCAACAAACGATGCCGCGCCTTGATAAGGAATATTCACAAGAATCTTACCAGGGTCAAACGAATCCGACGTCACTTCCAGATCCAGATATGGCACTCCTGCATCCAAGCGGATTTTGCCATGTGCTTTAGCCTGCTGCCCATTGGCTTCTGCCTCCACCGAAAGCAGCGCCTCGGCATTCGTAAAAGCTGTATGGCCTTTAATACCTGTGATTTTTGTCGACTGGATGCATAAAGCCCCATCCGCAAAAGAGTTCCATGATGAGACCGTTCGCAAGCTCAGCAAGCTCTATATGTACGACTGTCTGCGTGCCAACAAGAGCCTCTCGGCTTGGGGCGTGGAGGGTCGTGTGCCCTTCCTCGATAAGGAGTTCCTCGATGTCGCCATGCGCACCAACCCTGAGGCCAAGATGTGTCCGGGCACCACGATGGAGAAGAAGATTGTGCGTGAGGCCTTTGCCGATATGCTGCCTGAGGCAGTTGCTTGGCGCCAGAAAGAGCAGTTCAGCGATGGCGTAGGCTACAGTTGGATCGACACCCTGAAGCAGATCACCGCTGAGGCTGTCAGCGACGAGCAGATGGCGCATGCTGCCGAGCGCTTCCCCATCAACCCGCCAAAGAACAAGGAGGAGTATTACTATCGCTCCATCTTCGCCGAGCACTTCCCCTCCGACTCAGCCGCCCGCAGTGTTCCCAGTGAGGCCAGTGTGGCCTGCAGCACTGCCATCGCTCTCGAATGGGATGCAGCCTTCAAGGGCATGAATGATCCCAGTGGCAGAGCCGTCAAGGGCGTGCATGAAATGGCGTACTGATCAAGGATAATGAATATTGTAATGTTTATTGGTTGTAGCTTGTCGGCTGGTGTTCAGTATGTCAGAGATCGCAGATTAAAGGAAAAACTTGCTATCATTAATGCGCGCAATTTCTAGATTTAACTCTCGCAATTTTAATCCTTAAAGGGCGGTGTTTTCATCGCTCTTTTTTACGTTGCAAAGATACAAAAAATTCATCACTCCTGCAAGCGTTTTCCCGAAAAACCTTGAAATGTTAAAAAACGGCTGCGAGCTAACTCCCTGTCACCCTTTCGTGCCAACGTGCCAACGTGCCGTTTGTATTTTCCATACTGCCCCCAATTTGCCTTAATAATTACTTTATATTATATATATATTATAATATATATATAATATAAATAT
>CADAAS010000235.1 GCA_902785885.1 Pseudoselenomonas ruminantium
GCTTTATCACATGATCAGAAGGGCCCACAAAGAGGACTTCTGTCTCGTCAGATCTCAATTTATCCCGGCAATAAGCCATTGCCATTGCAATAGCTGGCGCCGTATTCCGCCCCACGGGTTCTGTAAGGATATGAGCATTCTCAGCATGGACATTTTTTAGTTCAGCCTGAACGTGAAAGATGTAATCCTGATTCGTAACAATGATAATATCGCTGGCATCTACCAATTGCAGATAGCGCTCAACAGTTTGGGCTAATAAGGAAGTATTCCTGGCTATCTTGAGGAACTGTTTCGGATAACAAGATCTGGATAAAGGAAAAAGACGGCTTCCTCCTCCACCAGCTAATATAATGACTTTCACTTTACCTACTCCTTAATTAAGAATCTAATATATTTTTAACTCTAATCAACGCTGTCGCAATGACATCATCCATATCACATATTACTTAAATGCTGCCAACCATGCACTGAGAATAAAATTTTTTAAGGCAAATATTCAAAACGCACCTCTAATTTTTAATTATCTTGTCAAAAACAGCACTTTTTGATAAGTTCATTTTTTATCTTATCAAAATCGGCCACTTTTGATAAGTTCGGTTTAGGGGTTTGATGCTTTGATGCTATGGTGCTTTGGCGCTTTGGTGCTGCCTCGGCGCTTACGCCATTACTTCAGACGTTTGATCAGGCTTGACAGCATCGATTTCAGTAAAGCAATTTGTTCCAGCAATGGCTCGATATGACTTTCCTTTACATAACCTATAGAGATACAAATCAGACATTGAGTTTCTAACTCAGCAGCTGAACCTCTGGCTATATAGAGAAATCTTTTAAAGTCTTTATCGGATTCTCTGGAAGTTCCTTCAGCTATATTGGAAGGGATGGAAACAGCTGCCCTTCTTATCTGATCCGACAGTGCATATAATTCGTGGGCTGGCAGCAGACGTACCATTTTATAAACATTTACGAGTAATTCCATCGACTTTTTCCATACGTTGAGATTTCTGTAGTTCATAGCTTAGTTTTCCTTTAGCAAGAATTTATTTGAAATAGTATTGTAGTATTGCAACGATTTTATTTTATTGTAAATAGTCGAACCAGCTTTATGGCCGGCATCTCCCGGCCCATGGCATCATTGCTCTCGCAGCTTCACAGCACCACGGCTTCAAAGCATCACAGCATTCCTTTCACAACCTCCAAAGCCCTCCCAATCACATCGTCCATATCATAATACTTGTATTCCGCCAGGCGGCCGCCGAAGATGACGTTCTTTTCCTTTTTGGCAAGTTCTGCATATTTGGCATAGAGGGCCTGGTTCTTGTCATTATTGACGGGATAATAGGCTTCGTCCCCGGGTTTCCAGTCCGCAGGATATTCCCTGGTGATATAGGTCACGGGCTGGGTGCCGAATTCGAAGTGTTTGTGCTCGATAATCCGGGTCCACGGAGTTCCGCGGTCCGTATAGTTCATGACGGCGACGCCCTGATGGTTCTGTTCCTCCAGGCGCTCCGTTTCAAAATGGAGGCCGCGGTATTCGAGATTCCCCAACGTGTAGCCGAAGTATTCGTCGATGGGACCGGTATAGACGATGGTCTCTGCCATATCCTGATATGCGGCGCGTTCTTTGTTATAGTCGACGCCGGTGCGGACTTCGATGCCGCTGAGCAGGGCATCGATCAGTTTATTGTAGCCGCCGACGGGAATGCCCTGGTAACGGTCGTTGAAATAGTTGTTGTCAAAGGTATAACGGACGGGCAGCCTCTTGATGATGAAGGCCGGCAGCTCCGTGCAGCTCCTGCCCCACTGCTTTTCCGTATAGCCTTTGATGAGTTTCGTATAGATATCGGTACCGATGAGGGAAATGGCCTGCTCTTCCAGATTCTTCGGATCCGTGATGCCCGCTTCCTTCCGCTGCTCCGCAATCTTTGCGGCGGCTTCGGCCGGTGTCACGACGCCCCACATCCGGGCAAAGGTATTCATGTTGAAGGGCAGGTTGTACAGCTCACCTTTGTAATTGGCCACGGGGGAATTGATGTAGTTGTTGAACTCGACAAAACGGTTCACATAGTCCCAGACGGTTTTGTCCGACGTATGGAAGATATGGGCGCCGTAGCGGTGGATGCGGATGCTTTCTTTTTCTTCGCAGTAGACATTGCCGCCGGTGTGGTCCCGCCGTTCCAGGACGAGGCATTTCTTGCCGGCTGCTTTCATTTCGTGGGCAAAGACGGCTCCGAAAAGGCCGCTCCCGACAATCAGGAAATCATACATGGACATGAGCTGTCTCCTTTGCTGTGGATTAAGGAAATCCGGCAGGCCATTTGCTGCGGCCTGCCTGCTTATTCTAGTTATTATACCAAAGTATCAGGAAGAATAAAACAAAAACTGCAGGGAAAGTGGCAGTTTTTGACAAATTGCGGCCCCAGCTGCACCATTCCCTGCCCGATCTGCCGCAGTATGGTAATTTGAGCTATCCACAAAACAGCCGGGGCCTCCATGACAGATTGTCACGGGACCCCGGCATACTTTTGTACTTGTGCACAGTGTCTTCAGCCCTAATGCCTGGAGATATTTCTTATTTCATTTTACTGACAAGATCCAGCAGATAGGCTTTGAATT
>CADAAS010000236.1 GCA_902785885.1 Pseudoselenomonas ruminantium
GTCTGGAAGGAAATGTACGATTTCAGTGAAGATTCCGTCCTGCTCTGCCTGGCCAGTGAGCACTACGATGCAGAGGAGTATATCCGCGATTATGACGAATATGTAAAGGAGATTGAAAGACTGAATGCAGAGCAGTGACAATCTCTTCCTTTCCCTGTGCATTCCGACCAACGGTGTACTGCATTGGGTGAAGCCTGTACTGGAGAGTATTTATCGGCAAGCAGACCGTACGGATATATTTGAAGTTATTGTTACCGATAATGGGGATAATGCTGAGTTCAAAACCTTTATGCGTAATTATGCGGCTCAACATGATAATCTGCTTTATCGGGAGACCAAGGCGAAGGGATTCCTGAACATGGAGGAATCCTTCCGCTTGGCGCAGGGGGCATTTACGAAATTTGTCAATCATCGGATGCCGTTGAAGGATGGTACGTTGCGTATCCTTTTGGACATTGCACAGAAATATCGGGAGCAGGAAGATAAGCCTGTTGTTTATTTCAGCAATGGTGTGCTGGGAAGGCATGAGGTTTGGCAGCTAGATACTTTCGATGCTTTCGTGCGTACGCTGGGCATTTACAATTCCTGGTCAGGCGGCTTATGCTTTTGGCGTGAGGATATGGCAGCCATTCCTGATGACCATAAATATAATGCCTTGTTCCCGCAGCAGGATATCATGTACCTTCGGCGGCACGCTAGCGCGTATATCTTCGATGATCGGGAACTATTCGGCGGCCTTCCCGTTGGCAAGACGGCTAAGGGAGATTATGACCTGTATTATGCCTTCGCGGTAGAGTTTATGGCCCTTACCCTGTCTTTGGTACGTAGTGGCGATATTACAGAGGCAACATTCCTCAGCGTCAAGAAAGCATGCCGCGATTTCATTGCAGAGCAGTATATCCAGTTCAATATTCTGCATCGGCCTTGTTCGTATGATATTAGCCGTTTCCACCCCTGCGTCGATGTGTTCTTTTCCGCTGCCTCGCTTCGGCGTGCTATATGCTTGAAAATACCCAAATTGATGTTGCGGAAGATTTATCATTAGATTCGGAAGTAAGTACGGAGGAGAATTCTTGATCAACGAAACAAAGTATTTTATTTTGGATCGTGCTCCAGATTCATCGTGGAAAGGCACGGTCAAGCGAGCGTTGGCTCCTTTGGCAGCAAGGACATATCGTTGCCTGATGGATCTGTATCATCCGGGACCGCAGCCTGAGAAAAAGTATCGCGTGGCAATTTGCGCAATTTTTAAAAACGAGGGGCCATATTTTAGGGAGTGGCTTGAGTTTCATCGTATTGTCGGGGTCGATCACTTTTATCTGTATAACAATAATTCCGATGATAATTTTCGTGAGATTCTGGCGCC
The DNA here is from genome assembly GCA_902785885.1 of Pseudoselenomonas ruminantium. Classification (GTDB taxonomy): domain Bacteria; phylum Bacillota; class Negativicutes; order Selenomonadales; family Selenomonadaceae; genus Selenomonas_A; species Selenomonas_A ruminantium_M. The sequence continues at coordinate 1,367 of CADAAS010000236.1, forward strand.
CTATATCGCTGAAGGTTTGGTAACGCTGATTGAATGGCCGCAGCAGCAGGCGCAGATGCAGGCGTATTGGGATTGTATAGCGCGCTTCCGCGGGGAGACGCGGTGGATTGGCTTTATCGACCTGGATGAGTATGTCGTGCCACGTAAGATGGATACCATTTACGAGGCACTCCAGCCGATGGAAAAGAACCGACCAGCCGTGATGCTGTATTGGCGCGTATTCGGCAGCTCAGGCAGGATGGATCGTGACCGTTCTGGACTGGTCACAGAAGACTTTACAGTATGCTGGCCAAAATATGACAGCATAGGCAAGATGTTCTATAATACTGCCTATGATCCGGCACCGGATGCTCTTCAAAATTCGGCTATGCATCATCGGCAGTGGGCCAGATATAACGGGATACTGATGCCACCAGTTAATATGGACGACATGGTCTGTATTTGGGAGCAATGCCAGGTTAAAAGTGATGATTTCCCTATACAGATAAATCATTATTTCACAAAATCATATCAGGAATACGGTGAGAAGCGCGCTCGTGGTGATGTTTATTTCAAGATTAATCCGCATGACGAAGCATATTTTTTTGAACATGAAATGCGGTGCACTGCAACTGATTATAGCGCATACCGGTTCTTAATTCATTTGAAAAAGAAAATGAAAGAAGTTACGGTCAATAACTAATTTAACGGTGGGATTTTGACCAATATGATGGAGGACGGGTTAGTGAGTAAAGTCGGTATCCTTACATTCTGGAATGTACCGAATTATGGTACGTTTTTTCAGGCTTATGCCATGCAAAAAGTTTTGGCACAGCTTTTGCCGGATGATGAGGTAGTGTTGATTCGTTGGTTGCATCCAGGACATTATGCGGCCTATTACGCATATGACAATTGTCCTTATCACTATAAGCTTATTAATCCGCGTTTCTATAGGAATATCATCAAGCGATTTTTACATCGTTCCCAGATTAATGGTTTGAAGGCATTTGGCGTCTATTATGATGTGATACCTAAAGAATTTGGCGATGATATAACCGTAAAAGTGGAAGCTAATAATGACGCCACAGTCTTGCTGTTTGGTTCAAGTGGCATGAATTATACAGAATCAGGGGTTGTCGGGTCACCGAAAACATATGCTGAAAAACAAAAAAATCAATCTGACTCCACAGAGATGAGAGAACTGGCTGCCGCATTTAATGATTACGGTGCAGCTGCAA
>CADAAS010000237.1 GCA_902785885.1 Pseudoselenomonas ruminantium
ACCGTATTCCTTGCCCGCATCCTGCTGAATCCGCATGGCCAAATCCGTCAAATGCCGCCGGGTCAACATCAACACCGCAATATTCATCGCCATAAACAAGATACCAATCAGCGTAAGCAGCATATTGTACTGCAGGAGCAGCAACAGGAAAAACAACGCCACAAAGGCATCCAATACCGCCGTGGCTGCGCTGCCTGAAAGCACACCTGCCACAGATTCATTCATGGAGATGCGCCCCGCCACTTCCGCAGCATAACGCTGATGGAAAAACTGCATCGGCAGCCGCAAAAGATGCCAGAAAAAGCTCGATGAATCCGCCAATGTCAGCTTGCGCTGCCAGTGCGTGAGCAGCACCGCCCGCAACCAGGTCAGCACCGCCGAAACGATAAAGGATACGGTCATCGCCAGGCAGAGGTTGACCATCCAATCCCGGTGCTTGCCCGTAAGAATATCGTCCAAAAACACCTGACTGAACACCGGCGCAGCCAGCCCCGGCACAATCATGCAGAGGCCCAGCAAAATGAGGAAGGTCATTCCCCACTTATCCTCCCAGAGCTTTTCGGCCACCGCCTTAAAGACATTGTAGCGATGGCCCGCCGGCTTAAAGCCTGCTGCGGGCCGGATGGTCAGGGCAATCCCCGTATAGGACGTCACAAACTCATCCCAGTGTACCGTACGCCGTCCCATGGCCGGGTCATTCAGATACACCGTATCCCCAATAATTCCTTCCAACACCAAAAAATGATTAAACTCCCAGTGGATAATCAGCGGATAATCCTGCTCTGCCCGCAGGCTCTCTGCCTCCCAGCGATAGCCATGCACCTCACAGCCGCGCGCCTTGGCCGCCCGCATCACATTGCTGGCCTTGCTGCCATCGCGATTTACTCCGCATTCCGCCCGCAGTTTCTCCAACGGTATCCACAGCCCATAGCGCGCCAGAATCATCGCCAGCGAAGCCGCCCCGCACTCCGTGGCTTCCATCTGCAAAACCGTGGGGACCTTTACCCGTCTGCCCTGCTTGTTCCCAAAATTACGCAAAAAATCCATCACCATCTGACTCACCTGTTACGCAGCCACTGGCTGATTCGATAAAATACTTTTTCAATCGGCGGCCGCCGTTCAATAATCACTGAGCCAGTACAGAAACTGCCTGCCGTCACCGGCTTGTGCTCACCCACAAAGGAAGTCCATAAATACCCTGAAGGATTGTTCTCATCTTTGACCAGCACAAAACTCACTTCCACCACAGCCCCCTGGCCGCTGGCCATCAGCCATTGCGCGAGTTCCGGATTGCTGACCCGTTGCTCGATGGACTTTAACGGTACCGGATAATTGGACACCGTACGCACGACACCAATCAGGCTGCCGGATTCCTGCACATCTACGCCATTGGGCACCAGCTGAATGGTCTGCCCCGGTTCAATGCGCTTGCCCTTATCCACCGGCACATACATAATCCCTGTCAAGTCACTGCGCTTTTTCGTCAACCGCACCGTGCAGATAGGACTGCCGCTATTGATAACGCTGCCCTTGCGCACCATGATTTCTTCCACAATGCCGTCATAATCGCTGACAATATCACGGGACACAACCTGCTGATAGAGTTTTGCCCTGTACTGGTAAACCCTGTCGGCCGTATCCTTCATGCTGCCGGCCAGCTGCGGGCCATACTGCGCCATATTCGTATCCGCCGACTGCTCCGGCTGCTCTAAGCGGGCAATCAGATCGCCCTTCTTAATGGTCGAACCATCCCGCACATAAAGATGGGCAATTTTTCCTCCAGCCACATGATTTATCGTCGCCACACCGCCCGAATCCATAATCATGCCCTTGCCATCCGCCCGCTCCGTAAAGGAACCAAAGATTGACCACAAAACAACAGACAGCAGCAACAGGCCTACGGCGATTAATCCCATCCAGCCAATGGGCGTCGTAATCGGCAGAAGCATATCGAGCCGGTCTGGCGAGCGCAGCTTATCGAGCGCTGCCTTACTAAAAATCTTGCTGCCATCTGCCATAACCCAATATCCTCCCCTTAATTATCCTCGATAGTCAGTTCTACATATCTACAAGCGGCCTGTGCAGCCCAAGCCCAATCAAAAGTATCATTTTCCCGACAGAGAACGCGTATCTGGTATTTTCCATTGGGTATATCCCTTCCTATTGACAAAGAACTTAAAAGATTAGATACAACGTCCCGGAACCCCAGGCGGCCATCGGCTTCCATCACCGATACCCGATTATGGGATTCATCGACAAAAGCCGCCATAGGCACTGCCAGACACTTGCGGGTAGTATTCGCATACAGGCGCAGTTTCCGATAAGCCCCCGGCTCCAACAGTCCCACGCGGTTGTCAATCTGCCAAACGACCTGCCGCACCGTTGCCGGTTCATCGAGCCCCGGCGTTATCTTAATCACCGCGGCGGTAAAAATCTGGTCATCGCCTAAATTGCCTGCCGAATAATTGGCCCCATACGATTTGGGCAGTGCCTCGCCCCCCAGCACGGAAGCGGCCCCGCCGGCAATGGTCAGATTAATCTGCCGGCCAATTTCCATCCGCTGCGCCTGCTCATCCACCACTGGTGCCGTAAAATACAGCTTGCTGAAATCACCGACCAAAGCTACGGGAGTCCCCGCCGTAACATATGCGCCTTCCGACTGATAAAGCCGCAAGACCTCACCATCAATGGAAGACGTGACCATCTGCCGGGACTGCCGCATAAGCAGCTGCTCCCGTACGACCTCACAATTCGATAGTTTAGCCTGCGCCGCCTTATAGTCTGCTTCGGCTTCATCGTACTTTTCCGCCGAAATTGCCTGCGATTCCCGCAGCTGTTTATAACGATTATAGGAATTACGCGTTTTCAGGAGCTGGGCTTCCGCTTCCAAAATATCGCTGTCCACCTGCTTCAGCTTCAAGGGGATATCCTCATCCACCAACTGCATTAAGGGCTTGCCTGCTGTAACATTGCTGTGTTTTTCCACAAACACCTGCGTAACACGGCCATTTTCCCGCGCGATTACATCGGTCATGTCATCACAATAAAGATTGGCCAATTCCAGTTCCACCATCGGTCTTATCTCCCGTTCCCGAACTTCCGTTCCGGTGAGCGGCAGCCGCAGATTCTCCATCCGCTGGGCGATTTCATTTTCCCCCCGCTGATTCATATATATACCATACCCCAACAAACATACAATCAAGGTAATAATAATGCCGATACCCAAATAAAAATAATTTTTCATAAAAATCCTCAAACTTTTTCCCAAAAATTTTCCAAAATCTGTAATAACCTATCCATCCAATCGTATGTTATGGTAGAATGAAGATAACAGATAGGAGTGACGCTATTATGAATATTGAACGTGAACTGCAAACAACAGATTTTTCCCGTTTCAGCAAGGTTAAAGACAGCCTGAAAACCAAGTTATATGATATGCGCACCCAGAAGCGGGAACTTTCCTGGGACGAGCTCGATAATCTCGCCGCTGCCGGCGGGCAGAATCCGCCCCAGCCGCCTAAACCAATCAAATGATACATTCTTATACGTTATTCGACAAAATTTCCGAAATACCTGCAATACAAAAAATGCTCTGCGTGTTTTCTACACACAGAGCATTTTGCTATGTTCTTGTCATTAAAGATGCCAAATCCAAATGTAGATATTGGCCATGATGATGGTGAGAATCATCACCGGGAAAGCAACCTTCATGAAACCGATGAAGGAAATCTGCTTGCCGTGCTGTGCGGCAAGGGATGCCACAACCACGTTAGCCGAGGCACCGATAAGCGTACCATTGCCGCCGAGGCAGGCACCCAGCGCCAAACTCCACCACATGGGTTCGAGATTGCTAAGCCCCATCTGGCCCATATCCTGAATCAGCGGAATCAGCGTGGCCACAAAGGGAATGTTATCGATGAAGGCCGACGCAATGGCACTCATCCAAAGAATCAGCATCGCCGTCATGGGCACTTTGCCGTTAGTCAGTGCCAGGGCTTCAGCGGCCATAGCCTTGATTACGCCCGTTTCCACCAGCGCACCGACGAGCACGAACAGACCGGCAAAGAAGAAAATCGCCAGCCATTCCACCTTGGAGAGGACTTTAGCAATCATGGCTTCATTGCGGGTATAGGTGAGCAGAAGCAGCAGACCTGCGCCCGTAAGCGCTGCCGTAGCCGTTTCGAGGCCCAAAGCACCATGCAGGGTAAAGAGCGTAATCGTGAAGAAGATAACGCCCAGGCATTTTTTGAGCAGGGCCTTGTCGGCAATCTGACTCTTGGCATTGAGGCGCATAACCTTATCCTGCAGTTCCGGCGTCGTCTTGAGCTTGCTGCCGTAGAGCGCTACGAGAACGCCCTGCACGACGATGAAGATAACGACCGATACCAGCGTCATGTTCTGAATGAAGTCCATAAAGCTCAGCCCTACGGCACTGCCAATCATGATGTTTGGCGGGTCACCGATAAGGGTGGCCGTGCCGCCGATTGTCAGCTCCTCGTTGTCCCATGTAACGGTCACACCATCAGAGGAGGCGGTGGTCTGTTCACGTTATCGAGTAGGGCCGAGCAAACTGCCGTGATGATGGACAGCGCCACCAAAAGCGCCACGGGCTTTGCCTTGACCTTCTTCGCCGCCCAAATGGCGAGGAAGTTAAAAAGCCCTGTTTCACTGGTGATATTGACGATAATCATCATGCCCATCAAGAGCCCTAAGGTATTAAAGTCAATATGGTGAATGGCGGTTTCCTGGCTGATGATGCCAAAGAGAATCATCAGCATAGCGCCAAAGATACCGACGATGGTGCGATGTACCTTTTCCGAGATAATCAAGGCATACGCAGCCACGAAGATAACGATGGCTATCGTTGTTGAAGTCAATTCTTCCCCTTCTTTCTTTTCGTCATCCCTTAAACATTATTTATTCTTTTCTTTCGCCCAGCTGTCACGCAGACCAACTACGCGGTTAAAGACCAGTTTATCCGGCGTGGTATCCGGGTCAATCACGAAGTAACCCGTACGCAGGAACTGATAATGCTTGCCGGCAGCCTGCAGCTTCACGCTGGGCTCAACCAGGGCATTGTCGATAACTTCCAGAGAATTCTTGTTGAGGGCGCCGATGAAATCGTCCGGCAGATTGCCGTTTTCATCGGTTTCCAGCAGGTAGTCATAGAGACGTACTTCTGCCGGCAGGGCGGTCTTAGCGGCTACCCAGTGAATGGTGCCCTTGACCTTGCGGCCGGCAGTTGCGCCGCCCGTCTTGGAATCGAGGTCAGCCGTGCAGCGCAGTTCTACGACACTGCCCTGCTCGTCCTTGATGACTTCTTCGCATTTGATGATATAAGCGTGTTTCAGACGAACCTCTCCGCCCGGTTTCAGGCGGAAGAACTTCTTGGGCGCATCTTCCATGAAATCTTCCTGTTCAATGTAGATTTCACGAGAGAACGGAATGAAGCGATGGCCGCCATGCATGGGGTTGTTGTCCCCCAGGAGCCATTCTTCCTTGTCTTCCGGATAGTTCGTAATCACGACCTTCAACGGACGCAGCACCGCCATAATGCGGTCAGCGTTTTCATTGAGGTCAGCGCGCACGCAGGATTCGAGCATGGCCACATCGACGAGGCTGTTGCCCTTGGCCACACCGATTTCCTCGCAGAACTTGCGCAGGGAAGCCGGCGTAAAGCCACGGCGGCGCAGACCGGAAATGGTCGGCATACGTGGGTCATCCCAACCGCGCGGTCGGCATACGTGGGTCATCCCAACCGCGCACATGACCTTCTTCCACGAGCTGACGCAGTTTGCGCTTGCTGGTCACGGTATTCGTGAGGTTCAGGCGGGCAAACTCAATCTGACGCGGACGAGTATTGACGTCAAAGCCCAGATTTTCAAGCAGCCAGTCATAGAACGGACGATGTTCCTCAAATTCCAGCGTGCAGACGGAATGCGTAATGCCCTCGATGGCATCAGACAGCGGATGAGCAAAGTCGTACATCGGATAGATGCACCAGGCATCACCCGTGCGGTGATGATGGGCATGGGCAATGCGGTAGATAACCGTATCGCGCATCACCATATTCGGCGAAGCCATGTCGATTTTGGCGCGCAGCACCTTTTCCCCATCGGCAAATTCGCCGGCCTTCATGCGGGCGAACAAATCGAGGTTTTCCTCCACGCTGCGATTGCGGTACGGGCTTTCCTTACCCGGCTCCGTCAGCGTGCCGCGATATTCCTTAATCTGGTCAGCCGTCAAATCATCGACATAGGCCAGACCTTTTTTAATGAGTTCTACGGCATAATCATAGAGCTTGTCAAAGTAGTCCGAGGCATAGTACATACGATTCTGCCAGCTGAAACCGAGCCAGCGGATATCTTCCTGAATGGAATCCACATACTCCGTGTCTTCCTTGGTCGGGTTGGTATCGTCAAAACGCAGGTTGCAAAGGCCGTGGTTGTACTCTGCCAAACCAAAGTTCAGGCAGATGGATTTTGCATGGCCGATATGCAGATAGCCATTGGGTTCGGGTGGGAAACGGGTGTGAATCCCCTCGGTGTATTTGCCATTCTTCTGGTCTTCCTCAATCGCATTCTGCACAAAGTTCGTGGCGATTGTCGTATTTTCTGCCATTATATTCTCTCCTTTATTTACGCCGGCACAACATCCGGTGCCGCGCATTTCTTCTCTATATATGCCCACAGGCGGTCAATACCAACCTGTACGCCCTCCTGCTCCGGCAGGTGGTCAATGACTTTCTGAATATAGCCACGCTCGACCATCTTCTGCAGCGTCCAGCCAAAGTTCACATCATAAACCCACAAGAGGCGTACCAGTCTGCGGTCACCCAAGGTCTTGAGCATATGGTAATCCGCCTGCTTGCCTTCCACAAAAGCATCAATAAAATCCGGACTGATGAGGTCTGTGGATTTCGATTTCATAAATTTGGGCGCCTTATCCGCATTTTCCGGGTCAAGGAACGGCGCCAATACGCGGTAAATATCCAACTTATCCGCATCCCGCAGGAGTTTGGCAAAAAGCAGATACTTGCCCGTGGCATCGGCAGGAATTTCCTTCTTATTATGATACTTGATGGCATAGCGAACCAAATCCGCATCCTCGGCAGACAAATCTGCCATATACGGCATTTCCTCGGCCAGCACCTTGAGGCCTAAATCCGCATGGTCTTCCGACTGCGCATCATTAAAAGTCTTGTAAATGCTGTACTGCCGGAATCGGCCCACATCATGGAACAGCCCCATGATTTCCGCCAGCTGCACATCATGTTCACTAAGCTCTAAATGCTGGGCTAGCTCCCGGGCAATGGCGGTCACATAGCCTGTATGTTCTCTCTTGATGCGGATCCCCTGCATGACTTCTTCATCATCGGTGACGAATTGATTCATATAGTCATCCATCCAGGTATGCATTTTCTTTAACAATTCGTTCAATTACTTATCCCTCTTTACAATGAAGTACACCTCATTATACTACGAAGGTAATGCTCACGCAATATTTACCAAAATTCCCAAAGCCTGCAATTCCTGCCGAATCGCCGTCAAAGCCTCCTCATCCGGCACCCGCACGGTATGGATATGCACGCCCCCCGTCACGACGAGCAGGGGATTGGCCTGACATTTCTTCATCTTCGTGAGGAAGTTCCTGATATCCCGGCGGCTCTCCAGCAACAAGTCGCTCTTTAATGGGCCATAGACCGGGTGCTCCACGATAACATCCAGTACCGCCCCGCCATTATCCACAATGGCATTAAGCTCCGCTTCCATATCCTCTGCCGAATGCTGACAGACAAGCGTGACCTTCTGCTGGCTGGGTTCATCCTCGGGCATGATATAGCCGCGGGGCGTCGCAAAAATCTTCTGCCCCTCCGCCCGCAAGATGCTCACATCACCCACGATAATCTGCCGGCTGACCCCAAGTTCCCGGGAAAGCCGTGTGCCCGTCAAAGGCTGTGTGGCTGCCTGCAAACGCCGCAGGACTTCTGCCCGCCGCTCCTCTGTGGTCATCGAAATCTCCCTCCTTGTTTTTGGGTAACAAAAAAGCTGCCTTACGGCAGCTTAAATTTCAAATGGTGGGCGATAACAGGATCGAACTGCTGACATCCTGCTTGTAAGGCAGGCGCTCTCCCAGCTGAGCTAATCGCCCGAAATTGGTGACGCGTATGGGATTCGAACCCATGAAGCCGCCGTGAAAGGGCGGTGTCTTAACCACTTGACCAACGCGCCATGGC
>CADAAS010000238.1 GCA_902785885.1 Pseudoselenomonas ruminantium
ACAAGGGGAGTTATGCCATGCGGCTGGGCCTGAGGCATGCTTTCAGCGGTGCCAATCCGCGGGTAACCTTTGGTCTTGCTGGTGGCGGTTCCACAGCTTATGAGATGTGCGGCCCGCAGGATAAGACGCATATGGTCATGTCCATAAGTGGCGAGAGCGAATTTTCGCCAGGCTGGACCCTTGCCGGAGATGCTATGCTGAAACGCGGCAGCCACGACCGGGATATTATGTGTGCGGTAACGCTGCGCCGTATGTGGTAAATATGTTTTTACTCCCCCTGTATAAATACGCAGGGGGAGCTTTGATAATATTTAATATAATGCCTGTTTATACGATATACATTGTGTAAAGAAAAATATTACCTGTATTTTGAATGGGAATATATAAATTGAAAACGGGGCTATTATGATGAAACAAAAAAGAAATTATGTACTGACTTTGGCGGTTTTGTCCAGTCTGGCCATGCCGTTATCGTATGCAGCAGCAGAGGAGCCGGCATATCCATATTTGGAAACAGTAGAGTCTACGTATAATGGCAAGACGTTTGCTAAACTACTATTTATGGATCAGGGGTATGGAATAGGTTATGGAGAAAAACCGGATGATCCAGGTTGGCTGGTTGATAAGGCAACATATAAATTAAGTGATAGGCTTATTGATGCTACTGTGACCAGTACGGATTATTGGAAAAATATTTTGGCGCCTAATGCAAAAAATACAACACCCTGGCAGATATTTGTCACCACATTTGAGGAGGTAAACGCTGATGCAGGTTCACCATCGCTGGACACTCCTGGTGGAATTATAACAAAAGAGTTTTTTCAAAATCATTTGTTCTATGTGAAGGACCAGCTACAGGAGGGGAAAGTTTTTACACCTGTGACCTATACGCCATATGATGCTCTGCCTGAAGGAAAATATGCTTATAGCGTAATACGGATTGGCAAGTATGTGGGGGCGAGTCGTAACAACGTCGAAAATGGCTGGTGGATAGATGCGGACACTGTTCTGCCTACCAATGAACAGGCTGCTGATTTTGTAGGAACTTTTCGTCATGAACTCGGACATGCCTTGGGCATAATCTGTGTTGGAGATAGGGAACCAAAACCAGGGAAACCAAATGAGAATAATTTTTTTATTGACAAAAAGATAACAGATAAGCTTTCCTGGACCCTGCATTTGCGGGATCAAAATGACACACCTGCTAAGGCCGGAATGTATATTGCGGACTCGAATGATCCCAAAGATCCCAATAAAGAATACTTTGTGGTGGATAGGAAAATCACTACTGATGGTAAAGGCTATGCGTATTTTTATGGTGACCATGTGACAGAAGCCCTGGGCGGGGCGACATTTTTCGGTCGCTCTGCTTTGCCGGTAAATGGCTGGGAATTGTCGGGAAATATATTGATATTTGACGGCTCACATTTGCATACGGCTGGCATGATGAGTCATCGTCCCTACTCCAATTACACATCCTTTTTGGAAGTAGAACTGGCCGTTATGCAGGACCTGGGGTATCCGATTGACCGCAAGGCCTTTTATGGCCGGTCTATCTATGGCAACGGTGGCACTATCGTCAACAATCAGGGATATTTCGCGCGCAACGCTGATGGCACAGACTATCTTGCCAATACCTATAGCCTCGTGCCCTTGGGTGTCGGCTTGCATATCTATGGTTCGGATAACAAGGTGACGCAGAATGCGGACATCATGACCAAAGGTACGGGAGCTGTAGGTGTCCGGGTAGATGGCACGGGCAACACACTGATCGTGCCGGAGAAAACAGAAATCCATGCGGACGGCAGGCGTGGCAATGGCCTTTTAATAGCTTATGGCAGAAACCATACGATAGAGCAGACCGGAACAGTAACAGCAGGTGGTGAAGGCGGCACGGGGGTACGCTTTGACTTTGGTTCCAGCTCGAATGGTGCCAGAGATGAGTACCGTGGCTCGTATATCCGCTATAAGCGAAAGGTCGATGAAACTAATGGAAACATTGCTGCGGCTGAAAATCTTACCTTGAAAGAAATGACGGCCAATTACTACAATGCAAATAATGAAGAATTAGATGGGGCATTGGTAAATGACTATAATCTGTCCGGTGCGCTTATTAGCGCGGATAATGCCATCTATATTGCCAGGAATGCCTTTGTAAAGAATATCAACATCAATAAGGGGGCCAGTATTCAGGGGAATATCACTTCCGATTGGAAACAGTTTGGCGAAGATGAGTGTGAAGGAGCTTATGACGATCCAGGTACTAGTCATAGTGCTGGCTTGCGTATTCAATACAATAAAAAATATGGGAATGATGGGTATGAATATGATGATTATATTCCGGACCTGGTGACCAATCTAAATTTCAATACGGATATGAGCTACAGCGGCAATATCACCGGTGAGGATAACATGAAGATGAAGGTTAATGCCGGAACGCTGACCTATGAAGGCACAGCCAATGTGGTAAACGTACAGGTGGCAAAAGATGCGGCGCTGTTT
>CADAAS010000239.1 GCA_902785885.1 Pseudoselenomonas ruminantium
CCGCTGCGGCTTGTAAGCGTCAGGCTCAGTTCCTTGGACACAATGCGGGCATCATCAAAGAACATTTCGTAAAAATCACCCAACCGGAAAAATAAAATGGCCTCAGGATGTTGTTCCTTGGTAGCCAAATATTGCTGCATCATGGGCGTAAGTTCCATGAATTAACTGCACCTCCACTAAACGATAAAACGGCAGAAGCTCCCTCAGCATGAGGGAGCTCTCCACATATATTATACACGAATTCCTTTTAACACCCAGGTCTGCGGGTGCGTAACCTTCACGTTTACAAAATCACCGGGCTGCTCATCCTGATGATTGAAAAGCACGATTTTATTCGTTCGCGTATGGCCTGTCCAGACGGATTCATCATTCTTGCTGGGGCCTTCGACCATCACTTCCATAACCGAATTGAGCAAAGCCTGATTTTTCTCTAAGCTAATCTGGTTCTGCACGGCCATCAATGCGTTGAGCCGTTCCTTCTTCACCGCATCATCCACCTGATTGTCCATCGTGGCCGCCGGCGTGCCGCTGCGCTTGGAATAGATAAAGGTATAGGCCGAATCATAGCGGATTTCCTTCAGGAAGTCCAGCATCTGAGCAAAGTCATCCTCCGTTTCGCCAGGGAAGCCCACAATAAGGTCCGTGGTCAGGGACGCCTGCGGCAGGCGAGCGCGGATTTTGCGCACGAGTTCCTTGTAGCTCTCCACTGTGTATACGCGGTTCATGGCCTTCAAGAGGTGATTGCTGCCATACTGCACCGGCAGATGGATATGCTCGCAGAGGTGCTCGCCCGTGGCAATGGCCTCAATCACTTCATCGCTCAAATCCTTGGGATGGGAGGTCATAAAGCGCACCCGCTTAATGCCTTCCACCTTGTCCACCATCTTTAGGAGTTCGGCAAAGGTCGCGAGCTTATGGTCCTTGCCATAGGAGTTGACGTTCTGGCCTAACAGGGTGACTTCCTTATAGCCCTGCGCCACAGCCTGCTCGACTTCCTTCACCACATCTTCGGGGCGGCGGCTGCGCTCCCGGCCGCGCACATAGGGTACAATGCAGTAGGTGCAGAAGTTGTTGCAGCCATACATAATGGGAATCCAGGCCGACAGCTTGCCGTCACGGGCTACACGATGGTCTTCGGCGATAGCCGGTGCCGTCTTGGCATCCAATTCCGTATTGACCACATGACCGTGTTCACGTTCGATTTCCTGCACAACCGCGTTGAGTTCATGCACCTTGCCCGTGCCGAGCACGAAGTCGATATGCGGTGCCCGCTTGATGAGCTTGTCGCTCTCCTTTTGGGCCATGCAGCCGGTGATGCCGAAAATCAGCTGTGGATTCTTGCGCTTGATGTTCTTGATTTCCCCGATTTTGCCATAGACCTTGTCCTCCGCCGTTTCGCGTACGGCACAGGTATTGATGATGAGAAGGTCGGCTTCTTCCATCGGCGCATCATCGGTGAGGCGCTCATAGCCGATATCGGCGAGCTGTCCGGCCATGCGTTCGGCATCGGCGACATTCATCTGACAGCCATAAACCAAGAATTTGACATAGCGCTGGGCTTTGCCATCTATAATTTTCATACTTATTTATTCAGTCCTTCTATAAAAACTAACTCGATATATCATTGTAACAAAAGGGACCAATTTTGTCCAATGTATTATCTGTATTTTGTCCAGGATTACGCCGCTAACTTGGCAAAGGCCCGATGGCTCAGGTAAAAGCCTGCCAGCGCATAGAGGACAATCACCAGCAGGGACAGCCATTCAGCCCCGCCCCCACTGGCCAGGCTGCGCAGCAGCATGCTGGTATGGGTCAGCGGCAAGGCCTCAATCATCATGCGCAGGACTCCGGGCAAGGCCTGCGTGGTGAAGAACGTGCCGCAGAGGAAGGACATGGGCAGCAGGATATAGGTATTCACCTGGCTCATTTCCTCATAAGTGCTGATTTTCATCGCAGCAAAGAACCCCACCTCCGCAAAGATAACGGCATTTAGTATCAGCACCAACAGCATCAGCGGCGAAAGCATGATATGCGCGCCAAAGGCATAAGCCAAAATTAAAATGATGGCGCTGGAGATCAGGCTGCGCAATACCGCCGCAAGCACCTTGCCCAGCACATAGGCGGCGGGCTTGATTGGCGCCAATATATACTCTTCCAGGCTCTTATGGTAAATGCGCTCGGCATGCACCGGCGTAATGCTGTTAAAGCTGATATTCATGGAATTAAGCGCCAGTATCCCCGGCACCAAAAAGTCGAGATAGCTGCCGCTGCCCACGTTGATGCTGCGCCCCAGGCCCCAGCCAAAAGCGACCAGATAGAGCATGGGCGCCACCATACGAGCCAGGATGAACTTGGCAAGACGCCTTTTTAATACCACCCAGTCCCGCCAAAACACCGTCCAGGTGTCATATAACATCTGCAAAATCAGAGGCCTCCTTTATG
>CADAAS010000240.1 GCA_902785885.1 Pseudoselenomonas ruminantium
GGACGCTCCACATAAACCGTGTAAAACATAACTGTTTTCCCCCGACATTCATGCACTAATTACCATTACAGCCTGCACCGGGCTCCTTCCTATGAGACCTTCTGCAATCAGAATAACGCCAATATGTCAAAAAATCAACAGCAGCTATATCAAGGTTTTGCAAAAGTATGCAGGAACACAAACCAGCGGTGGTCTTTAATTTCCTAAAACCAACTACCGATTGACGTCTTCATTTAACCCCAATAACATCAAAAGGTCAATGGCTAATTTTTAGCTGGTTCATATCGATACAACCATCCTGCTCATATCCGTAATCAAATCATAGCCATCCCATGTCAGCAGCCAGTCTGCCGAGTGACCCATGGGAACAATTTTATCAATACCATGTACCCCATGGGCAATAACCGACGCTCGGATTGCTTGCGGATTACAGCCATAATAGGTAATGGTCTGGTACTTTTCATCCACCACGGCCATCAATGCATCCAGCGACGTATCCGTATATTCATGGAAAAGCCCGCCGGCTGCACGCAATTCTGCTATGGCTTTCGGCAAAACCGGTATATGGACGCGCACGATAAGATTGTCCTGGCCAAGCTCCTGCGTGCTGCCTGGAATTTCTATGGCGGTTTTGGCCACAGCCATCAGTTTGTTTACCGCCGTCTCCGCCTCCAGCTGGTAGCGGTCTTTGATATTGTCATAAACGGCCTGCCAGAAGATGGCTTTTGCCTGTGCGACAGTATTCCCTTCCCCCAGCCAATAAATCAGCCGTGGCGAGGTGCAAGCGTTCTGATCAAACAGATAGGTATCATTATAGAAGGCCTGTGCCAGTGCTGCCAGTTTTTTAGAATCAGCCGCCAACGGCAATATTGCTTCCGCCTTAATCACGGCAAGGCTATACCTGTCGGCGAAGGTCAGCTCGACTGCGCGCGGTGGCAAGGGTGCGCGCCTCACGGCGGCGATGGTCCTATCACCGCCCCAGATCACGCGTACATTGCAGAGGCTGGAAAAGAACTCTGTCATATCCTGCCGCTCGCGGTCATACATCACCACATTGACATAAGGTTGCAACGCGGCAAACTCCGGCTGCGTCAAAATGGTCTGCATTGCCTGGCAGACAATCCGCGTCTGCGCAAAATCCTTGCTGCTGGCCTTGACCAGATTGGCGTTACCTGCCAAAAGGCCACTAATCAGGCTGTAGCCGAAATTGATAGGTACATTGGACGGTGCAATATGAAAGGTCAGTCCCCTGCCCATACGCCCGTCCAGCCTGTCAGCATACTGTGCTTTCAGCCGCAGCAAATTACCTTTGCGGCAATAGAAACCGAATGTTACAACCTCTGGATATGCCTTGGCCTCCGGGCTTTTCAGGAGCACTTTCGCCAAAGCATCCAAAAAGTCAAGCACCTGGTCAGCAAAAGGTACGAACGGCTTACTAGCGTTCGTGGTCAAAAGTGAACCGGCTAATACGGTGACGCCGCCGAAATCAGGCGCGTCTGGAGATTTTGTCTGCATAGGTATCACTGCATCCCCTTATCTCAGCATTCTTTACCCGGCCAAGTACACGGAAATACTTGCCTTTCCGTCCGCAGGGGCAATCATCCTCACCATCAACGACGCCCTCATCCTCGGTTAAAAGGACATGCCCTGGATACGATTCCGGTAAACACGAAACGACTTCGATCAGACCCTTCTCCCCATTTGGCTGGACGGACCAGTCCTTCGGATTGCGGATAATGACATCACTGAAACTGCTGGCATGCAGATGACCACATTCGCATTCCATATAAATAGAGCCCGTCTGTTCCACCATGCCGTAATAGTTATAGACATTCTTTATGCCGCATGCATCACGCAGCCGCGTCTTGAACTCCTCAGGACTGACGGCCTCACTGGCCAGCTTCTTCCATCCTCCACCGTGGAGCATAATTCCTCGCGACAGGTCGAATTTCACACCATCTTCAGCCAGTCTTAGCAACTCCTGATAAAAATGCTTCCAAATCATGAAGGTGAATCCAAAAAGGAAGATATCCTCCCCTTCGTGCTTTTTCAGGAAAGCTTGCACGCCATCCACGTCCAGCTGCATATTCTCGTCTAACGCGTAAATACGATCCCGTCCGAACATCGAAAAGCCCAGGATGCCGGCACCTCGAGCAGAGAACATTGCCCGATTCTTCAGTAAAGCGGAAGTATCCAGGATAATCATCGGCAAACGCTTCTTGCCCAGGAACTCCGCCACAATATGCGACATGACCTTGGACTGGGCTGCACTGGTCTGCCGATCCAAAAAGATCTTGGAAACCTGCTGTCCCGTCGTACCAGACGACGGTGTTGGCGCCCTTGATCGTGATGAGGCAGTCCATCGGCCTCCTCCTCTCCGGTTCCGGCTCGGGCTCGGGCGCCAGCCACGGCTCCTCGCCCTTGTA
>CADAAS010000241.1 GCA_902785885.1 Pseudoselenomonas ruminantium
CACCATATTCGCGGTCGTGGCGGAATTGGCAGACGCGCTACTTTGAGGGGGTAGTGTTCACAAGACGTATGGGTTCAAGTCCCATCGACCGCACCATTTGAATTTTAAGCTCAGACGAGTTTCACATTGTGGATTGTCTGAGCTTTTCTTGTATATTCAGGGAGGCGATTTTATGTGGTGGCGGAAACTGTTTCTCCTGCCATTGTTGCTTTTGTTCTTGCTGGGCAGGGGGGAGGCCAGAGAGATTGATCGGGCGGAACTGAACCTGGCCACGGCACTGATTTCTATGTCCTCCTATAGTGCAGAGTTAAATATGTTAGCGCGTGAGTGGCTCGCGGATTTAGGGTGGCAGATTGACACCCATGAATACGCTACGGCTTTGGCAGATGGACGGGTACATATCCTAGCCCGTCAGTTTCCGGATGGGGAGCAGATTTATGTGCTGGCTTTTCCAGGGACAGAGCGCAAGCAGGATGCCATTGTAGATTTGCGGGTTACGCGTGTGCCCTTTGGGGGGACTACGCCGGCAGAGTTCAATGCCGTGGCAGCGGCCGTGGGAAATAAATCCGGTGCTAATCCTTTAGTGCATAAGGGCTTTCATGACTATACGCAGGCCGCCTTGTTCAGTGAGAAACTGCCGGACTTTGGCAATCTGACGTTGGGGGAAGTTATCGCCCGGGATTTGCGTACACATCCTGCATATACGCTTTATTTGACCGGCCATAGCCTGGGCGGCGCAGCAGCGACTCTTGCGGCGGCAAGACTGTCTGATATGGGCGTCAGCCCACAGCAGCTCAGGGTGATTACCTTTGGGGCGCCGGCTGTGGGCAATACAGCTTTTGCACGGGCTTACGAGAACCGTATGCAGCTGACCCGCATAACGATGGAGGGCGACCCGGTAAAGGCGGCATTGCAGTCGCTGTCCGGCAGCTATGCGCAGTTTGGTGAGAAGGTGGCCTGGTCCAGCCATTTGGAGCGCTTTCCCCATGATATGACGCTGTACTTGGATGAGGCCTTGCGCCATTATTATCAAGAGCGTCAGGGGGATGAAAGGGGACCTTCATTGATAAGTGGAATCGCCGAGCAGGCCAAGGGCCTGGTCTATGTCGCTCCGTTGCAGTTTGACTTGGGCGATATGCTGCTTGATGATAAGTCTTATATGCAGCAGGTGGCTCAGGGAATCTTGCGGGAGTCTTATCAACCACTGGCCTTTGGAAAGGAAGGGGAAGATTACTTTTTGGCAGCGCGGCAACAGGGCGCAAAATTTATTTTGGTTGAACGTTTTCGCGGCAAGCGAATAAAGAATGAACAGGCTAATTTCCGTTTGGTATTGGAGGAGGAAATTTATGATGGGCAGGGGAACCTGCTGACCTTTCACTCCTATAGCATGACCGCTAGTACCCTTACGCCGTTGGAGGCAGTCGGTTATCTGACGATGAAGGCCGATGCTGAGCGTGAGAAGCTGTTAACGGATAAAAAGTAGCAGGAGATTTTTCGCAAAACGCGAAATAAGATAATGTGTATGTGTATTGCCGTAAGGCGAGGAGGGTTATCATGGAAAAGTCGAAGGTTTATTTTACCAGCTTCCGTACGCAGGTGGGAACCAGCTGGCTGGAAAAACTGCGCCGCTTGTGCATAGCTGCTGGCATTAAGAACATTGATATGGAAGGCAAATTCGTGGCCATCAAGATGCATTTCGGCGAGATGGGCAATCTGGCTTTTCTGCGTCCGCAGTATGCTAAGGTTGTTGCTGATTTGGTCAAGGAACAGGGCGGTCTGCCGTTTTTGACGGACTGCAACACGCTTTATCCCGGCAGCCGCAAACATGCGCTGGAGCACATGGATATTGCCAATATGCATGGCTTTAACCCCATGACGACGGGCTGCCAGATTATCATTGGCGATGGCCTGAAAGGCACGGATGATGTGGAAGTTCCCGTGAAAAACGGTGAATATATCAAGACGGCCAAGATTGGCCGTGCGGTCATGGATGCCGATATCGTGATTTCGTTGGCGCACTTCAAGGGACATGAAATGACGGGCTTTGGCGGTGCCATCAAGAACCTGGGCATGGGCTGCGGCAGCCGCGCCGGGAAGATGGAACAGCATTCTTCCGGCAAGTGCGTGGTCAACCAGGAGCTTTGCCGCAACTGCCATAAATGTGCCAAGGAATGTGGCTCGAATGCCATCAGCTTTGATACGGGCAAAGCCTATATCGACCCGGAAAAGTGCAAGGGCTGCGGTCGCTGCATTGGCGCCTGCGGTTTCTCCGCTATCCGTAATGAGCAGTGGGATGCAGGCGATTTGCTCGATAAGAAGATGGCTGAATATACGCAGGCTGTGGTGCAGGACAGACCATGTTTCCATATCAATCTGGCGATGGATATTTCGCCGAACTGCGACT
>CADAAS010000242.1 GCA_902785885.1 Pseudoselenomonas ruminantium
CAAATAAGAAATATGCAGCTTTTGTTAAAGCATATCTACATTATGCCAAGAGAGGCGGCATTGTAAATGTTTGAGCAATATTTATTGGATGTTTTGGTTTACGGAGCCTTGGGGTACTTGAGTTTCCGCTATGCAGAAATGATTTTGACCGGTCAATTTTCCCGGCGCGGTGTGGCTCTGACAAGCTGGATTATTCTTTATACGGCAGGCAGTCTTATTGGGCGTTTCGGGCTGGATTACGCCCATATTGGAGAAAACAGCGTTTACGGAGGATTTCTCCATATTTTGCCCGGTGCATTGCTTCTGCTTTGTTTGCAAAAAAAATATTTCCCTACCAACTGGCCGAGGCAGTTATTTGCCTTGGCTAGTTTTATTGCCGGCTGGGCGGTGTTGCGCTTTACGGTAAGCCCGCTGTCCTATGTGCTCTTTGATTATTGGAATCCCTTTTGGACATGGCTGGTGGACTACAGCCTGGCGCAGGGATGGGTTACAGCAGAACGACTGCTAGGGGTTATGGGGATTATCAATGAAGCAGCCCTTATGGCGGTATTGGCCTTTTGTCGTCTGGTGCAGCTGGGAATTTTGACGCTGTATCTTTGGCTTATCCAAAAGTTTTTCTATGGGCGGGATTATGTATTGTCCTGGACGGAGAGTTTGTTCCTCGTATTTCCCTGCATAACGGTGTTGGTGATTGACCTGACTTTGCGGGTCATGGCGTATTCGGTGGATAACAGCGCTTTGATGTTGATTTACTATCGGGTGCCGGCAACACTTTTTCTCCTGCCATTGCTAAGCCTGTTGCTATTAGGTATGATTGTGACAGCGGTCAGGCTGTTTCGCGGCGTGGTACAGTTCAAAGAGGCTGAAGCTAAACGGCTGCTGTTGGAAAATGGCATAAACGATATTCATCGACAGGTGGAGGAAATGCAGGATATTTATGGCGATATGCGGGGCTTGCGGCACGATTTGCGGGGACATATTGCAAGCCTGACCGCCTATGTGCATAATCACCTGCAAGGGGAACATGCGCAAATTGAGGATTATCTGGCACAAATGACCAAGACAACGCAGCGATTGGATTTTACGGATAAAACAGGCAATCCCATCACGGACATCATCCTGCATCAGTTTCGCCAGCAGGCGAAAAGACAGGGAATTGTCCTTACGGCTGACTTTCATTATCCTGCACATGCCCCTTTTGACCTGTACGATATCAGCGTCATCCTCAATAACGGGCTGAAAAATGCCTTGGAGGCTTGTGGCAAAATGCCGCCGCCCGCAGAGGTAGAAGTTCGTTCTTATGGCAAGGGAAATTTGTACTTTATCGAAATCGTCAATGATTTTGCAGGAGAGTTAGTCTGGAATAAGGAGAATGACCTTCCGTGTACCACCAAAGAAGATAAACAGCGACATGGCATAGGCCTTATGAATATTGCCCGCTGTGCGGAAAAATATCGAGGCAGTATGGAAGTCGAAGTGGTACAAAAAGAAAACCGTCAGCGCTTTTGTCTGACGGTCATGCTATTATTGAGATAGTTTTTTCATAATAAGGGATTTATTTATAGCGGAAGGGGAGTCTGCGGCCATCAGGCGGCGGGCTTCTTTTTTTATCAGGTCGGTTTCGTAACCGGTCACAGGCTGGCCAATGAGCTGACCGTAAGGATTCACGAAGCAGATTGTCGGGGCGGCTTTGATGGTGGTAAGAAAAGCCGCCATATCGTCATTGACCAGTAGCTGAGGGATGGGGGTATCTTGGGCAATGGTTTGGGCCAAGGCGATTTTATCCTCATTATCCGTGGTTTTTACATCGCCGATAAGACCGATGATTTGTATATCGGCACCTTCACGTACTTGCCAATCCGTCAACTCCTGTAACAACTGGCGGCTATTCGTATCCTTGACAACCCAAAGCACAAGAATCGTAAATTTGCCGGCAAAGACTTCATTGGTTACAACATGACCTGCTAAGTCATGGGTTTGAAACTGGGGGAATGCGGCAGGCATTTGCTTGTTGCCTGCGGGAGCGCGCAGTACATTTATGGCCAAAAGGACAAAGATAAGGGTTAGCGGCAGCAGGATATAACGAAGATTTTTCTTCATCATGGTCACCTCATATCGTTTCACGCCAATTATCGAGCTGTTCACGCTGTTTCTATTAAGTGTTGAGCAGTTTTGACGATATAGTTGTAAAGAGGAGCAAAAGACGATAACGCATTATCTTGGTGTACAGGGAGGTAGAGGATTATGCCGGTAAAAATTGGTGGAAGCTATGTGTCGGAAGCAGCTTACAGCTTTGCCCAGGCACAGGTTAAAGACAAAGAGGAAAATAATGGTGTTATGAAAAGTCTAGCAGAAAAATTCCCGAATCTCAAGTTCAGCGT
>CADAAS010000243.1 GCA_902785885.1 Pseudoselenomonas ruminantium
TGGGTCATTCAGTGCAACGGCGAAAAGTATTACCACCTCCGCCCCCACTGAGCTGTAACAACTAAAATCAATCTCGCAATAACATCGATAAACTGCAATATGTCAAAAAAGCCCGGCAAGACGATTTCTTTAGCGTTTGACGCAAAGAAATCATCTTGTCGGGCTTTATCGTTTCGTTGTAAAAGCGAATCAACCAGCGCTGATTAGTCTTCGATAGCCGTTTCGAGGGCAATCTTAATCATGTCGTTGAACGTGGTCTGGCGTTCTTCAGCGGAGCAAGCTTCGCCGGTCAGGAGATGGTCGCTGACGGTGAAGAGGGCAAGTGCCTGTACGTTAGCTTCTGCAGCCAGCGTATAGAGGGCTGCGGCTTCCATTTCAACAGCCAGAATGCCATAGCGGCGCAGCTTGTCGCCGTCGATATCATCATCATAGAAACGGTCAGCAGACAGGATGTTGCCTACTTTTGCATGGAGATTCAGCTTCTTCGTGTTGGCTACTGCCTTGGACAGCAGGTCATAGTCAGCGATAGGAGCATAGTTGATATAGCCGTTGAAGATATTGCGCAGCATGGAGGAATCCGTGCTGGCAGCCTGAGCGATGAGTACATCACGAACTTTTACATCTTTGTGCATGCCGCCGCAAGTACCTACGCGGAACAGCTTTTTGCAGCCAAATTCATGAATGAGTTCATGTACATAGATGGAGATGGAGGGCATACCCATGCCAGTACCCTGTACAGAAACAGGAACACCTTTGTACTTACCAGTGAAACCCAGGATATTGCGAACAGAAGTGTACTGCTTTACATCATCGAGGAAGTTTTCTGCGATGAATTTAGCACGCAGAGGGTCACCTGGGAGCAGAATGCGTTCTGCTACGTCGCCTTTTCAGCACCAATATGAGGAGTTGCCATGTTGAATTCCTTCTTTCTATTAAAAAAATTCTAAATGCTGTATTTATTATACGAAAAAATAACAAATAAGAAAAGGTCATATGACCAACATTTGTAAAAGAAATTTTAGAAAATAGCATATCATTGTCTATCCTTTGCGAAAAATTAGCACCAAATTTGACAGATTCCTCTTAAAGTGCTATACTTCTTCATGTTGAAATAAGTTGTCAAGACAATCGCGGCTGGCCTAGAGCCAGATGAGGAAAGTCCGGGCTCCATAGGGCAGTGTGCTGGATAACGTCCAGCGAGGGTGACCTTAGGGATAGTGCCATAGAGATTTAGACCGCCAGTTTCGGCTGGCAAGGGTGGAAAGGTGCGGTAAGAGCGCACCAGCAGTCAGGTGACTGGCTGGCTTGGGTAAACCCCACACGGAGCAAGACCAAATAGGGAAGGGATGATGCGGCCCGCGGAACCTTCCGGGTTGAGTCGCTTGAGCCGGCAGGCAACTGCCGTGCCTAGATAAATGATTGTCGCCTCCGCTTGCGGATGGAACAAAACTCGGCTTATTGATTGCTTATTCAACATAAATGTAAATAAGATGGCTGTCGTAATGACAGCCACTTTTCATGTCAGCACGAATTCTGAAAAGAAACTGAAAATTATTTAGAGTTGTGAAAAAATTAAAATCTTATTAAAAAAATTGCAGGAATACGACGACTTTTGTCGTATTATATAAATTGGGTATTCAAAAATACATAGAATTAAGCTGAATCCAGCCCAGGAGCGGGGGAACCAAGTTTTTTGGGGCGAACTTCACGATTACATTATTTGACAGTGTAAGGAATGGAGCGGGTGGTCTTCTCTACCCGAGCCCGGCAGCTAACCTCGTAAGCGAACAGAGAGAGGAGTTGGCTTTTTTGTTCAAAAAAGCAACAAAGCGTGTGTTTGCGCTGTCCATGATTCTTATGTCCATGTTTTCTGTGTGTAGTGCGTCTGCATTCCGCGTAGGGGACCAGGGCATGGAAGTAGCTGAGATACAAGGACAATTGGTCCGTCTTGGCTACGATGTATCGGCTGATGGGGATTTCGGTCCGGCAACAGCTGAGGCAGTCAAGGTATTCCAGTCTTCCCATGGGATGGCTGCAGATGGACAGGTAGGGCCGTCCACCTATTCGGCTCTTTTAGGCAAATCCATGCCGGTAGTATCCCACGGCAGCAACTACATCAACCGTACGATTATTTCCGAATCCATGCAGTACCTTGGCGTGCCGTATGTGTTTGGTGGTACCAGCCCCAGCGGCTTTGACTGCTCTGGCTATGTGCAGTATGTATTTGCTCATGCTGGTGTACATCTTCCGCGTACGGCAGATGTTCAGTATGAAGTAGGTTCGCCTGCTGGTGAACTCATGCCTGGTGATTTAGTATTTTTTTCGAC
>CADAAS010000244.1 GCA_902785885.1 Pseudoselenomonas ruminantium
TGGCGAGCCAACATTATGAGGGCTTTTGTCAGCAGTTAGCGCCGCTTGGGATTCGTGTTGGCTTTTTGTCGGGCAGGCTCACCAAGAAAAAGCGGGAGGAAATGTACGCGCAGATTGCTGCACAGGAAGTGGATATTGTCATTGGCACCCATGCGTTGATTCAGGAGGGCGTAGAGTTTGCCAAACTGGGTCTCGTGGTAACGGATGAACAGCACCGTTTTGGCATTGCCCAGCGGGCGGAATTGGAAAAGAAAGGCAGTTTGATGCCGGACGTACTCGTTATGACGGCAACGCCGATTCCCCGCACGATGACGTTGACGGTCTATGGGGATTTGGATGTATCCCTTATCCAACAGTTGCCACCGGGGCGGCAGCCAATTCGCACCTTTGTGCGCAAGCCGGACAGGCGGGAATTAATCTATGACTATGTTCATCAACAGTTAGCTGAGGGAAGACAAGCCTATGTGGTGTGTCCCTTGATTGAGCTGAATGAGGAAAGTGACCTGCCCTCGGCTGAGGAAGTCTATGATGAACTGCGCTATGGCATATTTCGCGATATGCCCTGTGGTCTTGTGCATGGGCGGATGAAGGCTGCTGACAAGGAGCAGGTCATGCAGGATTTTTACGATAACAAAATAAAACTTTTGGTGTCGACTACGGTTATTGAAGTCGGTGTCAATGTGCCCAATGCCAGCATTATGGTGGTGGAGAATGCGGAGCGCTTTGGCCTTGCACAGCTCCATCAGCTGCGCGGGCGCATTGGGCGCGGGCAGTATAAGTCCTATTGCATTCTCGTCTCGGAAATGAAGACGGAAAATGCGCGTGAGCGTTTGAAAATCATGGCAGAAACCAGTGATGGATTTAAACTGGCTGAGGAGGATTTGCGCCTGCGCGGGCCGGGACAGTTCTTTGGTTCCATGCAGCATGGCCTGCCGGACTTGAAGGTGGCGGATGTCTTAAATGACATGGATATTTTGTTGAAAGCTCGGCAGGCGGCACAGGAAACAGTGGCTAATCGTGAGGAAAGGCAGGATGTTTTGCCAATTTTGGCGTTGCAGTATAAGGAACAGTTTGAAAATATTACGGATATCTAATGTATTTATGTCGAGAACATCTTGACATAACACATAGACATAGTATACAATATTTCTAGCTTAAAACAGCATAGGAGGCGTGTGTTTTGGTAACAGTATTGGTGAATGGCGCATGCGGCCGTATGGGCCGGGCGGTATTGAAAGCCGTACAGGAAGCAGAGGATTTGCAGCTGGTTGGGGCTGTGGATATTGCAGGCGGCGCGGATTGCGGCGAGTTGGCTGGTCTGCCAAAAAGTGGTGTGCTTGTGGAGACGGATTTGCAGGCGGCGCTGGAGCGCATTAAACCGGAGGTTATGATTGACTTTACTCGTCCGGATGTGGTTTTTAATAATGTTATGACCGCACTGAAAGCGAAAGTCAGCCCGGTGGTTGGTACAACTGGCCTTAGTGATGAGCAGAAGGCAGAGATTAAGAAACTGGCCGAGGAAAATGATACGCCGGCCTTTATTGCTCCGAATTTTGCCATTGGGGCTGTACTGATGATGGTTATGGCCAAGCAGGCAGCAAAATATATGCCGGATGTGGAAATCATCGAACTTCATCACGACAACAAACTCGATGCTCCTTCCGGCACGGCTGTGCAGACGGCAGCGATGATTGCCGAGGTCCGTGCTGAGCATAAGCAGGGTCATCCCGACGAAAAAGAAAAAATCACGGGTGCCCGCGGTGCTGATTACGAGGGGATGCATATTCACAGCGTGCGTCTGCCTGGCTATGTAGCGCATCAGGAAGTTATCTTTGGCGGCTTGGGGCAGACTCTGACCATCCGTCACGATTCCCTGAACCGTGAGTCCTTTATGCCCGGCGTTGTGCTCGCGGCACAGAAGGTGCGCAGCCTTAAGGGGCTGACCGTAGGCTTGGATAAACTCTTGGAGTTTTAAGGCATAAAAAGAAAAACGGCTTTTACAAGCGAAAGGAATGAATGTCGATGAAAAAGTATAATGTGGCAATTCTGGGCGCAACGGGTGCTGTAGGTCAGGAATTCTTAAATCTCATTGAGGAGCGCAATTTCCCGTTTGCGGACCTCAAAATGTTGGCTTCTAAGCGCAGTGCTGGCAAGAAAATCCAGTTTATGGGCAAGGAATATACCGTTGAGGAAGCTACGGTGGATTCCTTCAAGGATGTGGATATCGCCCTGTTCGCTGGTGGCAGTGCCAGCAAGGAATTTGCGCCTGCTGCTGTAAAAGCCGGTGCCGTGGTTATTGATAACTCCAGTACCTTCCGCAT
>CADAAS010000245.1 GCA_902785885.1 Pseudoselenomonas ruminantium
TCTGCCCATTTTTGCTTATAAGCCTGCACCCGTTCAGATATCCGGACTTGGTTATGTGGACACAACTGGTCTGGAAGCCATGGATTATTTTCTGACTGATGTTTATGTTGATCCACCAGGAAGAAATGACAGCTATTTTGTCGAAAAACTTCTGCGTTTGCCGCATAGTCATTTTTGCTATACTCATTTGGCCAAACCATTTACGAAAGAGCTGGCACCTTGTCTGCGCAAAGGTCATATTACCTTTGGTACATTGAATAAATTTGCCAAGGTAACCGATAAGCTACTGGGCCTGTGGAGTGAGATTTTGCGCAGAGTACCGGACGCATGCCTGTACCTGAAGGGAAGTGCTTTTGACCATCAGCTCTCACGCAGTGTGGCCTGCAAGCGCCTACAGGCAGCGGGTATCGACTTAAAACAGGTTACGTTGTCCGGTTTTGATGGTAATTATATGCAAGCCTATAATGAGATTGATATAGCACTGGACACATACCCTTACCCTGGCGGAACTACCACCTGTGATGCATTGTATGCCGGTGTGCCGGTGGTGACACTGGTGGGCGAAAGCCACAATCAACGGTTTGGTTACAGCCTGCTGAAAAATATGCAGCTGGAAGAGTGCATAGCCTATAGTGCTGCAGAGTATGTAGATATATGTGTATCCTTGGCAATGGATAAGGAACGACTGGCAGGCTTACGTCAGGTTATTGCCCGCAAGTGGCGTATGTCACCAATGATGAACATGGGAATGTATATGGCAGACATAGAATCTGCATACCGGAAAATTTTAGGATATAAAGAAGCCAAACTTACGGAAGAAGATGTAATTTACTGGCTGAAACAGGGCGAAATCGGGGCGCAGCGGCTTTGCTATTGTATTCCGCAGGAATTAGAAGAAGCAGTTGGCGTCTGGCGGATTAGATTGCTATGTTATCTGGCGGAGGCTGCAAAGCAAATAGGAGATTTTCCTTTGGCATACCAATCCTTTGGCAAAGCGGTAAAGTTATGGGGGGATTTATCTGCGGAGGAGAAGAAAACATTCCATCCCGGCTGGTATTCCAATATGCAGGCAGGACTGGGAAAGGTAGCTTTGGAGTTGGGTCACTCTAAGACAACTGTATCCGCATATATGGAACAGGCGCGCACGGCTAAAAGTGATAAAGAGAAATTGTCGGCGTTGAGTTCTGTTATTTTGGCACGGCATTATCTTGAAGAGGAAACAGAAAAGCTGGCCGAAGCGCAGAAGGAATATGCCCGGCAGGTAAATAAATTTCCTTCCTTAGCAGCTGGTATATCCGATAAAGGACATAAAACGGGAAAAAGAAAAATACGTATTGGTTATCTATCACCTGATTTTCGCAATCATGCATTGTTTCCCTGTATTTATGGTTTGTTTGTAGCCTATAACAGGGATGATTTTGCCGTTACAGGGTATCAGCTGAATAAATATGCAGATGGCTTTACGGATAGTCTGCGGACCCATGCTGCACAGTGGCGGGAAGTGGGAAATCTGACCTATCGGCAAATAGCGGAACAGATTCGTGCTGATGGGATTGATATTTTGGTGGATTTAGCAGGTCATTCTGCCGGTTCCGGACTTCCGGTACTGGGCTATAGGCCGACCGGAATACAGATATCCGGTTTGGGCGGCTTATGTCATACAGGTATAGAAGCTGTGGATTATTTTATTACGGATTGCATTGTAGATCCGCAGGAGAATTGGTCACAGGTAGTAATATCAAATGAAAAGCCCTTGTATTTGCCCTCGCACTTTTCTTATGCAGGCAGAAATGATTTGCCTGCATCGTCGGGGGCTCCATGCCGTAAACAGGGATTTTTGCAGTTGGGCGTTTTTCAGCGGTATAGCAAAATAAATGAGGAAATGTTAGCTTTGTGGCAGCAAATTTTAACCTTAGTGCCTAATTCGCGCCTGTTAGTCAAGAATCTTGATTTTATCAGCGATGCCGTAACGCTTATGACATATGAGAAGTGGCAAAAGATGGGGCTTCCTATGGACAGAGTAGACTTGGAGGCTGGAGATGCAGACTACATGGAACGCATGCTGTCTGTAGATATTATGCTGGACACCTATCCTTATACAGGCGGGCGCACTACGATGGATGCCTTGTATATGGGCGTGCCTGTAATAAGTCGTTATGGAACAAGACGAAACACCCGTTTCGGATTTAGCATACTGGAGAATATTGGCCTGGGTGAACTGGCAGTAGCTGATTCGGCAGATTATGTGCAGCGTGCTGTGGGACTGGCAAATGATTGGGAACTATTGGATATTTTGCATAACTTGCCCCGATTGCATTAT
>CADAAS010000246.1 GCA_902785885.1 Pseudoselenomonas ruminantium
CCGCTGGGCATGGAGATTACTGCCGTCAATTTGTTGTTATCCACAATTTCCTTACGCAACGCCTGATGAGCCTTGGACGAACCAAAGAGCACACCATCAGGAACAATAACCGCCGCTCTGCCGCCCAGTTTCAAGATGCGCAGGAACAATGCGAGGAAAAGCAGCTCTGTTTTCTTCGTCTTGGTGACACGCAGCAGACTTTCCTCCACCGTTTCACTGTCCAGAGAACCCTTAAACGGAGGATTGGCCAGACAGAGGGTATAAAGTTCCTTATCGGAGTTATTCTTGGAAAGGCTGTCCTTATAATCTATACCAGGATTTTCTACGCCGTGAAGCATCATATTCATGGTACCAATACGCAGCATGGTGGGGTCGGTGTCGAAACCGTGGAACATGGCAGAGTTAAAATGCTGTGCCTGTTCATCATCCAAGAGCATATCGCCGTGATTTTCACGAACAAATTCTTCAGCGGCGACCAAAAATCCTGCCGTTCCCATAGCCGGGTCTACGATGATGTCCGAGGGCTGCGGCGCTGCCATTTCCACCATCATCTTGATGATATGGCGGGGCGTGCGGAACTGGCCGTTGATTTTGGAGGATGCCAGCTTGGACAGCATATACTCGTACAAATCACCCTTGCTGTCCCGCTCCGCCAAATCCAGCTTGTCTATTCCCTCAATGATTTTCGCCAGTTTGTCCGGTGCAGAAATCTGGAATGTCGCATCCTTCATAAAACGGGTATAGGACGCATCATCATCCGGGTGCAGAGTCTTGATAAAAGGAAAAATCTCCTCCTGCATAAGCTGAAACTGCACAGCTGGTGCTAAGTTCTTGAACTTGCTCCACCGATAATTCTGCTGATTCGGGCCAAAGATTTTCTCCTCATTCTCAAAGCCTAACAACGCCGCATTGGCTTCGTTCTCTGTCTCTATATCATCCAGCTGCTTAATAAACAGCAAATAGGTGAACTGCTCGATAACCAAAAGCGGATTGGTCAGCCCACCTGTCCAAAATGTATCCCAAATCTGGTCTACTTTATTTCTTTCTTCACCAACTAACATCCGGCGGTCCTCCTGCTTTAACAATATAGACTTATTGTATAATTTATCACCATAGATGTCAAAAAAGCCTTGCAGACTGTCTTTCCTCTGCAAGGCTTTTTAGCTATTTTGACCGGTCAATTTGACTTGTCAAATCTGTTGACTGGTCAATGCCGTATTGGTCTTTTTTTCAGCATCGATAAGTTCCTGTGCGGCGGTCAGCTGCAGTTTGACCTGCTCCGTTGACGTACCGCCCAAGGAAATGCGCTGGTTGACGCAGGTTTCCGGCTTCAAAGCCTCGGCAATGTCGGCCTCAAAGAGCGGCGAGAGTTCCTGCAGTTCCGGCAAAGTCATATCGGCAAGATATTTGCCTTCGGCAATGCATTTGTGCACGGCCGTACCAGATACCGCATGGGCCTGACGGAAAGGCATGCCCTTCTTTACCAGATAGTCGGCAAGGTCGGTTGCATTGGAGAAGTCCTCCTCCACGGCCTTGCGCATGACATCTTTCTTGACCTTCATGCCACGGATAAGCTGAGCATAGACACCCAGGCTGAATTTCACCGTGTCGATGGCGTCAAAGATGCCTTCCTTATCCTCTTGCAAGTCCTTGTTGTAGGCCAGCGGCAAACCTTTGACCGTGGTCAGCATAGCCATCAGGTGGCCGATTACCCGGCCCGTCTTGCCGCGCACGAGTTCGGAAACATCCGGGTTCTTCTTCTGCGGCATCATGGACGAGCCTGTGCAATGGGCATCATCAAGTTCCACGAAGGAGAACTCACGGCTACACCAAAGGATGGTTTCTTCCGAAAGTCTGGACAAATGCACCATCAGGATACTGGCCGCCGACAGGAATTCCATGATGTAGTCACGGTCACTGACCGCATCCAAACTATTGCTGTAAATCTGCTCGAAGTTCAGCTGCTTGGCCACAAGTTCGCGGTCAATCGGGAAGGTTGTTCCGGCAAGTGCACCCGCGCCAAGCGGCATGATATCCGCCCGCTGATAAACGCCGCTGAATCGTGCATAGTCACGGGAAAGCATACCGAAGTAGGCCATCAGGTGATGGGCAAAGAGAATCGGCTGTGCCCTTTGCAGATGCGTGTAGCCGGGCATAATCACATCCTGATTTTTCTTCGCCGTTTCGAGCAAGGCTTCCTGCAGATTGATGATTTCTTTCTGCATGGCCACTACTTCACGACGGATGTACATATGCGTATCGAGTGCCACCTGGTCATTGCG
>CADAAS010000247.1 GCA_902785885.1 Pseudoselenomonas ruminantium
GTTATCCACAAGGAAATTGTCGGGGAGGGCTGTGTTACAGGCAGAAAAAAAGTTATCCACAAATTGCCTGAAGGGGGATTGTGAATAACTTGGAAAGGTGGAGGTTCTGA
This sequence comes from Pseudoselenomonas ruminantium, assembly GCA_902785885.1. Lineage (GTDB taxonomy): Bacteria > Bacillota > Negativicutes > Selenomonadales > Selenomonadaceae > Selenomonas_A > Selenomonas_A ruminantium_M. The sequence goes on from CADAAS010000247.1 coordinate 111, forward strand.
ACTTTTCTTTGGTGCAAAGAAAAGTTCCAAAAGAAACAGCGGACTGAAATCGCATCACGCGATTTACGTCTGCGGGCGCCCTTCCTTGAGCGCCGGGGAGTAGTGAGTATTAGTTTTGCTGTTTTATAATTGTCCGAATCGGGAAGGGGATTTCGATACCTTCTTCTCTAAATCTTGCTGTCAGGGCTTTGATGAATTCGTGCTTGAGGCGGAACTGGTCATCAAAGCGGGCGGAGTGCAGGAGCACGTTGAAGTCGATGCTGCTTTCGCCGAAGTTGTAGAAACGGACAGACGGCTGGCGGCCGGCATCGATTTTTTCATTGAGGCTCTCCAGGACTTGCCGGGCAACTTCGAGCGTTACGTCCTCGACCTTTTGCAAATCGCTGTCATAGGCCACGCCCACGGGGATTTTGATGATGATATCGTGGCGGGGCATGCTGTAGTTGGTGATGATGGAGGAGGCGATTTTTTGGTTCGGGATGACGACCATATTGCCTTCGCCAACGGGAACGATGGTGGTGAAGCGCCAGGTGATGTCGGTGACGCGTCCTTCCTCGCCGGAGCTTAGATGGATGTAGTCACCTAGGCGCAGCTGTTTGGAGAGGATGAGGTGCAGGCCGGAGAAGATATTGGCCAGCGTTTCCTGCAGCGCCAGAGCCACGGCCATACCACCGACACCCAAAGCGGTGAGGATGGGGGCAATGGAAATGCCGTAGTATTGGAGTACGACGAGGATGCCCATGGCGTAGATGATGCCGTTGACAATCGCGTTCAGGAGCGTGGTCTTGGGCATGGCCTGCTGGGAGCGTTCGATTTGCATATCGATAACGCCGCTGACCGTACGGGCGATAACGCGAGTGATGGTGAAGATGATTACGGTAAAGAGAATATAGGAAAAAATCTTTACCAATGGTTCAATGATGTCAATGGTGTTGACAATCCAGTAAAGACCGACGACCAAACAAAAGGAAATCGGCACGCCCTGCAGGGCATTGATCAAGATGCCCTGCCATGAGGCTTCGTCCGTATTGATGCGGTTCATGACACGCTTTTTTATCATGCGGTTGAGCATGATGCCGACCGTGAGCGCTGCTGTCAGGATGCACAGGGGCACAATGAGCATTTCCAAAAGGTGCGTCCAGTCAATCCAATTCATCCATTCCGTATTGAGCAAAGTAATTCCTCCCTTGCGATATTTGCTTGAAATAAAAAATCTCTCTCATTATACTATAAGTAAAAAAGAATGGTAAGGGGGATTTTATGGCTGAAATTTTAATTGCCGGGCCGCGCTTGCGCTTGCGCCGTGCGGTGGAGTCGGATTTGGATTTTATCATGGACTTGGAATATGCGGAGGACAATCTGCCGTTTATCGTGCCGTTTGACCGGGATTTTCATACGAATGTCATCACCAAGGGCGAAGCCTCCATGGATGTGATTGTGGAGGAAGTCGAAACTGGCGAGCCGGTGGGTTACTTTCTGGTAGCAGGCTTAAAGACCGAAGCCAAGGAAATGGAATGGACGCATGTGATTATCGCCAAGAAGGGCATGGGCTATGGCCATGAGGCCATGCAGCTCATCAAGAAGTGGTGCTTTGCGGTGCAGAAATTCCATCGGGCATGGCTGGATTGCAAGGACTATAATGAACGGGCGCTGCATCTCTATGAGTCGGAAGGCATGGTGCGGGAAGGCCTGATTCGTGAAACCATTATTACCAATGGGAGATATGAGAACCTGGTGATACTGGGGATGCTGGACCGGGAGTATGAAGCGCGGCTGGCAGCTGGGCAGGAATTGAAATAATTTTATTTAATTAAAAGGATACATGAAGTCATGTGTCCTTTTATTGTACGATGAAAAGCGATACAATAAGAACAACAAAGGAAAAAGCAAAGATTGTGATTTTTCCCAATAATGAAGTGATTTTAATTAGGAGGCAGTTCGATGGACGCAAAGGAAATTTTAGCAAAGGTTGACCATACGTTATTAAAGCAGACCGCTACCTGGGCTGACATTCAGAAGATTTGTGAGGAAGCTTCTGAGTATCATACGGCAACGGTAATGGTTCCTTCCTGCTTTATCACGAAAATCCGTGAGAATTATGGCGGCAAGGTAAAGATTGCAACGGTGGTTGGTTTCCCGAACGGCAACTGCAACACGGCTGCGAAGATC
>CADAAS010000248.1 GCA_902785885.1 Pseudoselenomonas ruminantium
CGTTGAGCAGCTCAAGAAGATGGGCCCGCTCTCGGGCATCCTCATCTTTCCTATCATCATCGCATGCTGCTTTTTGTTTAGTAGTTCCTACCATTGCTATCAATTGTTCAATGCCTGGAACGCTGGCGAGTTTCTTCATTGCATCCGCGAAACGCGAGCCCTGGTTCAGCATATCAAAAAGCGGATTATCTGGACGATTAAAGTTCTTTATCAATTCCCCCGGATTCTTTTCACTCAGCATAATTGTATTGAACAGCAATCGTTTCTGCAATTCCTGTGAAGCTTCCTCATCAGCAATTTCAGAAATTTTTCCGTCCAGACAAGACGAAAACGACTCTTTTAAAGCGGGGAGATTTTGGCAAGGACAGGGAGATCAAGCCTAAAATCAAGACACGTGTGGCACCCTTGCGAAAAATCCATAATACGGGCGCGAAAGTCATTCGTATTTTGGCGCGGAGAAAACAGAAATAAAAGAAATCCTTTCAGAAGGTTCCATCGCCGGACTTCTGAAAGGGTTTCTTTTTTTATGCCTTTTTTTTCTTTTTTCGTGTCGCTGCAATGATGGGAGGCAGGGGCTTTTCTTCGGGTTCCGTTTCTTTCGGACGATGTTTCCATTTCAACCATAGGAATACCGCAAGCGCCAGGTTGAACGCCGTGAGACTGGTCATCTGGGCGCTTTTGAACAGGCCGGCGACCAGCTGCGTATAATCGCCTCGCAGGTATTCCAGAAAAAAGCGGGCCAGTGAGTAAAGTATGACATAGAGTGCAAAGCACTGGCCTTTGACGTGATTTGTGCTGCGGAATATGAGCAGGATGGCAAAAATGGCAAGGTCCAGCTGTCCTTCCCAGATTTCAGCAGGCCAGAGAGGCTGATTGCCGTAAGTGTGATAAGCCAAGGTGGTAGACGGATAAAGGATGCCGAATCCGGTGCCTGTCGGTGCGCCGAAAGCATCTCCGTTCAGCAGATTCGCGCAGCGGCCAAGCGCCTGGCCGAGAATGATGGATGGCGCAAGGATATCTGCAAGCGCCCATGTATCGATATGATGCCGCTTGGTGTAAAGAATGCCGGTCAGGACTCCGAGCAAAATGCCTCCTTGGACTGCCATCCCGCCCTGCCAGACATTCAGGACCTCGGTCAGATGGTTTTGGTAATAGTCCCAGTCGAAGAAGAAAACATCCCACAGGCGGGCGCCCAAGAGCCCGGCGATGCCGCAATAGATTCCCATGTCAACGATATGTTTTTCCCAGCCGCGCCCATCCTGCTTTGCAAAGAAATATCCCGTGCCCGTGGCCAATATGATGCTCAACGAAAGCACAAGCCCGTAGGCGCGTATCGGAAAGTCCCCGATGTAGAATAAATACTGATGCATAAAATGCCTCCCCATAGCTACAATCCACTCCTATTATAGCACAGGCGCGGCACAAAGCCAGCCCTGCAAAAATTCAAATTTTACCGTAAATTCCCCTTGACAGTATCACTCTGATATGATAGAGTAACACATGAATTCAATATGTAAACCGTTGAAGCGGAGATAACGGCAATGATGCCTATACAGAGAGCCTGCGATGCTGAGAGTCAGGTGAGAAACAAGTTGTCAAATGGACCGCTGAGGGCGCAGTCAAAGGGATGGAGGATCGTCCTGAGTATTCTGCGACGTTTGGGCAGACGTCATTTGCCGGGGATATGCAGGTATCCCGCTAAGCGTACGGGTCATTCCGTAAACTCAAGGTGGCACCGCGGGTAAATATATGTGAGTATATTATTCGTCCTTGACAGAAGCAGTTCTGTCAAGGACTTTTATTTTCCTTTGACAGAGTTCAAAGGTTATTTTTTTGGAGGTATGGAACATGAAAATTCTTCCCGCGTTGGATGAGGTCAAGGCCATTGCTGCCACCGGAAAATATCGGGCGCTGCCGGTAAGCTCGGAAATCCTGTCGGATTTCACGTCTCCCATTGAAGCCTTGCGGATCCTGAAAAACGTGTCGACGCACTGCTATTTGCTGGAATCCGCTGCGGCCAACGAAACATGGGGGAGGTACACTTTCCTGGGTTTCGATCCCAAGCTTGAGATCACTTGCAGCAACGGCGAGGCAAAGGCGGGGAATCTCAGCTTTCAGACCAAGAATCCCTCCGATTTTCTGCGGCAGATCCTTGCGGACTACAAAAGCCCGCGCTTTGATTATCTGCCATCCTTTACCGGCGGGCTGGTCGGATATTTCTCCTATGATTATCTTGGCTACAGCGAGCCGTCGG
>CADAAS010000249.1 GCA_902785885.1 Pseudoselenomonas ruminantium
TCCCCGGTGGATCACCATGGTTCACTAGCTCAACTGGCAGAGCAACTGACTCTTAATCAGTAGGTTCGGGGTTCGATTCCCCGGTGGATCACCATTTGAAAGCATGAGTCCCGCAAGTTTTTGCGGGGCTTTTTCTTTTACTATGAGGGAAAAGTGTAATTTTTTTCAGAAAACAAAGATTTCATCATACCAAAGCCTTATTTTTCCTGTAAAATGACGATATAATAGTATAGAGACTTTTATCGTTCAGGACCAGCGCACAGGAAGTGGCTGGTGAGCGTGCAGGGAGAGAACGCATATGGCAATGAGCATCATGAATAATTCAGCGACGGCCATGACATTGGGCGAGCTGAACAAGAATATCCGGAATGTCGGCAAACAGATTACGAAGTTCTCCAGTGGCCAGCGGCTCAACGGTGCGGCGGATGATGCATCAGGCTATGCCATCTCGGAGAAAATGCGCGTGCAGCTGCGCGGTCTCGATCAGGATATCGAGAATGTGCAGACGGGCAGCAGTCTGCTGAAAGTGGCGGCGGGCGGCATCGATGATATCGTGAGCGAACTGCGCAGCCTGAAGGAACTGTCCATCAATGCGGCCAATGACCATAACTCCGATCTCGACCGTGAAACGCTGCAGAAGGAATTCGAACAGCGAAAGGCCGATATCGAGGATATCGCCAGCACGACAAACTACAATGGCAAGATCCTGCTGGACGGACGGTATGGCAACAATTCCTTCAGTCGCGTGATCGAGGAAGAGGAGGAAGAAGAAAGGCCGCGTATTTCTGATAAATATCCGGAACCTTTTACTGAGGAAAAAACGGGCGTGACGGAGCCTACGGCTCCGGTCACTAACGTATCTGCTGGTGACTACAACATTACCAGCGATGGCGTCTACGTGCTTCAGGCAGGCTATAAGGGCAAGATTTCCATTGCCGATGGGGCCAAGAATGTGGAAATCCGGCAGGCCGATAGCGCTACACTGAATGACGTTTATATCGATGGCCCTGCCAGTGGCAAGGCGAATCTGTGGCTGGATGGTTTGAACATCGCCAATAATCAGGATAAATCATTTATTCTTTTCCATGGCAACGACAATGTGTTGTCGCTAAAAGGGGATAACAGCATCGTCGCTACGCAGGCTACACAGACACCTAAGAAAGCGATTATCAATATCGGCGGAGGGTTGACTGTAGAGGGGACAGGCTCTCTGAAGATTGAAAAAGCTTATAATCCCTATGGCGCTTATATTGGTACAGACAGCGACGAAAAAGGTCAGGCAGATCTGACCATCAACAGTGGTACTTTTTATATGCGGGCGGGTACCCCTTACGGCGGCGGTGGTATGGGTGCCATGATTGGTGCCGGAAGCGCAGCGTCCATGGGAAATATTACCATCAATGGCGGTGATTTTGACCTTTACAATACGGGCGGCTCGGCCTGTATTGGCAGTGGCAGCCAGGGCAGCAAGGCGGGGAATCTCACCATCAAAAATGCGACAATTAAGGCGGTAACGGATGATGCAGCCTGCATCGGCAGCGGTCATGGTGGCGGCATTATTGGGAATATTGCGATAGAGAATTCCAATATTGATGTGCAGGATAAAGTCGTATTCGTCATGTCCAAGGAAAGCGATATCATCAACGGAGGTGATGGCGCCGGCATTGGCAGCGGTGGCAGCGGTTCTTCTGCAGGCGATATTACGGTTAAGAATTCTGTTATCAGTGCTATCTCGAACTGGGGCGCGGGGATTGGTACCGGCTATAGCAGCAGCGCCGGCAATATCAAGGTGACGGATGTCATTGGACGGATCTCCAGCGCCAGGGGCGAAAATATTGGCAAGGGCTATAATGGTACGATTACTTCCAAATATGTGGATCCGCCAATCCCGGATTCCGGCGATGCTAAAGACATGATCAAAAAAAGATCAAAGGTATTGATCGAGGGTAAGGGCGAGCCGTTGATCATCCATACGGGTACGAAAGCCAACCAGAACCTGCATGTGTTCATCAATGACATGCGACCGGCAGCATTGGGTATCGATGCGGCGGCCGTGACGACCCGCGACAAGGCAACGAAGTCCTTGAAGGTATTGGACGATGCGCTGGATTATGCCCTCGGCGAAGCCACGACAGTAGGTTCCTATATCTCGCGCTTGGACTACACGAAGGAAAACCTCACGACGGCTAACGAGAATACGCAGGCTTCGGAGAGTACCATCCGCGACGCCGA
>CADAAS010000250.1 GCA_902785885.1 Pseudoselenomonas ruminantium
CGATGCTGCGGATAAAAAATCCCTCAATAAGTCAGAGATGTGTATAATCTGTGCTTATTGAGGGATTTCTAGTTAGCGGTGATGCTTTCAGATATTGACGTCGAATTCTTCTTGCAGTGCGGCAAGGAATGCTTGGGAAGCCTTGGAAAAAACTTGATTTTTTTTCCAGACGATAGAGGGTTCCGTGAAAATGGCTGGTTTCAGCGGGCGGGTGCAGAGAATGGTGCCATTGGTGTTGATGAGTTCATCGAAAGAGAGGGCATAGCCCATGCCTTCCTTGACCATCAAAGTGGCATTGTAGAGCAGCGTATAGGAACCTGCGATATTTAGTTCTGCCAGCGGTTTTTGCAGCCAGGCCAGCAGTTCATCGCCATGGGTGCTGTTCGAAAGCGTCTGGCGGGAGAATAGTAAGGGCTGCTGCCATAAATCCTCGGCTTGGATGGCTTCCTTTTGGGCAAGAGCATCATCCTGACGCAAGACCAGCACCCAGCGGTCACGGACGGGTAAGGGCAGTTCCTGGTATTTAGCCGGGTCGAGCCGTCCATAGACAAAGGCAAAATCAATCAAACCCCGCTCCAGCCGTGTCATGGTGGTGGCACCATCGCCACTGACAATATGAAAGCGCAGGCCCGGATATTTCTGCCGCAGCTGTTGTGCCACCTTCATGACGAGGCCGAAGTGAATGGACTCGCCAGCGCCAATGCGGATATCGCCGCTGATTTCGTCGTGGCGCAAAAGCTCGCCAGTGGTTTTATCCACCAGTGACAGGATTTCTTCAGCGCGGCGGCGCAGCAGCTGACCGTCTTCTGTCAGCAGTATGCGCCGTGGCTCACGGATAAGCAGCTGCTTTGCAAATTCGTCTTCCAACTCTTTTAATTGGCGGGATAAGGTGGGCTGAGACAGATGCAGTTTTTCTGCTGCCCGCGAAAAACTTTCTTCCTGTGCCACGGTAAGAAAGTATTTAAGTACTCGCAGCTCCATATGGTTCCACTCCTTTGCCTGGTTTTTTCTCTATCTTACTATGAGAAATCTATTACTGTAAAGCATAGATCGAGATTTTATATAAGCATTAGTATTGGATACGCGGAGAATATATAATGAAGGCAGAGAGGAAGTGGGGATATGAGTCATGAAAACATAAAGAACAAACAAGTGCTGCTGTTTATTCTGGCCACAGGCGTGTTCGGCATTTTGAATACGGAAATGGGCTTTATCGGTATACTGCCCTATATTGCTGAAACTTATCAAGTAACGGTTGTGCAGGCCGGCTGGCTGATTAGTCTCTTTGCGCTGGGCGTGGCCGTGGCGGGGCCGACCATGCCGCTATTGTTGTCACGCTTTGATCGCAAACATCTGATGGTCTTTATCCTGGGACTGTTCACGCTGTGCAATGTGATTGCCGTCTTTGCAGAAAGCTTTTGGGTACTGCTTGCCGTCCGGGTGCTGCCGGCTTTTTTCCATCCGGTTTATTGTTCCATGGCGTTTACGGTGGCGGCGGCTTTGGCTAAACCGGGCGAAGAACCTAAGGCTGTGGCGAAAATCAATGCCGGGGTGGCAGCGGGGATGGTAGCCGGTGTGCCCATCAGCAACTTTTTGGCAGAGCAGTTTTCGCTCGCGGCATCCATGGCCTTTTTCGCATTGGCGACCTTGGTGGTGCTTCTGCTGACTATTTGGCTGGTACCATCCATGCCGGTGCAGACGGCTATGAGTTATGGCAGCCAGTTGGCGGTCTTGCGCAAGCCGATGCTTTGGGTGTCTATTATGGCCGTGATTTTTCTCAACGGTTCGATTTTTGGCGTGTTCAACTATCTGACCGAATATCTGGGTGTTGTCGCTGGCGTAGCTCCGTCCTTGATCAGCATTTTGCTGTTTGCCTATGGAATCTGCAATATTTTGGGCAGTATGCTGGCAGGACATCTGCTGACGGTGCGGCCCTTGCCCGTGGTCAAGATCTTTCCGCTGGCGGTAGCCGTAATCTATATTGCTCTGCTGGGCGGCGGCAGTGCTTGGCCGTTGATGGGGCTTATCGTAGTCATTTGGGGCATTTTGGGCGGGATCAATGCCAATATCAATCAGTATTGGATGGCAAGTGCCGCACCGGAAGCGCCGGACTTTGCCAATGGCCTCTTTCTGACGGCGGCCAATATGGGCTGCGTGCTCGGAACTACAGTCAGCGGTCATTTTATTGATGCTTGGGGAACGCAGTATGTGGTGCTGGGCGGTCTGCT
>CADAAS010000251.1 GCA_902785885.1 Pseudoselenomonas ruminantium
ATCGATGTTCTTGTTACGGGAGCAACGAGTTCGTAGCAATAGCCTAATCCGTAACTTGGGGCGAACGGGGAGTGCTTTTTCTGTCAGGAGCGACTGCCTAAACGCAGTGAAGGCCGGCCCCTGTAGGGCGTTGCTAAGTAAGTTCGCTGATAGAAGCGCCGTTGACCTGCCCGGCGCGAGTAGCTGGACAGCTCTATTTTGCGAGGGGGTCGTTTAGCGGGAAACAGAAAAAGTACTCCCCGTTCGCCCCTGACCACGTATGAACAAGATACCTTTACCACGAACTGAACTCCCCGACAAACTGCAATTTACGCAAAAGCCCGGTGGCTGAAAAATTTTTCAGCCACCGGGCGTCTTAGTATATAAATGTTACTTCATCGTAATGCGTCCAACCTCAATTCCCTGCAGCCCATTTTTCTGCAAATACTCCACAAAAATGTCTTCCAGCGAGCCAAAGTCACCTTTCAGCTGTGCCCCTTTCAGCATATCATAGCCATCGCCTCCAGAAGCTGTAAAGTCATTGGTCGCCATCATATAATTCTGGCTCTCTGCCAATGGTTGCCCCTGCACTTTGACCTCGCTGACACGCTGGCCTGCAGGAGCCTTGGTATCTACCGTAAAGGTCATGCCGCTGACATCCAGAAAGCCACCAAAAGCAGCCGGCAAATACTGCACGGATAATTCCAGCATAGACTTGAGCGTTTTGCCATCCACAGCCAAAGTGAGCACCCGATTGTTAAACGGGAAAACATCCAGCACGGCACCTTTGGTAATCTTTCCCGCAGGAAGAGCGGCACGAAGATTGCCACCATTAACCACAGCCACATCTGCCCCTGTTGCCTGCCGCAGGGCATCCGCAGTGAGTTTCCCCAGTTCCGACTCCTGCGTGCGCACAATCTCCCGCGCAGCAGTAAGTTCCCGCGGGCTTTCTGCTACTACGGTTTTCGTCTCCATTTTCACCTGCATATTGATTTCCTGCAAAGCCTGTGCTACGCCCTCATCAGGCGTTTGGGCCATTTTTTCTACCCCCTGACGGTTTAACAGCGAAGCCTGTGCCTTACGCAGTTTATGGTCTTTCACCACGAGTTCCACCTTGCCCAGAGCATGTCCATACCGTCCTGTTTGACAGATAAGCGTATTGCCCACTTTCATCCCCTTGGGCAGTGTTGTATGGCTATGACCATCAATGATGACATCAAAGCCCGGCACCGCCTTGGCCAGTTGCTCTGTCGTTACCACTGAACTCTTATCAAGCCCCATGTGCATAAGCCCGATTACTACATCATGCGAGGCGCGCAGTTTAGGCATTAATTCCTGCGCCGCAGCAATAGGATCGGTAAAGGCAACATCTTTCACATTGAAGGGATTTGTCTTGTAGGCTATTTCCGGCGTGGACAGGCCTATTACCGCTACCTTAACCCCATTGAAATCATAACTCTTATACGGACGGAAAATATACTGTGTTTTATCCTTATCCATGAGATTTGCACTCAACACGGGAAAATTCAGGATACTGGCAAGTTCGATTAACCGCTGGCTGCCAAAATTAAAGTCATGATTTCCCGGGGTCATAGCATCAAAACCTGAGAGATTCATCAGCATAGCCATATTACTGCCCCGGCTCAGATTAATAAGCGTCAAGCCATGAAACGTATCCCCGGCATCCAAAGCCAATGTATCTTCATCAGCTCCCTTTTGCGCCCAAATAGCACCTGCGAGCCAATCCATGCCAATGGTCTTGCCCTCATCATCCGTACTCTGCACCCGCGCATGGATGTCATTGGTATGCAGAATGGTGATATGTACACCATCTTTCTGTACCGAAGCAAAAACTGGCATGGGCAAGCTAAGACATAACCCTAAAACAGCCGCCATGAATTTCTTTTTCCACATAACCTATCCTCTCCTTACCGCACTTTTTCTACCACATAGGCATAAGGAGCCGTCCGCGCATGATTGAGCAGACGATAACAGCCCACCGTGTAGTTCTTTATCGGCAGCACCGCAAAAAACTCCTCTAAGCTGGTCGCCTCCTGCGCCCCTGCTTCATGTCCGGGATAAGCGACAATCACGCATATCCCATTACAGGTCAACTTATCCAATACCTGCCTTACCGCTGTCATCGTGCTTTCCGTCTTGGTGGTAACACAGTGCTCCTCACCGGGCAGATAGCCCAGGTTAAACATCGCCACATCAATAGGCCCGGGCACCCAT
>CADAAS010000252.1 GCA_902785885.1 Pseudoselenomonas ruminantium
TGCCATTGAACAGTTTATAAAATCATTACATGCAGCTAAAGATGCCACAGCATAACTTATGAATTAAGGTGTAGAACTTGATAGATATACATTACATAGGGAAATTAAACAAAGAACTTTATCAGGTAGTAACAGCAGATATTGACAGTGATGAAGTCATAATTACAGATGAACGAATTGAACATATAGCATTGCATCATCCGGGAGATTATGAAAGATATAAACAGTATATGCTGGAAGCAATACAATGCCCCGATTACATAGTGGAAGCCAACCGACCTAATACGGCGTTGATTTTGAAGGAAATAAGGATAGAGGAACGAGTATTTAAGCTGATTTTACGGTTAAAAACTTCTACAGACCCAGCTAACTTCAAAAATTCAATAATAACTTTTTTAAGAACAGACACAAGAGAATGGAATAGAATTGTACGCAACAAGAAAATTCTTTACAGGCGTGAGGATAAGTAGTACAATGTAAGTAAGAAAGGAATAGTTATCTGAGGTGGTAGATTTCGTCCGGACCACACGCCGATGGCATGACAGAGGAAACTCGAGTAGATGCAGGAGAAGCGGACGCCTGCCGGATAGCTATTCTGAATTGAGAGAACCGTTCTCGTAAGAGGGCGGTTTTTCTGCTATACGAGGGATGAGGAATAGTGCTCTGTTATATGACAGGGAGGGGAAATTATGGCCTCAAATTTTGACTTTGTGAATCAGGAACCCCAATGGGTTAATATAGCTGAACGGGCCAGAAAAGCAGAACAAGGAATGGCGGTAGCGCCGGAGGTGGCGGCTATTTTTGGCCGTTCGGCGATGGAGCTGGGGATTAAATGGGTTTACCGTGCAGAGGGAATGGATATCAGTGACCCGTATAAATATGGCAAGGATAGAGAACTTTTTGCCCTGCTGAAGGATAGGGGCTTTTGTGAAGTAGTGGGGGATAATAAGCTGCTTCACATGCTTGACCAACTGCGCCTGTTCGGCAATCGAGCCGCGCATGGTGGAAGCCCGCTGACGCATGGAGATGGCGTACTGGCCCTTAGAATCCTCTTTGAATTCCTGAGTTGGATGGCTTATTGCTATACAGCAATTCAGGGAGAAATGGTTTTCGATGAAAGTCTTTTGCCCTCGCCTGATGATAAGGCAACGGTCAGTCAGCAGGAAATCCAAAAGCAGGCAGAGAATATCGCGAAGAAAGATGCCGCCCTGGCTCAGAAACAGCATGAGCTGGAGGAAAAGAATCAGGAACTGGATGACATAAGGGCGAAGAACGAACAGCTTCAACAGGAACTTACTCGTCTGCGTAAGGAACGTCAGGCACAGGGAGCTTTCCATGTCAATCCGATTACGGAAGCGGAAACCCGCAAGCGCTATATTGATTATGACCTCGAAGCAGCAGGCTGGATAATTGGCGATAACTGCCGTATTGAGGAAGAAGTTTCCGGCATGCCTAATGCCTCCAATACCGGCTTTTCGGATTATGTGCTTTATGGCAGAGACCAGAAACCTCTGGCCATTGTGGAGGCCAAGCGTACAAGTTATGACCCGGAAAAAGGGGCAAAGCAGGCAGAACTCTATGCCAATAGCTATGAGGCGAAGTATGGCCGCCGTCCCTTTATCTTTATGACCAATGGTCTGCGCACAGTATTTCTCGATGAGCAGGGCGGTTATCCCCGTCGGGATGTGTCGGGCTTTTTTACGCAGGATGATTTGCAGATGCGCATGGACAGGCGCGGTATGCAGCAGACTTTGGCAGAGGTTGAGCCGAATCACGATATTGCAGGCAGGCCTTACCAGATTGAAGCGGTCAAGGCGGTGGAAGAGGCGTTTGACCACAAGCGCAGGAAAGCGCTGATTGTGCAGGCAACGGGGACAGGCAAGACCCGTGTAGCCATCAGTTTGTCGGATGTGTTATTTCGTGGCGGCTGGGTAAAGCGTATTTTGTTTTTGGCTGACCGTACCGCGCTGGTGCGCCAGGCCAAGCGTAGCTTTATGGATTTTTTCAGCAATGAGATTCCCTTGGCCAGTCTGATGGACAGCCGGGATGATGCAGCGACGGCACGGATTATCTTCAGCACCTACCCTACGATGATGAACGCCATTGACACGGTGAAAAATCCTGAGGGGTGCAGATTGTTTTCGCCAGCGTCCTTTGACCTTATCA
>CADAAS010000253.1:0-1987 GCA_902785885.1 Pseudoselenomonas ruminantium
CTTTCCAACAATTTTAAACCAACCCCAGCCGCGAACCCCAAGACACAGACGGCGCAAGCCAAGGTAGAGGAAGAAAGGAAAACCAGGGAAGCCATCCAAAATACCAAGCCTCTGTTGAAGTTGGAGGCGGGAATTGAGCTGGCAGGTGACATCACGGGCAAGACCGTCAATGTAGCTGCAACGACGAAAGACGAGTATCAGTTTGACAAGGATATGGCCAAAGCGATTGCCGCAACAAATCTGTTGCAGAAGTATATCAAAATCTCTGGCGCCTATATGATGCACAAAAATGCGGCAAATGTGGCAATCAAGGAAGGTGCGCAGATAAAGGCTACCGGTGAAGATATCGCCGGGGCGGCAACTACCCCCGCGCTTTCCATCTTGTCGTCGAGTGAACTCAATGCAAAATTGACTTCTGAGGGCAAAGTCGAAGGCAAGAAGAATCAGTTGGCAGCAGCAACTTTATCGTATTATCAGAATAATGCCAATCTTACGGTGGATGGCGGCTTAATGGCGGAAAAAGGTTCTGTGGATGCAAAGGCAAATGCGAAAACGACCATCACGGCAACCGCCTCCAATCTGGCAAGCAAAGACGACACCAGCCATCTGAACTTTGCCGGCAATATCGTTATTGGTTCCACCAATAGCCAGAATCAGCTGAATGCAGGGGCGACACTGGATGCCGCCAAGAATATCTCTGTGGCTTCGACGCTGAACAATTCGTTGACCGTCAAGGCAGAAAACAGCATCAAGGAAACGGGGCTGGGCGGTTCGGCCTTGAACTTTGTCAACACCTCGGAAAATGCACAGGTAACGGATAGTGCGATAGTCAACGCGGGCGGCAATATTGAGGTGAAAGCTGCCGAAACGAATACGCTGCAGCAGATTACCGCCAACAATGGTACGGCGAAGGTAGAAGCCGCAAAAGAAGAGAATAAAGATAAGGACAAGGATAAAGGTAAAAACAAAGATACGGGGACGAATAAAACACAGCCTGAGGACAAGGATGCAGAAGACGACCTTGGCTTAGCGGATTTGTTCAGTGATGCAACCGAGGCAACCAAGGAAGAGGAAAAGAAGAAAGAAGAAAAGGCTGCAGAAGCAGATAAAGCAGCAGACGCAGATAAAGAGAATACGGAAAAGAAAGACGACAAAAAGAGCGAAACGAGCCAGACCAAGACTTCGGCACTGGATACAGCTTCCCAATACGTTACGGTAGGTGCCAGCGTGAATGTCGTCTTGGGCGACAGCAAGGCCGGTGTGTCCATCAACAAGGGCGCTGTTTTGAATGCTAAGGATAAAGGTGCTTTGTCCATTTCAGCTGTACAATCCAATCCAGATGTACAGGTTGGGTCGCTGGCGACCTCTGCTGCTGGCAGCAATGGACAGGCCAAGACGGCGCTGATTAATGCAGCTGTATCGGTAACGGATGTCACTACCGATGCCAGTGTAGTCATTGCTGGCAGCGATGATGATCAGCCAGTTTCGCTTACCGGCAATAACATCACGCTCAAAGCCGAGGCCAATAGCAGTCATGGCCGTTTGGAAAAGCTGATAGCGGATATAAAAGCGATAAACGATGTAAAAAATTCGTTGCTGAGTTTCTTTACGGGCGACAAGTGGAAGGCACCCAGGCAGCATGTGTCGGATTTCTTTGCCGCAGTGGGAAATCTGACGAATATTACCAAGGACCCGTCTGCCGCGCAGACTTTGGTCAGCCGGGGAAAGGCCCTTTATGAGGATTTGAATACCTATGCCAAGGAATTGGAAGGAAATGGGATTAAGATTGCCAAAACGCTGGAAGCCCTTGACAATCTGACCAATCCGGTCAAGATTGCGAATTATTATGTGGATAGTTCCACCAGCTCCAATCTCGTGAAGAACCGGGAAAAGAATACTTCTGATAAAGGCAGTGTGGCTTCGGTATCGGTGGCAGGTGCCGTGAACGTGGTCAATTTGGACGACCAGGCACGTGTACTGGTAGGGC
>CADAAS010000253.1:2011-4165 GCA_902785885.1 Pseudoselenomonas ruminantium
CGATTAACAGCGGTGTGAACAAGAGTGATATTGCCATGAATGGCCACTTGAAACCCTCCGGGGCAGCATCAACGGCTATTGGTGCAGTGGTCAATGTATTTAACAGCAGCGCAGGCAGCGTGCTGGCTGTAGCCGATAAGGCACAGCTGACGGGCAATAATGTAACGCTGATGGGCAAGAACGATATAAACCATTATATCCTGAACGGTGGTTCCGGCTCACCGGCCAATAACTCCAACAAGACCGGCGATAATGATACGGAGGCAGATACCAAGGCATTGCAGGGTACGGTCAGCTATGTGGGCGGCGAAAGTGTAACCATTGTGTCCGTAGACAATGGTGCCAGGATAGAAGCAACCGGAACGCTTTCCAAAGAGGACAGCCAGAAGAAAATTGATGCCGCATGGGAAAAACTTTCGGCAGACGAAAAGAAAAAACAGAAAAAAGCGGAAGCAAAAGAATCCGGCGTGGTGAACATCACGGCACAAAATGATAGCCGGGTGCTCAATATTGCCGGTGGCCTGGCCTATGGAAATGGCTCGATGGGCATAGGTGCATCTGTGGCCGTAACGAATTTTGATGTGAAGACCCTCTCGGCTGTGAGTGATAATAATATCGGCAGCAAGGATGAGATTGGCTCGCTGGCACGTAAGTTGTCTGTGGGGGAAAATCTGAAGGCTGCGGATTATTTCGGCTCTGCAGGGGCTAAGGCGGGCGTGATTAATGCACACAGCCTGGCCATGAATGCCAAAGCAGATGGTTATATCCATAGCGTAAGTGTGGCTGGCGGCGTCATTGAACAGACGGACAATGGCAAATCCGGCGGCGCTCTGGCAAACTTTGCTTCTACTATCAATGGCCCAGCCGGCAAGTTCACCAGCTTCAAGAATAGCTATCAGACCTACTTCAAGCCCAATGAAAAGCAGGATAAAGGTACGGTATTCAGCCGGACGATGGATCGCTTCAAGCAGAGTCAGAAGAAGAAGGATAAACAGGAAACCGGCGTGGCCAACATGACTGGTGGGCAGACTATGCCCAGCTTCACGCTGGCTGGCGCTGGCAGTGTTTCGGTGAATCTGGCGGCCAATCAGACGAAATCGGTATTGCAGGATGCCAATGTCAATCTGCGCAGCAACGGTGCAGATAAGGCGGCTTTTGCCAACAAGGCTGCCGATTCCTTATTCCTTGGCGCCTGGAGCGGCGGCGCTGCGTTGAGTTTCCAAAACATCAAGCTGAAGAAGAACACGTCGGATTCTGCAACCACGGTAGGCATTGCTGGAGCCGTGGGGGTAAACAGCGTCACGAGTGATGTGCTGGCTCAGGTCAAGAACAGCAAAATTCAGGAAAATAATAATGAACAGCAGGGCAGCTTTGTGAATACGGCCGAAAAGAACGGCGCGTTGTTTGCCGGCGGCGTAGGGCTTGCTGTGTCGCAAGCAAGAAAGAACAGCTACAACTTCACGGGAGCTGCATCCACTTCGGTAAATATCGGCAGCAGCAACGTAGATGCGCAAGTAACGGGCGTAAATGCAAAAACGAAAGACATCACCAATAAGGCAATGGATACCGATACGCAGGTTACGGGCGGCGTAAACCTGTCCATAGCGGCCGGCGGCAAGGGGGCTACCTCTGCCGGTGGTACGGTGGCGGTTGCCCTTTTGGAAAACAAGGTAAATGCCATGCTCGATGGCGGCAATTATGATGCCTTGGGCAATCTGCGCAATGAAGCTATTGCTTCGCTTACGCAGGTCGGCGGCGCTGTAGGCGTATCCATTGCAGCACCCCAGGGCGGCAAGAGCTATGGTTTCCAAGGTGTAGCAGCTTACAACCAGTTAGTGAATAAAACGCAGGCTGTGGTGAAAAATGCAACGGTTCGTGCAGATGCCGTACAGAATCTCGCACAGGACCAGGCAATGGATACCAGCAGTGAGTACAAGAAATACAATGCAGCCCTGCAGCAGGCGGATGTTGATGTGAACGGGGACAGCTATACGGAACAGCTGGAACAGAAGAATAACGACGATACCGCGCCCATCAATGCAGATTTGGCGAAAAAGGCCAGTTATGGCAACAAAATCATCACCGCAGCTGTCGGCCTGGCATCCTCGAAAAATGGTTCGGGCCTTGCAGCTATGGCCATCAGTGATGTGGACA
>CADAAS010000254.1 GCA_902785885.1 Pseudoselenomonas ruminantium
GTGCGTTTAGGAACTTCATCCATATCCGGCAGTTTCATATCCGCCGCATCATCCTGCATCACATCGCCAAAGAGCCCCAACTGGCCATGGGCAAAGTCCTTCTGCCGCCGCTGTGCCTCACCTACCGTCGGTTCGAGTACATGGAGCAGCTGACTGCGCTTGGCGCCCAAAGAGTCAAAGGCACCGCATTTTATCAGACTTTCCAATACCCGCTTGTTGACCGTAGTCATATCAATCCGTGTGCAAAAATCCAATAGCGAAGTGAATGGACCATCCTGTTTCCGCGCTGCCATAATGGCCTTGATGGCGTTTTCACCCACATTGCGCACGGCCGCCAGCCCAAAGCGGATATCTTGCTTATCCACACCAAACATGATATCGCTGGCATTGATATCCGGTGGCAGAATCTTGATACCCATGCGGTGAGCCAATTCGATATAAACCGGCACTTTGTTGGCGTTATCCATAACACTGGTGAGCATAGCTGCCATAAATTCAGCCGGATAATGGGCTTTGAGGTAAGCTGTCTGCCACGCTACCAGCGCATAGGCGGCACTATGCGACTTGTTGAAGCCGTAGTCGGCAAAATGAGTCAGAAGGTCAAAGATGGTATTGGCAAGCTCTGCATCAATGTTGTTGCCTGCACAGCCTTTGAGGAAGTTTTCCTTCTGCGCCATCAGGATTTCATGCTTTTTCTTACCCATGGCACGGCGCAATAAATCTGCCTGTCCCAAGGAGAACCCGGCCAACACCTGCACAATTTGCATAACCTGCTCCTGATAGAGCACCACGCCGAAAGTTTCTTTGAGAATCGGCTCCAAAAGCGGGTGCATATAGGTGACTTCCTTGCGCCCATGGCGTCCGCCGATAAAGTCATCCACCATGCCGCTGCCCAAGGGACCGGGGCGGTAAAGTGCCACTGTCGGAATCAGGTCGGCAAAATTTTTCGGCGCCAAATCCTTCACAAGATTGGTCATGCCGGAAGATTCCATCTGGAACACAGCTCCTGTATGCCCCTCACAGAGCATTTTTGCCGTCAGCTCGTCCTCCAAAGGAATGGCATTGATATCCACCGTTTCCCCGCGGGTTTGCTGGATATTATTCAATGTATCACTAATTACCGTCAAGGTCCGCAGGCCCAAAAAATCCATTTTCAGCAGGCCCAGTTCCTCCACATGGTCTTTGTCAAACTCCGTAACCAGCGTGCCTTCCGAAACAGATACTGGCAGATAGTCCGTCAGCGGGTGTTTGGCAATAACCACGCCTGCCGCATGGGTAGACGAATGGCGGGGCAGCCCCTCGACCTTGCGGGCAAAGTCGATAAGCCGCTTGGCTTCTTCCGATGACTCATAGATATTACGGAATTCCGTGGAGGCTTTCATGGCCTTGTCCAAGGTCATTTTCAGTTCGTTGGGAATCAGCTTGGCAATGGCATCCACCTGGGCATAAGTCATGCCCAGTGCCCGACCAACGTCACGCACAGCACCCTTGGCCGCCATTGTACCAAAGGTGACAATCTGCGCTACATGGTCATAGCCATAGCGTTCCTTTACATAGTCGATAACTTCTTCGCGGCGGATATAACAGAAGTCAATATCAATATCCGGCATGGTCACGCGCTCCGGATTCAGGAAACGTTCAAAGAGCAGGTCATATTTGAGCGGGTCAAGGTTGGTAATGCCCAATAGATAGGCTACGATACTGCCTGCCGCCGAACCACGCCCTGGCCCGACGGAAATGCCCTGCTCGCGGGAATGGTTGATGAAATCCCAAACAATCAAAAAGTAACTGTCATAACCCATGCGGTGGATAATGGAAAGCTCGTAATCCAAGCGTTCCTGTACTTCCTGCGTAATTTCCGGATAGCGGGAAGGCAGTGCCTTTTCGCAGAGAGCCCGCAAATAAGCTTCATCATCTTTGTAGGCTTCAGGAATGGGATAATACGGCAGCTGAATATGCCCAAACTCAAAATCTACCTGACAGCGCTCGGCAATTTTTACGGTATTGCTAAGGGCTTCCGGATAGGCAGAAAACAGCCCCGCCATTTCTTCCGGGGATTTCAAGTAATAATCATCGCTGTTAAAGCGCATTCTATCCGGGTCATCTACGGTCTTGCTCATCTGAATGCAGAGCAGGATATCATGGAATTCG
>CADAAS010000255.1 GCA_902785885.1 Pseudoselenomonas ruminantium
AAACCGCCGCCGATATCCAAATCCGTCAGGTGCATGCCCATTTCTTCTGCTTCATCAAAGAGTTTTCTCGCCACCAGCAAGGCTTCCTCATAAGCCGCTGTGGACAGAGACTGACTGCCCACATGGAAGCAAATGCCCATAGCGTGCAGGCCCGCTTTTTGGGCGGCCAAAAGGAGGTCAAGGGCTTCTTCAACAGGTGCACCGAACTTCGTATTGAGGTCCACCAGCGCCTTGTTATTGCGCACAGCAATGCGCACCAATACATCGGCCCCTGGCACAGCCTCAGCCATCTTGGGAATCTCGGTGGGGTCATCAAAGGTAAAGCGGCGCACGTTAAACTTCTGAGCCGCCTCCAAGCCCCGCCTATCCTTTACCGGATTAGCATATATCATCTGCGAACCATCTACACCCAATTCATGGAGAATCTCCATCTCCCCGGCAGAGGCCACATCAAAGTGAGCGCCCAGCCCTGCCAGCCGGGATAAAATCTCCGGCGTAGGATTCGCCTTCATCGCATAAAAAACACCCGCCCGCGGTAAATGGCGGCGCATAAACTGGTAGTTTTCCTCAACCTTGTCCAGCGATGCCACCAAAAAGGGCGTCGGGTAACGCTTGGCAAGCGTTTTTACTTCTTTTTCGGTAAGTCTGAAATTTTGCATAACACAACCCGTTCCATAGTAAATTTAAGATGAATTGACAAATGTTCATCTCATAAGCTACATTGTAATATAAATGATACAAATTAACAATATAAAATCGAAATAAAAACTTCTTTTACAAAAAACACCACAGGATTTGCGATAAGCAAAATTTTTGGCCAAATTTTTCACCCCTGTCAAGTAAAAGTACTTGCACCCCCCCGCTTTTTGTGCTAAAATACCATTATTGTGTGTTAGGAGCGAGTTGGCTCCCACAGGTTAAGGAGGTGTAACACATGGCAAGTGTTTGCGAAATCTGCGCTAAAGGCGAACTGTCTGGCAACAATGTCAGCCATTCCCATCTGAAGACGAGACGCACTTGGAAGCCGAACATCCAGCGTGTACGCGCTGTTGTTGAAGGCGAAGTGAAACGTGTCAACGTCTGCACGCGTTGCCTGCGTTCTGGTAAGGTTCAGCGTGCCCTTTAATTTGCGCATAAATATCACCAAAAGCTGATATATCATAAAATAACCCTATCGCAGTTGCGGTAGGGTTATTTTATACGCGCTGACTCATTGTTTTTCAAAATGCCTTGTGCTAGACTTAACTATAAATACATACAGTGCGAAACTTTTTAAGGTGGTGAACATTCTATGGCCATACCATACAATATCATAGACTTTGATATGCAGATAGGAAAGAAAAAACCGGAAACCATCCGTCATCCGGACAACTACTGCCCTTTCTGCCACCCGGAGGAACTGACGGACATCATCGACAAAGATGGGCCGATTATCCTGCTGCGTAATAAATATAACGTCCTGTCCGGCACGGAACAGTTCGTCCTGATTGAAACGGATATCTGTCACAGCGATATGCCGGACTACTCTACCGCCCATATGGAACGCCTGCTGCGCTTTGGCCTGCACCATTGGCAGCGGCTCCTGCAATCCGGCAAGTATGATGATGTGGTGTTCTTCAAGAACTACGGCCCGCTGTCCGGCGGAACTATCCGTCATCCACATATGCAGATTGTGGCCTTTCCTCACTTAGAGCAGCCTTTGAGCGCCCTGCCGGAGGAATTTGCCGGGGAAATCATCACCTGTCAAAACGGCGTGGAGTTTAATATCTCCACCACGCCGCGAATCGGTTTCTGGGAACTCAATATCATCCCTGCCGAAATCGAAAGCCCTGCTGCCATCTCGACTTTGGCCAAATTTCTGCAAATTGGCACCGACTATTTCACCCGTCATTTTCATCAAGGACGGATACAAAGCTACAATATCTTCTTCTACCAGCTAAAGGGACAAATTTACGCCAAAATCATGCCACGTTTTGCCACACCGCCGCTCTATGTCGGTTATGGCATTCATGTATGTCCCACCAACATCCCAGAGGCTGTAGCTGAAATCAAGCAGCTTTATTTTTCCACATAAGCAAAAAAAATGTCATCTGACCAGTCAAATTGACCAGTCAGATGACATTTTCTTATGCTTCTTTTTTGTCAAA
>CADAAS010000256.1 GCA_902785885.1 Pseudoselenomonas ruminantium
CCAGTAAGATTCCTTGAAGAAGACAAGGTAGATAGGTTGGGAGTGGAAGTGCCGCAAGGCATGCAGCGGACCAATACTAATAAATCGAGGGCTTAACTTCATAAAGAAAAATAAAATGTTCGACATAGAAATTTCTTCTGTATAGTTTTGAATGTGCATAACATTCAACTGAATATCTGGTGACGATAGCTGAGTGGTTCCACCTGTTCCCATACCGAACACAGTAGTTAAGCACTCATACGCCGAAAGTACTTGTCTGGAGACGGGCTGGGAGGATAGGGCGTTGCCAGTTAAATGATAAGCACCCTGCGGGGTGCTTTTTCTTATGCCAAAGATTTATTCCCTGCCGGCTCATGTTGTGACGGGCAGGGCTTTTGTTGTATAATAGGCTTTGTGTTGTGATTCTAGTGAAAGAGGAAGTCCAATGGCATTTATAGAGGTAAACAATCTGACACATATATATGGAAAAGGCACAGAACAGGAGTTTTGTGCACTAAAAGATGTGAGCTTTACGATAGAAGAAGGCGAGTTTGTTGCTATCTTGGGCGCTAATGGTTCGGGAAAATCCACATTGGCGCGGCATTTGAATGGCTTGCTGCTGCCTACAGAGGGCGAGTGTATGATTAATGGCCTGGACACCAAAAATCCGGAGGATATTTGGGCGATTCGGCGGCAGGTGGGCATGGTGTTCCAGAATCCGGACAATCAGCTGATTGCCGGCGTGGTGGAAGATGATGTGGCGTTTGGCCCGGAAAATATCGGCATGGAGCCGTCCAAAATCCGTCAGCAGGTGACCGATTCCCTGCGGGCTGTGGGGATGGAAGATTTTCGTAAGTTTGCCCCACATCTCTTGTCCGGGGGGCAGAAACAGCGTGTCGCGATTGCCGGAGCCTTGGCGATGGATACACATTGCCTGATTTTGGACGAGTCCACGGCTATGCTCGACCCGCAGGGGCGCAGGGAAGTGATGGGCACGGTGGAACGTTTGCATCAGGAGCGCGGGCTGACGCTTATCTGTATTACGCATTTTATGGATGAAGCGGCCAAGGCCGACAAAGTCCTCGTGATGGAAAAGGGACAGCTTGTGCAAATGGGCAGGCCGCAAGAAATTTTTGCCGATGCACCGCGTCTGCATAAACTGGGGCTTGATGTTCCATTGGCCGTGGAACTTGCCTGGAATTTGCGCAAGGACGGTTTGCCGCTGCCAGCGGATATTTTGCGCGCAGATGATTTGATTACCGCCTTGGAGGCCTGTTATGTCCATTGAGTTAAACGATGTTACTTACATATATATGCCGAAGACTCCGTATGAGCGCGTGGCGCTGAATAAAGTGAACCTGACCATTGAAGAAGGCAGCTTTACGGCTATTGCCGGTCATACGGGTTCGGGAAAATCTACGTTGGTGCAGCATCTCAATGGTCTGCTTACGCCGGCTGCCGGAGAAGTGCTGGTGGACGGCGTAAATCTGTCGGGCAAGGACAAGGCTGCAAAGATAAAGGCCTGGCATGCCCGTCAGCAGGTGGGCATGGTGTTTCAGTATGCGGAAACGCAGCTATTTGAGGAAACCGTGGAAAAAGATATTGCCTTTGGCCCGCAGAATCAAGGATTGGACGAAGCGGAAGTGCAGGAGCGTGTGCGCGAGGCCATGGAACTGGTGGGACTCTCCTACACGGAGTACAAGGACGTATCGCCTTTTGCCCTGAGCGGCGGGCAGATGCGCCGCGTGGCTATTGCCGGCGTGCTGGCCATGCGCCCTAAGTATCTGGTCCTTGATGAACCGGCAGCCGGTCTTGACCCGCGGGGGCGTGATGAGCTGATGGGCGAGATTCAGCGCCTGCATAAAAAATGGAAGCTGACCATTGTTTTTGTCTCCCACAGCATGGAAGATATTGCCCGTCTGGCAGATACGATGGTGGTTATGGAAAAAGGGAACCTGCGGGCAGCGGGAAAACCGGCAGATATCTTTGCCGATATGCAGTTATTGCAGGAAACGGGGTTAGAACAACCGCAGATTATGCAAATCATGCAGCGTCTGCAAAAGGCAGGTCTGCCCGTGGACAGCAATGTGATAACGCCGGAGGCAGGGCTGCAATCCCTCAGGAGGGTCTTTCATGTTAAATAATATAATGATTGGGCAG
>CADAAS010000257.1 GCA_902785885.1 Pseudoselenomonas ruminantium
AAGTAGAAGGTATCCTTGCCATCGCCGCCAACCAGAGTATCATTGCCGCCCAGGCCATAAATCTTACTGCCGCCGGCACTTGCATAAATCGTATTCGCTTTGCCGTTGCCCCGAACAGTCGTTGCCTTCTTCGAACCACGCAGGTCAAAAGTGCTGACCTGCGTATACAGTCGACCATCAACTGTGCCGCTGAACGTACCAGATGACAGAAGCACAGTCTCCTTGGAATTCGGCTTATAGCCCGTACCTAATGGTGGTGCAACTTTTTTCGGGACATTTAGGGACCACCATTGCGTTCTATTATCAGCACGCATCATACGAATTTTCTTGCCCACAGCATCCTTGATCCGAACTTCATAATTATCTCCATAATAGAGGATTACATCTTTGACATCACAGGCACAGGTACGGCCAACGTGGGCAACATCCGTCCCCTCCCTGAACATGACAACATCTTTGTCCGATTTAAAACCATAATAGGTATCCTTGCCGCCATATGTATTGATGATTGTTTTGCCTTTGCCAAGATAGTATGTATTATTGGTACCACAGGCATCTGATATTGTGATATCTGCCGTTGTATTGCTGGCATCCACCACACGGACAGTATTAACCTCATCCAAATTATATGTTCCACTGAAACTGTTGGTCAATGTCACCTTGGTGCCATCCGCACTATAAAGTTCCGGTCCCGAGGCATGCCCTGCCATATAGTTTGCCATATAGCGCCAAATCATATAGCTATAAGCGGCAACTTCTGAATCCGTACGCCATCCCTCATTACATTCATTAAAAAAGTCAAGAATACCATTCGCCTTATGCATCTGCTTGCCCAGAGAAAGCAACTCATCTTTTAACACATCATCTGCACCAGTGATAAGCTCTACAAGCCCATAGTGCTTAGTCCTTACATATGAAAAGTCATGATAATTATAGCTGTATGTCATCAAGCGGGCTAATTCCTGCGTCAACGTACGATCTGCATAGGTTTCGTACTTCTTCGTTGCCGAATTGTAGATTTTCCCATTGGTATGTTCACTGATCGTACGATTTTTCAGATTGACATACAGAACCATCTTGCCATCCACATAGGCTGACGAAAATATCCTTTTATTGTAGTCCTCAGTTGTTATGCTCCTCACCTTCGGAGTTGCAAAGGAAATCGTTATATCCTTTGTTTTGGCCTGGGAAGCAAAGGTTACCCCCAATGCCTGTTCAATGGCTGCCAGCGCACCATTCGCCCAACGATTGTAAATGTCCTTCACAATGTCCTGCTGGGCTTTTGAGAGATTTTTCTGTGCTGCTACATGAAAAACTACGCCCCGAACTGCAGTCTTGCCATCTGGCCAGGCCAGCGTCTTCGGCGAAGCATCCACCACCACATCTTTAGCGGCCTTCTTCACTGCATTACCAGCATCCACGCCAGTAATAGCGCCCGTATCATCATTCTTCAAATCAATGCCACAAACTGCTTTGAGTGCATCATAACCGTTGCCCGCATACTGCTGATTCTTTCTAAGCTCAACTTTATTATGTGTTTCATAATACTTCTCGAAATCAATTCGCATTGCATCGGCAGCGGCTCTCCACGTCCTGAACCGACCGTTCGTAACTCTGCGGATTGCCTGATCCTCAGAATATTCACTTAACTCCGATAAAATCTTCACCGCATTCTGAATCATCTTCAACTGTACACCAGAACCCGTCCCCATTTACAAGACCTCCTGTCAAACATCCTTTATAACTCCAAATACTGTTATTATAATTCATACGATAAAGTTCTTCAATACAAATTACCTAAAAAACACCAGACGAACAATACGCTATCTGTTCATCTAGTGTTTTTATGCATTATGTGATTTGAACTTAATGCATTGACGGTATTATTATATGCAAAAGCTTAATAGTAGAAATGCTTGCTCAGCCACTGCTCCTTCTGCTGCGCACTATGATAATCCACGCGCGTCATCAGCACCGCGAACAAAATATCCATTACATACTTAGCCCCCAGCAAAAACACGCGTGGCCCCAGTTCCTCCATGGATTTTGCCGTTGCCACCGGAAATACCACATCAGCCATGGCGGCAATGCTCGATTGTGGCGAGGCCGTCAGCAGCATAATGGGATTGCCGCGCAAT
>CADAAS010000258.1 GCA_902785885.1 Pseudoselenomonas ruminantium
CCGCAGCCGGGCTGAGCGTCTGTTATGAACCGCATCTGCTCGGGGGAGATGTTGAAAAGCCTTGCGAGCTCTTCTCTGTCTCCCGCGGCCTGGTTGAACATTACGATAAGCTCCGAGTTTGAGAGCATGGTCCTGCCCTCCATGGAGGAGAGCATGTATTCGACGTTCTGCGTTATCGCAGTGGGGCAGGCGTTGCGCTTTCTGAACTGCCTCCAGGCTCTCGCCTGTGCCGCCGCCTCCGTGGGTCACAATAGGCACCAGTATCTTTCCTGTCCAATCATATTGCTTCAGGAATCCTGCTACGGGCATTGGCAGCGTATTCCACCAAAGTGGGTAAACAAGAAAAATCACATCGTAATTTTCCATCTGCGGCAAAGGTTCCTTTAATGTGGGGGCTTTGCCGCTTTCTAGTTCCCGTTTTCCCTCCTTGGTGGTTTCTCCATAGTCGGCGGGATAGTTTTTTTCTGTTTGAATGGCGAAAATATCGCCGCCTGCCGCATTCTGCACCATATAGGCAATCATCTCGGCGTTGCCGATGATTTCATGTCTATCCTGCATAATGGAGGCCCCGGATACAGCATCTACATCGGACGGGAAATTCGTATTGCCCACACGGCTGAAATATACCGTCAGGACACGTCCGGAAATCGAAACCTTGTCTCCGGCAATAACGGCATTTTTTTCTACATTTACCTGATGATACCAACGGTCAAGGTAGGGCATACCGAAAATTCCGGCTGCTGCCAGCACGAACGCCGTTCCTGTCAGACCGAAAAACACTTTTCCGTGTATGTATCGTCTGGCATGAAGCAGCAGATGGACAAACAGCAGAACCAATGCGCCGATGGCTGCGCCCAGATGAAGGGAGCGCCAGTTCCATGTACTTGCCAAACTGAACCACGGAAACAGATACTGGGACAGCACTATTCCCGAGAGGGTGAGAATGATGAGGCTCGCGGCGAAAAGGATAATGCTGATATTGTTCGCCAAGCGCAGGGGCGAGTATGTGCCGACAAGGAAATGCGTATAGAAATAATGATTCTTGATATTGTGCAGAACAATCAAGGCGATAAAAAGACAGCCAAGCACCTCATGCACTGGATGCGGCAGGAACATTCCAGCCAGTTCTGCAAAGAACAGGCACAGTAAAATGCTGTCCAATAATTTTTTAGCAGTCGTTTTTCTTATGGCAGCCTCACTTCGCGGGGCGATTTTCGTTGCCCCAATCACATAGCTTTAAGATTTCTTAGTCGTATAATAAAATGAGTTGAGGGAAATGTCAATCAAAATGGAGGGGCGCTGTGATGAAATGCGAAAGCATTTTATCCACAGCACCTTTCTATTGTACAATTTTGTATTTTACACTATTGTAATCTAAAAAAGGGCACAATGCCCCTTTCCCCATAAAGCAGCTTACTGTCTGTTTTATGCGGCTAATTTGGTGCGATTGATTTTGTTATGGTATTTATAAAGATTATGCCCTATAGAAACCAAAAAAATTTCTAATCTTACCTGTTCCATTCCTTTTCTCACAACTCGCTTATACCAGCGATCATATTTCATTATGCCAAAAGTACCTTCTGATTGGATGGAACGGTTCATTCTCAGAAGTGCGCCGTGGATGCTTTCTAAGTTATCCACAACCTCTTGATGTATCGAGGTAAGTTCCTGATTCAAGTGTATGGTCTTATTTTTGTCGGTCTTTTTGCATTTTGACGCATAGGGACAGCCGGAACAATCCTCACAGCGATAAACTTCTTCCTGCCGACCGTACTTGTTCCCTCGTACGTTTTGACGATACAGGAAGTGAAAAGCTTTGCCGGCGGGACAACGAAGTATGCCATCCTCGTCAATCTTAAAATTTACGGTGCGAAAAGGGTCATTTCGATACTTTTTGTCAGTGGTTTCCTTTTTGAACATGGGAAACTTCATATATTTCTTCATGCCTTTTTGCTCACAGTAAATGTAGTTGTTGTATGAACCATAGCCTGCATCGGCAACGGGGTATTTCGGATAGAAGTGATTAACATCCGCCACCGCAATGTATTCATCTGCCACACCAAACTGAACATTGTAGGCAGGGAGCAGCTGGTCGTTGCGCATATAATCTTTCTTCATCCGCATAAAGGTAGCGGAAGTGTCCGTTTTAGAATAGCTGTTTCTGCCATCCCCGCAGGTATCCAGTTTCTCAACATATTCGCTCAGCTTGTTTTTATATTCCTGAAGGCGCTCAAAATGACGCTGCTGAGGTGTCTTATGATGGCCTCGCCCGTGAACGAAGCTGTTTTCATCGATATTCTGTATTTTGGTATATCGATCTATTATCTCGTCCAAATAGGCAGGAACATATTCCGTGTTTGTTTCGATTTTGATGCCAAAGCCAGCCAGCTCGTCATTGATTTCGTCCAGCAGCGCTGTGATTTTGGCAAACAGGCGGTATCTGGACTTTTCTGTTGCCTTGCGCCATACCCAACTGTATTTATTGGCGTTAGCCTCAAATTTTGAGCCGTCAATATACAGGTGGCTTAGGTCGACATGCTGCTCGGCAAATATTTTTTTGTTGATATCGCTGAACAATTCTTCCACTGATGGTTTTAGTATTTCGTTGATAAAATAGCCGAAGGTACGATAAGATGGTGTTTTGTGTTCCATGAGATACATGAAACGCAGGTTGACCTTGCAGTTGTCCTCCAGCTCGCGCAGTGAGATATAACCATAGGTCATGAATCCGAATAACACTGTTTTCAGCATGCTGGCCGGGTTGTACCTGATGCGTCCGGCAACATGGGCCGGAATCTGATTCAGATACTTCTCCAAGTCGATTTCCTCCATAAATCGGTCGAAAACCAGCACCGGATCACAGATATCCAGATAATCTGAAATAAATATTGGCAAAACAGCCTGTTTTGGTTTAGAATGGTTAGTGGTTAAAGTTTTCATGTGGTATGTAAATTTTACCATAAAAGGCGGACTGCCGACTAGTTCTAGTCAGCAGTCCGCCTTTATTATTTGGGATGTGTTATTTCACAGCCCCTTTCTTCTCGTTAGCTTAAAGCCTTGTCCCGTGTGGCTTTTGCGGCTTTGCGGAACTTTTTAGCAAATTTCACAGGGAAAAAACGGTAATATAGAGAATATCATCATGGTGAGAGATTATCTGTGAGAAAGGACTGGTGTTTATGAACAGAAAAATGCGTATTTTCCTGTGTTGGGCAGTGCTGATGCTGCTGACCGTGGGAACGGTTTTTGCGGGGCATTTGGAGGATATTGCCGCCAGAGGTACTATCCGTATCGGTACAACTGGTGATTACATTCCAATGTCATACCTGAATCCTAAGACGGGTGTATACGAGGGGATTGATGCGGAACTCTCGCAGTTGATTGCCGACTCTTTGGGCGTGAAAATCGAGTATGTGCCTACGAGCTGGCCTACGCTTACCGCAGATACATTGGCCGGGAAATTCGACATAGCTCTGTGCGGTATCTCCCGCAACTATGCACGCGCCAAGACCATGGCCATGTCGGATGCCTACGGCGAAGGGGCTTTCGGCAAAACGATTTTGTGCCGGAAAAGCGATGCCAAGAAATATCAAAGCCTTGCCGACATTGACAAGCCGGAAGTGCGTGTCATGATTAATCCCGGCGGCACCAATGAAAAATTTGCTCATGCGAACCTCAAACATGCCAAGCTGATTGTCCATCAGGAAAATGCTGACATTCCCCGGCTGGGAGCGGAGGGCAACGCCGTCATCATGATAACGGAAACCGTGGAGGCCGCCCGTTATATCGAACTGAATGACAAACTCGCAGCTCCGCTGATGAAAGCGCCCTTCACCCGCCATTCCTGCGGCATACTCATGCAAAAAGGCGATCAGGA
>CADAAS010000259.1 GCA_902785885.1 Pseudoselenomonas ruminantium
TGAACTGGCCCTTCCGCTGCTTATCCCGCTTGACTGATTTGATCTTCTTGGAGATATCTTTGGCATACATGTCGTTCATGATAGCTCGGAAGGGGGTTATGTCGTTGGCGCTGGACTCCACGCCGGTGTCGATGCCATCCAGCAGGGAAATGTACCGCACCCGCTTTTCCGGAAAGTACCGCTCCATATAGTGGCCGGTCATGATGTAGTCTCGGCCCAGACGGGACAGGTCTTTGGTGATAACCATGTTGACCTTCTTGGCCTCAATGTCCGCAATCATCCGTTGGAATGCCGGGCGGTCAAAATTTGTACCGCTGTAACCATCATCAATATAGACATCATAAACAGACAAACGATGCTTCTTTACAAATTCGTCTAAAAGGGATTTCTGGTTGGTGACGCTTTCGGATGGTCCTTCGTTCTCATCCTCCTTTGATAATCTGATATATTCTGCCGCATGGTAATCCATGGGGTTGCTTATTTCTAAGTACATAGTCTCCTCCTTGAAATAAGCGACCATTCATCATGCCTATCATATAGGATGATCCAGTGTGGACGCAAATTTTCCAAGCTCCCGTTTGAGGAAGGCAGCAAAGGACGAATATAGCAAATCCTGAACGGATTCCCCATCGTCATTGTAAAAACAGCTGACCATCAGCTCCTGTGCTTTCATGGCACACCTCCTTCATGAATTGGTACAGACTATGCGGCAATGCAGGTAAATTTGCTTTTGCGTATCAAAAAAGCGATGGGTCACATGGACTCATCGCTGATTTTTCTGATTCAGTTATCGGTTGAGCAGCCAAACCCCGAGATTCAGGTATGCGGCAAAGGTCACCCAGAGAAGATACGGAATTTGCAGCCATGCAGCCGGTTTATCCACTTTCCGGAAGGACAAAATCATCAGCAAGATCAAGATCCACAACACGATCAACCAAAGGAAAGCAAATCCAAAGGCTTGCAAATTAAAGAAGATGATGCTCCAGAGGAAATTGAACGCAAGCTGCACAAGAAACAGCAGCAGACTACGCGACCGGGCATTGGACGCCGGAGCAAGATAGATCCGCGCGGCCCCAATACCCATGAGTGCAAACAAAATCCCCCAAACGATAGGGAACACAATGCTCGGCGGAGACAAGGTTGGCTGCTCGACGGTTGCGTTGTAGACTTTGACACCTTTTCGCGTTAGCCAGCCGGAGAGTGCGCCGACCGCTTCCGCCAGAACGATCCAGAAGGCATAGGTTTTCCAAGTTGGTTTTTTCATACACAATCACCTTGGGATATCAAGCTGTCCGAGCTCCATGCCTTCAAGAACCACCCCTTCCAAGTCCGCAACGATGAGGAAATGAAGGCTATGGTGTCCAGCGTCCGGGACAAGGGCGTGACCCAGCCCGCTATTGTCCGCCCCCGGGAGGACGGCGGCTATGAGATCGTGTCGGGCCACCGCCGCCAGAAGGCCAGCGAGCTTGCGGGCTTTACGGATATGCCCTGTATCGTCCGTAACCTGACAGATGAACAGGCTAGCCGCCGCCATCGCGGGGGCGGACAATCAGCGGCTCGGCAATGCCCACGCGCTCAATGCTGTCCATGAGCTGCGCGAGGTCTTGCGTGGGGCGGTCAATGGAGTACGGCTGACGCGCGTAGGGGAAAACCTGGTCAGCGGGGACGATCTGCACCCGCTCCTGCGCATCTGCCTGCCGCTGCTCATCGGTTTTGAACAGGTCATCGAGTGAGGTCAGACCGATGTTTTTTAGGCTGCCTGCCAATGTTCAGCACCTCCCTGGTCAGATTTTCGTAGGCTTGCGCCGCTTTGCCGTTTCTGTCGAGGTCGTAAATGCTTTTGTTTTCCACACTGACCTCGGCAGCGCGGATAGAGCGCGATATCTCGCTGGCAAAGACCCGACCGGCGTATGCCTGCCGGATCTGTTCGCTGATGCCTTTTGCCAGGGTGGTTCTGCCGTCCACCATTGTCAGCACAATGCCGTCGATCTCCAGCTTGGGATTGAGCTGTCGTTTCGCACCGGGATGATCACGCTGTCTGCCGCACTCAGTGCGTTCAGCGTCAGCATATACTCAGTCTTATTAGATTTCGATTTCCGAAAGTCAAGGACTTCGATAATCAAAGGTCTTGAAATTCGATAATCGAAGTTCTGAAAATAGGCAGACTGATCCTGTCACAAATCAGTTCAGCGTTTCTAAGGCGGTGGCAGGGCTGCGAAGTTCTTCACATAGATCATCGTAGGACGGCCTTGACCGTGATTGACGCGCTCAATCAGACCTATGCCTTTCTTGCAGTCCAGCTCTGCCATCAGCTTTGCCGCTTTTTCACTTCGGCAATGTAATACCGACATGATTTCATCAGCAGGGTAGTAGATGAACACGCGGCCTTGCTCGTCCAGCCAGCCATTCTTCATAGATAGGGCCATGCGGTCAAGCAGCAAACCATAAAGCAGCTTCGCGTCGGTTGACACGCCCCGGAAGCGGTCATCTTCAAAAAGTCGCTTTGGTATGCGGTAGAAAGAAAACTGTTCGGCCTCATAACCGTAATAGTATGGCAAGGGCAATGCGGCCATTGGTTTCACCTCCAGTAACATTCAGGCAGCCATGAGCAAAACGCGAAAAGCGTAGGGATATCAATGGTTTCCGGCCATGGCAAAATCCGAAAATCACTCATTTTGTATAGAAAGCGGCGCCCCA
>CADAAS010000260.1 GCA_902785885.1 Pseudoselenomonas ruminantium
CATTGGAATCGCTGTTCACCACCACGAATTCCAGGCAGTTATCCACCTTGGTGGGACTGTAATCGCTGAGGGAGATGTAGAAAGAGTACCAGCCTTCCTGATCGCACATTTCGTCTGTGTACTCGTCGATGGCGTGCATTGGCTTGAAACCCTGATCTTTCCGGATACGGTCAGCAATGCCCGTGAGCAAATCCGTGGCGAACAGTTCAAACTGAATCGTGGCGAATCGGCAGGGGAAGGTCATGTCAACCTGGTCGCTGTCGAACAGCGGATCATTGGAAAAATCCACATGGACGGCTTCCTGCATGATTGCTTCCGTGAAGGTCATTCCGCTTCACCCCCTTGTTTGCTGATAATCTCGCCCGCGCAGGCCGCATACCCGCACAGGTCGACGTAACTGTCCATACCGCCGCTGCCTTTGGCAATCCGGCCCACTTTCAGCAACGCCATAAGCATGGCGACGTCATGGGCGGTGAAAGGATAGCCAGTATATGCGCCCCACAAGCGGGCGATGCGGGAAAAGTTGTTCTCAGGGGTCCCGTACTCCTGCTCCCGCTGTCCGCACACGCACTCGGCAGCTTTGTCCAGGATGCTTTTTCGCGCATGCGCAGGCTCCCCTGCCTTCTTCTCCGCTTCCACTGTGAAAAGATGGTTCAGTTCATTCTCGACTGTGGCGAACGCATCTTCCCACCCTTTGATGTACTGATCGCTTTCAGCCTGCACTCCACGATCATTCCGTGCAAGGGTATCCTTGATCGTATTGATGGCTTTCTCATGGGTCGAGTTCATAAAAAACAGACTGCTCATTATCTGTCCCTCCAGATACTTTTTTCAATTCCCGGCAATAGGCCGTCCGGCATTTGCCCGAGCAGAAATGGCGTTTCCGGCCTTTGGGCTTTTGCTCAAGCTCCCTGCCGCAGGTTCGGCACCGCCCGATGTTCTCGTAAAGCACCGATAGATTGAGGAAAACCAGCTCACTTGCGCCGCCGAGCCCATTTTCCTGGCAAAACTGCTTCACGTCGTCGCGGGATATTTGCAGCACTGCCGCGATGCGCCGATAGCCCCATTTGAGGCGGCGCAATTCCCAGATTTTTGATTTCTGATTTTCTGTCATTTTTCACCTGTTTTTGGTGTCCGTGCCGTAACGAAATGCGTCTCCCCAGCCGGGGAAAAATCAAAAACAAAAAGAGCCAAAATTACCTTGCAGGGCAAGACTTTCAAGCTCTTTTGGGAGAGGCTGTCCGCCTCTGCTCCGGGTGGGCCGTCTAGGGCCCCCCTTCCAATTTTGCGAAAATGCGCGTGAGAGGGACCGCCGGTCTTCAGCAGACTTCACCGTATGAAAGTGAACCCGCCCCCGGTGGGGCAAGCAGCCAGTCATCGAACTTTGGATTATTCCATAAAAAAACTTTGGATTATTCCTATTCTTGGCTTTAGATTATTCCAATGATATACTTTATCAAATCCCGATGGAATACTATTTTTGAACGTTGGAGGTGATTTCATGATTCATAGAAGTTGATATGATCGCCGATTGGAGACACACGTTCGCAGTGGAGATCAAGAGCAGCACAGACCCGGAAACCGGCAAGGCTTCAAAGGTGCGAAAGTACGCTGCTGGCCGTGGAACAGTGCGAAGGAAGCACGATGCTGCAGGATTTCAGGCCGGAGATTTATAGGTCGGAGAAAAATGAAGCGGAGAAGAATGAACTGGAGGCAAGCGAATCGGAGGCAAATGAACCGGAGGCTTATAAAAAGTACGCTGTGGTCCTCGGCAATGAAGTTAAGGGAGTGCAGCAGCAGGTGGTAGATGCCTGCGACGGCTGTCTGGAAATTCCTCAGTTCGGAACCAAGCACTCCATGAACGTCAGTGTGACGGCAGGAATCGTCATCTGGCATTTCGCCTACATGGGTATGCTGTCCGCTGCTGCTGCTAATTCATAGCAATAAAGTAGCAGCAAAAGAAAATGAGACATCATTGGAAAGGAGTGTAAATAAAAAGAGGTATCTTTGC
>CADAAS010000261.1 GCA_902785885.1 Pseudoselenomonas ruminantium
ATTCAGGCAATTAGAGCTATACATCCCTACGAAGAACCGCTTATCAATGTCATTCGCCTTTACAGTGAATAGAGAATATCAAAGGAACCAAGTACTGAATGCATTGGTGTAGAATAATCAACAATGGAACCCGAAGAATAAAGCAGAGGTTAGCCTTAAGTGGCTAGCCTCTGCTTTATTTCATGGTGTGCCCAGTATGGACGCATATAATGGGTGAAAATCCTTAGTCAGCCCTAATAGCGGAAATTTACGAATACAGAGCTATTGGGGAAACTAATAAAACAGCATACTTACCCCTAAGCCTTGCCGCGTAAGCTGATGCCAACGATACCGACTATAATCAGCAGACCGCCAATTACTCCGGCAGTACCTAAGGCTTCGCCCATAAAAATCCATCCTAAGACAGCTGCGGTAAGGGGATTTAGTCCGAACATTACGCCTGCCATCTGAATACTGATACGGCTCTGTGCCACCGGCTGAAGGACAAAACCCAGGCAGGTGCATACCAGTACAAGCATTATCAGCATCATCCATTGTTCCGAAGTATTCGGAAGGTGTGGGGACTCAAAAACAAGGGCAGCTATTATTGCCATAAAACCCATTGTGCCAACGGTCAATAGGCCTATTGTAAAAGAATCATGTATTCTGGAGCTTCGGCCATTGATAATAATTGCTATGGCAAAGGTCAGGGCAGCAATTACACATAAAAATTCACCTAGGCCAAAACCATCAAATCCACTTCCTATGGTAATCAGTGCAATACCCCCCATTGTAAGAACACTACATACTATGATCTGCCATGAAGGAGCTCTGCGAAGCAAAAAGGCTTCCATGACAGGAACAATTACTATTGCTGAATTTTCAATAAAGGCACAGGTGGAGGAGGTAGTATATTGCAGACCAATCAATTCTGATGCCATGCACAAAAAATTAATTGCTCCTAGAATCACACTTATTCTTATGACATTTGGGTCTTTTTTTACAGCTTTTTTTATATATCTGAAAAATATCGCGAATATAATAATAAAAGCCAATAAAAATCTTATTCCTAATAGGCTCAGTGGCCCCATATCTGTTAAAAGCAGCTTGGAGAACATGAAGGATGTTCCCCTGGCGATTACCAATGCAGCCATCAATATGGTTGCTCCATTGACGCTTAAGTTATTTAGTTTATTCATTTTATATCCTTCTAAAAAATTTTATTATTAGTGACATAGCCATTGTAGTTTGTCATTGCCATCCAGATAGCAAACCGGAAAATCCGGTTGTTCAGTTCCAGACCGAAGATGTTTATACGGTCGTCGATTCGTATTTTATGCCGTACGGCGTGGAGTGCGATCTTTACAGTCTGATGGGGGAAATCAAGGTAGTGCGTGCGGTGAAGAATCGCATCACAGATGAGGACATCTATCAGCTGAAGGTGGACTGCAACGGCTTTGAATTCTGGGTGCAGATCAACAAGAAGGACCTGTACGGGGAGCCGATGCCCGGACGGCGCTTCAAGGGCGTGGTCTGGATGCAGGGAACCGTACATTATCTGGATTGACTGCTGTTTTGATTGCTGTCAGGAAATTTCAGCAACCCAAGAATCCCACGAACTCCACGAACCCAAGGTCACCAAGATCCCCAGAATCACTCCGCTGAAGATGTTTCGCCGGAGTGAAAGGTATGCTAGAATAAGGAATGTTCACGGGAAGCAGAAAGCAGCCGTGAACACCTCATATGTCTCTGTAGCTCAGCTGGATAGAGCGTCCGCCTCCTAAGCGGAAGGTCGTGTGTTCGAATCACATCAGGGACGTTACCCGAAAAGGCGTGGAAGATTTCTTTGAAATTCTCCCATGCTTTTTTTATTCTTTGAAATTCTCCCATGCTTTTTTTATTCGTAAATTGCAACTCGGAATTTATCAAGGAAATATATTTGCGGACAGTCTTTGCCCGCAGGAACGGAACAAACCGCATGAAGAAACGCGAAATCCTTAAACTCTCTTTTATAAAATCTCTGCCCATTCTGTTCAGCTATCTCTTTATCGGAGCGGCCTATGGCATTCTGATGCAGCAGGCAGGATTTCCCTGGCTATCCGTGCTGCTTGTGAGCATGTGCGTCTATACAGGCGCATTCCAGTTCGTGCTGACGACTCTGATGGCATCCGGAGCGTCCCTGCTCACGATCGCGGTCACCGCTTTTTTCATGAACAGCCGCCAGACCTTTTACGCTCTGACCTTTCTGGACGATATCTCAAAAACAGGACGGCGCAAGCTTTTCATGATCCACTCCCTGACGGATGAGACCTATGCCGTCAACTGCACGCTTGATCTCCCACCGGAGGAGAAGCGCGAGGTGATGTTTCATGTAGCTGCTTTCTCCTATGTCTACTGGATTGTTGGCTCGCTGCTCGGCGCCGTTGTTGGGCAGTTGCTCCCTTTTTCCACAGACGGGATCGACTTTTGCATGACCGCACTCTTTGTCACTATTTTCCTCGACCAATGGGAGAAGTCGGATCGGCACTTCCCGGCGCTGCTCGGGCTCACGGTCGGGATTGTGTGTCTGCTGATCTTCGGCGAAAGGCGGTTCATGCTGCCGGCCCTGGTTCTGGTCTCGGCTGCACTGGTCTATGACAACGGCCGCAGCACGAAGGAGGCGGAGAAATCATGAGCCTCTATGTCGTTCTGGCCATTTTCATCTCGGCACTTATTACCTTTTTGCTTCGAGCCCTTCCTTTTCTGCTGTTTTCCGGTGATCGGAGGATGCCGGACTGGCTCTCGCGCCTCGGGGCTGTGCTGCCCTCGGCCATCATGGCGGTGTTGATTGTCTATTGCCTCAAGGGTGTAAAGTCCGATATCATCGGAACAGGCATTCCCTCTGCCATCGCAGTGCTCGTCGTCGCACTCAGCTTCAAGTGGAAGCACAACACCTTCCTGAGCATCCTTTCCGGGACAGCCATCTATATGCTGCTGCTCCGGGTCCTTTGAGGAATGAGGATACGACAATTCCAGTTTGTCGTTCTCTTAAACATAATATGACTCTTACATAGCCGGCGGCTCACAAAGCTTCCGGCTATTTTGCTGCCCTTTTCCCTGCAGGTGCACATGCAGGCGAAGGGCTTTTTTCACTCCATCACCCGGGCATATTCCCGGCACTCACAAGGAGGACTATCTATGGCATTTTTTA
>CADAAS010000262.1 GCA_902785885.1 Pseudoselenomonas ruminantium
CCGCAGCTTTTGACAAGCCTGTCTATGGCGAAGGGAAAATATTATCAGCGGGGCGGGCGCCTTAGCACCACGATGTAAAAAATGCTTATTCCCCGGTCAAATCCACCACTTCGCCCCGTTTTTCCTTGACAACCACCTCGCGCTGGAAGGCAAAGCACTCGTCGGCGATATCCTTGTTGAGCCACAGCAGGCAGATTAGGTTGGGAATCGCCATCAGGCCGTTCATGGTATCGGAGAAGTTCCAGACGACTTCCAGGGCCGTAGTGGCACCGACAAAGGTTACGAGACTAAAGAGGATACGATAGCCCATGATGACCGGGCGTTTCTTAATCAGGTATTCCAGCGCCTTTTCGCCGTAGTATTCCCAGCCCAGAATGGTCGAGAAGGCAAACAGACTCAAGGAAATGGAGATAATCAACTTGCCGTAATCGCCAAATACGGTGCTGAAGGCCGCAATGGTGAGTTCTGCACCGGAGAACAGTTCGCCCGTTTCAGGATTAACCACGCCCAGCATGCCGGAGGAAGATATAACCAAACCAGTCAGCATGCAGACAATCATGGTATCAAAGAACGTCCCCGTCATATTCACATAGCCCTGACGGGAGGCATGGTCGGTCCGTGCAGCAGCTGCCGCAATCGGTGCAGAGCCTAAACCGGCTTCATTGGAGAACACACCGCGGGCTACGCCCCAGCGCATAGCCGTGAGCATGGAGGCCACGATGGAGCCCCCCACACCGCCAGCCACAGAATCAAAGGAAAAGGCCATGGCAAACATCTCGGCTACGCCAGCAGGCACCGCTTCAATGTTGGCGATAATCACAATCGAGGCGGTCACAAAGTAAAACGCTGCCATGCCCGGCACGACCACGCTGGACACCTTGCCGATGCTGCGAATGCCGCGAATCAGGACCGACAGGGCCAGCACCGTAATCACTGCACCGGTTATATAGCTGGGCACGCCATAACTGTGCGTCAGGGCCACGGCGATGGAATTGGCCTGCGTCATATTGCCGATGCCAAAAGATGCCAACACCACAAACAGCGCAAAGAGAAACGCCAGCGTCCGGCCGGCCAATTTGTTTTTAATGCCGTAACGCATCGCATACATCGGTCCGCCGGACATTTCGCCCACGGCATTGGTCTCGCGGTATTTTACTGCCAGTACGGATTCCGCGTATTTCGTGGAAAGCCCAAAGGCTGCACTGATCCACATCCAGACCAAAGCACCAGGTCCACCCAGTACCATGGCCGTAGCCACACCGACAATGTTGCCTGTCCCCACCGTAGCGGAAAGGGCCGTCATCAGCGAAACGCAGGCGCACGGTTAAAAACACGCCGGTGCCTACAAGCAAGGCCAGCATCACCGGCCCCCAGACAAAATTATTAATGTCTGCCATTAATGTTGCAAAATTCATACATTCACATCCCTCAAAAACATTAGAACAGAATCATTATAATCGACTATTGTTAAGTTGTAAATAAATCCGCTGTAAATTTTCCCTTTATGGAAATCTATACAGGAAATAAAGGAAAAACAATTTCTCTTGCCGAATATGTCATAAAGTATTGTTTTTATGGAAAAGGAGGGAGCGGGCATTCCTCCCCGACCTAAGAAGTCAGGGTATCCTGCCCGAATTTAGATGAAAAAAAATCGCACAAGTCTTTATCTATTCATTTTGTCTGCACTTTTAGCAGCAGGAATTGGTTGTTACTGGTATAACGCCGGCCTTGATGGCATCACCGTGCTAAACGCAGCGGCAGCCGTGTTCATCGCCGGTTTGCCCCTGCCCTATATGCTGGGCAAGCTCCTGCCTTATGCACGCGGTTCCCGGCAGGCACAGAAAAACGACATCACGCTGGCCAGCAACAGCCAATTGACGGAAATCGGCAACATTGACACCTTAATCCTGGCCCGCCATAGCGTTGTCACCGAGGGGCACCCCTACGTGGCCAACCTCTATCCGGCAGGTGTCAGCCAAAATACGCTTTTGGTCCTGGCAGCCTCTGCCGAAAAACAAGCAACCCATCCCTTGGGCCGGGCCATCTACGAAACGGCCAGCCAGCGTGGCCTGCAGCTCATCGAGGCCAGCACGTTTAACGAAATTCCCGGCTGCGGCGTGGAGGCCATTGTCGGACGCAATTCCCTGCGCGTGGGCAGCCTGGCCTGGCTGAAACGCGAAGGCATTGACATCAGTGCTGAGCTTCTCACCAAGAACGACCAGCTGGCACAGAAAGGCCATTGCACAGTCTTTGTCGCCAATGGCAAATATTGCCGGGGCATTATTGCCGTCGATGACGCACTATCCGACGACACCTTAAAGGCCAT
Organism: Pseudoselenomonas ruminantium; assembly: GCA_902785885.1. Taxonomy (GTDB): domain Bacteria; phylum Bacillota; class Negativicutes; order Selenomonadales; family Selenomonadaceae; genus Selenomonas_A; species Selenomonas_A ruminantium_M. The sequence continues at coordinate 2,327 of CADAAS010000262.1, forward strand.
TCGCAAATTAAAGCGCCAGCAAATTCACATGGTTATGCTGACCCGGGAAAACAAGCGTACCGCCAATACTGTTGCCCAAAAAGCCGGTCTCGATGCCGCACAAGGCCAGTTGACCACCGAAGGAAAACTGCGGGAAATTCAGCTCCTAAAGGCGCGTGGAACAGGCGTTGCCTTTGTCGGGCGCGGACCAGTCAAGCCGGAAATCGCCCAGGCGGTAGATGCACTTATTGAACTGGCACCACTGACGGAAAACAACGCCGCTGTGGAGGCCGGCCTGCCCTCAGGACCACAAAATCCCCAAGCCATTTACCTGCAGAGCGGCCTGCTTTGGGACTTTGCCACCCTGCAGGAAATCGGCCAGCAGACGCTTAGCCGCATAAGGCTGAATAAGCTGATTGCCCTGATTGCCTTTATCCTGATTCTCCCCCTCGCAGCCGGTGCCTTCCATGACTTCGGCCTCCCCTTCCTCCCCGCCTGGGGAGCCTTAGCAGGGCAGGG
>CADAAS010000263.1 GCA_902785885.1 Pseudoselenomonas ruminantium
TAAAAAATAAATTTTTTAGAGATAAATATTATTACGTTATTGATAGTATTAGATCTTTAAATGATAAAATAAGTGACTCAATTATAAGTTAGGTGAAATATGCAAAGATATTTTAGTGATAAAAAAATAGATAATAGTTTTGCTTTATCGGATAATGATTGGTATGTCATCATGACTCACTTCGCAAAAAAATCTTCCCGTCCCCAATCAGGTGGTATACGCAAGGCAAGTAAATCCTTTACCAAGGCTCTTTCCTGAGCGTCAAAACATTTTCCAGTTAAGCCCATATCCAAAGCCTGTTCTGCCGTAAGTCCCTGCCGAACAAGCCGCACAGCATCCAACAGGCCACGTAAATCCAAGGCTCGCCCAGATATTTCTTTGGCTTCATATTTTTTACGGATATCCAGGAACAACGTAGACAACGTACTGGCTGCTTCCTTACGCAAATCTGCAAATTCATACGTCAATAGTTCCTGCAGCTCCTGTTCTCCTGGCACGGGCAGATGCAGCACCACAAAACGGGACAACAGAGCTTCGTTGAGATTACGTGTACCCTCGTAGCCATAATTCATGGTTCCAATAAAGCGTGCAGCAGGATGTAAAACCAATCGGTCATATCCCGGTACTTCCATCTGCCGTCTATGGTCAAGCAGGGAATGAAGCACTGCCAGAGCTTCATTCCTGGCCATGTTTATTTCATCCAAAATACAGATGCCGCCCGCTGTGACGCATTCATATACTGGTCCCGGACGAAAGCAAACGGCACCATCCCGAAACGTGTCCATCCCAATTAAATAAGCTGCATCAACATCAATGTGAAAGGATACATTCCATATCGGCCGCCCCAGCAGAAATGCCAGATTTTCTGCCAAAATATTCTTCCCCACAGCCTTAGGTCCGACCAGCAACAGATTGGCGCCAGTAAGCAGGGCACTTAGCGCAGCTTCCACAATCTGACGGCCAAAGTAGGGAAAGTGTGGTTTACTGATTTTACGCACGCCCTGCCCATTATATTGTCTACGAAATGCTGCAGCCTCTGTCAAAAGTTCTGCCCGCAAGCCTTGTTTCCGAAAAAAAGCGTCTATATCATCCACTGCCACCAGCAAACACCTCCGTATAGGAGCACATAGTTATATCTTCTCTTTAGAAATTCTTGGTGAATAAAAAAATACCTATGTTGATGGTCATCGTACTTGACTCAGCCATTGTAGGCGCTCGGTCCGGCAGCCTGCCCATTTGCTGTTTGGCTTGTTCGATGAGTTTCTTGGCCTTTTCCACCTCGGCGGCGTCACAGGCATTTTGCTTATATCCGTCTTCGAGTTCCTGCAAGTCCTGCTGCAAAATAGCCAGTACTGCCTGCATATCGCCCTGTGTTGCCGCGGCGGCAATCTGACGGCGGCGTTTATCTTCGTTGATGCTTACGGTACGTTTGGACGATTCCATCGTCATTTCGCCATCTTCGTCAATGATGACCTGCATGCCCTGAAATCCTACTTCATCCTTGCGGCTGGCATAGGAGTCCTCTGCCGCCCGCAGATTATCGAATAGCTTTTGACGGCTCTCCTCGTCCGTCAGGCATTTCTGTAAAAATTTGCCGGAAATCTTTGCCATACCCGCCCCCACAATACTGAAATTTTCACGCAGGTAGTTGGTCAATTCATTCGTATCCTTAAAGTTTGGACTTTTCCCCGTCACCTTGGTATTCTGCAAATAGGCTTTCGCCAAAACAGGATTACCATTAAAGGACAGCGACATGATTTTTTCTGCATTTTCCTTGAGAATTTTATCCACATTATGGTCAGGAACACGTAAAGCAGCCAATAGCCCCTGTGAATCCTCCGCTTTTTCCTGCTTTGCAGGTGCAATATCCTTCTTTTTCTCAGCCATTTTTTCCTGCAAGATTTTTGCAGCAGTTTTCTTTTTCTTTCTAGGTTGCTTATCCAATAGTTCCTGCCACCAATTCTTTTTCTGCGTGCGTTTTACCTTCGACTGTTGCCTGCCATCGTTGTATTCGGAGATTCCCCAACTGCGCAACCCGCCATCATCTTCGATAATAAAGCCATGGGATTTTAGCTTATGCTCTGGTGCGCGGCCACTTTGTACATCTGTATGGGCAATATCGTAGATTAACGCCTCATACTCCATGCGCTTATCCGGGTCCTGTTCCATCTGTTTGAGGATTTTCGGCGAAATGGACACATTATTCATCCCCGTCCCGGAAAAAGGTTTCGTACCAACGCTGAACTTGAGATTCGGGAATTTTTCTGCTAGACTTTTCATAACACCATTATTTTCCTCTTTGTCTTTAACCTGTGCCTGGGCAAAGCTGTAAGCT
>CADAAS010000264.1 GCA_902785885.1 Pseudoselenomonas ruminantium
TGCGCGATATTCGTGTGATGCTGGAGCAGTCGGCGCTGACGATGCCGATAAAGCAGCAGGCGCTGGCTATTTTCACAGAAATTGCCAAGGCGGAAGGCAAGGTGCATGGCAAGCCGGCCGATGATGTGGCCTTCCATGAAGTGGGGGCTGTCGACTCCATTGTGGATATTGTCGGAGCGGCAATCTGTCTGGATTATTTAGGCGTGGAGCGCATCTTTGCTTCGAAACTGACGCTGGGCAGCGGCTTTGTCGCCTGTGCGCATGGGCTGATGCCCATCCCCGCACCAGCAGTCGCGGAGCTTCTGCTGGGCTGGCCGGCTGAGCCAGGCACAGAGAAGAAAGAGCTGGTGACTCCGACTGGGGCGGGAATTGTCAAGACCCTGGGCGTATACAGCGAGGGGATTCCGCAGGGCTTCACGGCAGAATGTATAGGCTATGGTGCGGGCAGTCATGAGCTGGAAATTCCGAATGTCCTGCGCGTTTACCTGGGCGAATATCAGGGTACGGCCAGCGGGTCCTTGGAAATACTTGAAGCCAATATCGACGATATGAATCCTCAGATATATGGCTATCTTTTTGACCGGCTATTGGCAGCTGGTGCCTTGGATGTCTGGACAACGCCGATTTTTATGAAAAAAAACCGGCCGGCACAGAAGCTGTCGGTACTTGTCAATGAAGCAGTGAAACGCGAATGCGCGAATCTTATCTTCAAGGAGACGAGCAGCATCGGCCTGCGCATCATGCCGGTAGTCAGACGTTTGGAGGCATCGCGGCATATTGCGAAGGTCGAGACAAAATATGGTGTGGTGGACTGCAAGGTGAGTGCTTGGAATGGCAAGTTATGCAGTTTGTCGCCGGAGTATGAAGATTGCCGCCGGCTGGCTGAAGAGAAATCCGTACCGCTCAAAGTGGTGCAGCAGGAGGCGATAGCGGTACTTAAGGAACGGCTGGGAGAATGAGCAGGCCGTTTTTTCCACCTGTTGACAAATAGAAAACCTCTCGTTAAAATCAAAGTATTATTTAATGATGGAAACGGGAGGTTTTTTCATGAAAATAGCAATGGCAAACGATCATGCAGGTACGAGCCTGAAAAATGAAATCAAAGCCTATCTGGAAAGTGAGGGCCATGAGGTCAAGGATTTTGGTACATATGATGCTGAATCCTGCGACTTGCCGGATTTTGTCTATCCGGCGGCAATGGCTGTAGCCAAAGGAGAGTGTGAACGTGGCATATGCTGGCCCGTCAGCATAACGACAGCAATGTCCTGTGCCTGGGCGGCAAGATCATCGGCGGTGCCATTGCGATGGAAACGGTCAAGACCTGGATGCATACGGATCCGTTGACGGCGGAGAAGTATGTGCGCCGTGTCCAGAAGGTCAAGGAAATCAATGCCAAACATTGTGTGCCGGTAAAGTAAGCGCCGTGCTGGCCGGTAAAGGAGATTTTCTTGACAAACGAAATGACGGTCGCTATAATGGATTGAGGTTGATGCTGAATGATGAATATTAATATTGCTGAATTGAAGACCGATTTAGGCAGGGAGCTTCCCTTTTCCTTTACGACGACTGCCGAAAAACTTGATGCTGTAAGTGAGGATTACCAGTTCGAAGGGCCAATCAAGGTCACAGGAACGGTGGTCTATACGGGCTCATGCTGGCGCGTGGCTGGAAAGATTGAGGATGTGAAGACCTTTGTCTGTGGTCGGTGCCTGGCTGAGTGCCGCGAGAATCAGGTTCATGATTTTTCGGTTGTTTTCAGCCGGGAGGCAGCGGAAACAGAAGACTTAGTCAATGTGTTTGAGGGAGATATGCTGGATATCCAGGATATGATCCGGGATACCCTGCTTGCGGCCCAGCCGCTCAGTAATATCTGCAAGCCCGACTGCAAAGGGCTTTGTCCGGTGTGCGGGCAGAATCTGAATGACGGCGATTGCGGTTGTGATCGTTTCGTTCCAGATCCGCGCATGGCAGCATTACAGCAATTATTGAAAAAGGACTGAGTTCCCCGCAGGAACACAAAGGCTTAAGGAGGTGTATCCGACATGGCAGTACCAAAGCGCAAAACTTCCAAGGCTCGTCGCGATCAGCGCCGTGCTAACTGGAAATTAGAGGCTCCGGGTTTCGTTTCTTGCCCGCAGTGCCACGAGCCGAAGATGCCTCATCATGTATGCCCGGAATGCGGCTACTATGATGGCAAAGAGGTTGTCAAGGCAGCAGAGTAATAGAAGCTGTATAA
>CADAAS010000265.1 GCA_902785885.1 Pseudoselenomonas ruminantium
CAAATATCACCCCGATCCGCTCGGCACGGAGATGTTCCGGCAGGACGGGATCAAAATCTGCTGTTGCCCAGCCGCAGCTTGCTGCGCTGAATCGTCAGCATATTGCGTTTGAGATCCATGTAATGATCAAAGGTATTATTTCATACAGAATCGCTTTCCTTCATGTTTATGCATAAGCAAAACTTATCATAAATCTCCGAAATCCAGATTGATTTATCCGAAATGCTGTGATATAATGGAGTTACCAAATCAAACACGGAGGGATTCATTATGGCAAATATTCTGATCGTTTACTATTCCCGCAAGGGCGAAAACTACTGGAACGGCGGTCTGAAAACGATCGCAAAGGGCAATACCGAGCGCGTTGCGGAGTTCATTCAGAACGCTGTCGGCGGCGAGCTCTTTGAGGTCGATACCGTCAAGCCCTATTCCGAAAGCTACATGACCTGCATCGAGGAGGCAAAGGCAGAACTGCGCGAAAAGGCGCGTCCCGAAATCAAGGCATATCCCGACAATTTCGATGACTGCGACACGATTTTTGTGGGTTATCCGAACTGGTGGGGCACGATGCCGATGTGCATGTTCACGCTGCTGGAAAAATATGACCTGGCCAAGGCCAACCACCTGATTGTGCCCAATATGGAATACCTGAAGGCGGTGGCGGCGTATTACAACGAAGCCAATCTGCAGGATATGAAGGATACTCTGGTAGCGTATCGGATGCTGGAGAATTTGGAGCTTTTGAATTCAGCGGCCAATGATATTGCCATGGAACGAAACATGGCAATTCAGGGCTTTAAGGGCAATGCCCCGGACTGGTTTCGGGCCGTGGAATATGTGAAGCGGGCTCTGCCAGGTCCCCTGTCCAATCTTTACGCGGAGGCATACTGCAATGAGGCGATGAAGAAGGATATCGAAGGCATTATTGGGGATGTTTGCGGCTATTACAAAACCATGCTGGAAAATGAACCATTTTTATCTGAACCGGTGAAAATGGAGGCCATAAGAAAACTGGACAACATCGTGGTCCGGGCCTGTATGCCGGATAAACCGAAAAAGTGGAACAGCATAAAATTAAACAAGTGCAAAAATCTTTTGGATGTAAACAAGGCACTGCTGAAGTGGGAACTCCATCAATATTCCGGCGGGGATTTTGAATGGGGTCTTTTATCAAAATGATTTTACCTATGAGGAAAAGCTGGGGGGAATCGGCATGATTATTGCCCACGAAATCACCCACGGGTTTGATACCAACGGTTCCCAGTTTAACGAAAACGGCGATATGAAAAACTGGTGGACGCCGGAGGATAAGGTCGCCTTTGACCAAAAGGCTCAAAAAGTCATTGATTATTATAACAGCATTACGGTCTATGACGGGCTGAACTGCAACGGGGAGCTTAATAAGGCCGAAGCCATTGCGGATATGGGAGCAATGAAGTGTATGCTGTCCATGGCCAAAAAGAAAAGTGATTTTGATTATGACAAGTTCTTCAAGCAGTATGCTTCCCTGTGGCGGGCTGTATATACCAAGGAATACGGTGATGTTCTGGCGAGAACAGATGCCCATCCGTTGCCATATTTGCGGGTAAATGTGTGTGTGCAGCAGTTTGACGAATTTTATGCTACTTATAACATCAAGGAAGGGGACAAAATGTTCCTGCCGCAATCGGAAAGGATACTCGTATGGTAAATTAAAATCTTTTCACGGTGTACATTTTTTCTTGATAATTACACTTTGGTGTAATAAAATATAGGAGATGTTTTTTGTGAAAGGATGTGCTGGAATGATTGCGGAGGCGATTAAAAAAATCGTAGGAAAGGGAGATTTATCCTATGATGAAGCATATGAGGTAATGAATGAGATAATGAGTGGCAAGACCACGCCGGTGCAGAATGCGGCTTATCTGGCGGCTCTTTCCACCAAAAGTGCCAAGGCGGAGACCATCGAGGAGATTTCCGGTTCGGCAGCTGCTATGCGGGATCATTCCCTGCGGGTAGAGCACGATATGGATGTGCTGGAAATTGTGGGAACCGGTGGTGACCATGCGGGGAGTATCAACATTTCCACTACGGCGGCTTTTATAATTTCGGCCGCCGGGGTCAAGGTGGCCAAGCACGGCAACCGGGCGGCTTCCTCCAAGTCCGGGGCAGCGGATTGCCTGGAGGCGTTGGGAGTCAATCTGGATGTGGAGCCGGAGAAATGTGTAAAGCTGTTAAAGGATATTGGACT
>CADAAS010000266.1:0-558 GCA_902785885.1 Pseudoselenomonas ruminantium
ATATATATTGGAACTGGCGCAGGTGCTGAATTTCAACCGCGCAGCCGAAAATCTCTTTATCTCGCAGCCCACACTGACCTATCAGATAAAGATTGTGGAAAACGAGATTGGTTTTGCCCTCTTTGAACGCTCCGGCAAAGGAGCTATGCTCACACCGGCAGGAGCACAATTTGTCGGCACCTTGCGCACACTTTACGGCCAGCTGAAGGAGGCCATTGAGCAAGGGCAGAATTTCAGCGCCAAATACGCCGAAAGCATCCGCATAACGCTGCCAATTCGTTCCGCCATCTACTTTCTGCCACAGGTCATTGCGCAATTCAGCCGCAGTTTTCCTACGGTCAATGTCATTCCCAGTTTTGACTGGCAGCACGGACAGGAATCCTTCCTGCAGGGCGAGCAGGATGTGACCTTTGCCATGGAATACACGATGAAACGCGTACCAGATGTGACCTGTCACCACCTGTTTGACAGTCACATCTACCTGATTACTGAGAAAAATGACACCCTGACAAAAAAGCCGCTGGTTACGCCCAGCGACTTAAAAGGTCGTACAATTAT
>CADAAS010000266.1:596-2131 GCA_902785885.1 Pseudoselenomonas ruminantium
ACGCATAATCAGCGAAATTCATGTGGATTATTTCAACAGCCCTGACCACGACAACACCCTGACCAACGTGGCTGCCCACAAGGGGGTATGTCTGGCACCTGGTTTCTTAAATGACCATAACGGCGAATTTGCCTGGCTCGACTTTGACAGCGATGTCGTCATCCCCTGCGGCGTTTATACGCATAAAAACGACAAGCGCCAATCCCTGCATGCCTTTATTGAGCTTTTGCAGCACTTCTACCGTGACCAGCCGGATTTCAAAGTCTGACAGCATTTTCTATATGCTTCGCCCTTACGCCAATTACACAAATCTGCACACATGGTCAACCGCAATATCCGAAAAACCATAGGCTTCTGCTTTGGTGAGCTTGCCATTTGCAATCTCGTGAAGCTTTTCCAGCAGCATCCCGCCGCTTTTCTCAATGGTCTGCTCCCCTCGGATAATGCCCGATAAATCCACATCCATATTATCTTCCATCCAGCTATAGGTATGTTCATTGGCGGTCACTTTCAGCACCGGCACAATGGCATTGCCCGTAGGCGTTCCCCTGCCCGTGGTGAAGATGATGACCTGACAGCCGGCAGCTGCCATGGATGTTACAGACGAAATATCATATCCTGCCGTGTCCATGACGATGGTCCCGCGCTTCGTAGGTGGCTGCGCCTGTTCCAGCACTTCCACAATTGGACGGGTGCCGCCTTTGCGGATGCAGCCGAGGCTTTTTTCGTCAATCGTGGACAAGCCGCCCGCTTTGTTGCCCGGTGTCGGCTGTCCCGCCCGGCAATCCTGTCCTGCGGCCAGCAAATGTTTTTCATAGTCCTCGCACACCCGGATAATCTGGTCGTGGATTTCCGGCGTAGCGCCCCGGCGGGCCAGCACATGTTCGCCGCCAATCCACTCAATGGACTCACTCATCATGGCGGACGCCCCCAAGTCCACCAACCTGTCGCTAAGATTGCCCACCGCAGGATTGGAGGCAATCCCAGAGGTAGCATCGCTGCCGCCACATTCTATCCCCAGCAGCAACTCGCTGATGGGGAACCCAGCTTCAGCCGCCATTTCCCGGGCAGCCCGCACAGCTTTTGCAATGGTCTTTAAGGTGCCGCCTTCTTCCTGTATGCCAAAGGAAACTACCGGCTTGGAACATCTTGCCTGTATCTTTTCCCGCAGCTTGGCATGGGGTACGGTTTCACAGCCCAGGCCGATGATGACTACGCCGTAGACATTGGGATTCAGGGCAAAGCCCGTAAGCACCTTCTGGCTCATTTCCGTATTGGCCGCCACATCACTGCAGCCGGTGTTAAAGACAATATTCACCGCGCCCCGCACCTGGCTGGCCACTATCCGGCAGGATTCACTGCCGCAGGCACAAGCGGGCAGAATCAAAATATGATTGCGGATACCGGGGCGGCCTCCTTTTCGTCTGTAACCGTAAAATTCCATGTTATTTGCCCTCCTTGCCCATTACATACTCACTGGCATAATCCCGGGGAATGCTGCGGATATTCTCATGCGATACCCAGCCGCCCTGCGG